>JBBRXG010000001.1:0-103203 GCA_038248655.1 Gaiellales bacterium
CGCCTTCGGCTCGCTCCCGTGGGGACAACCATGTTTCCCCCACGAGCCCCCTTCTTTCAGAGGCCGACCCTGTCGGGGAACCTCCCGGTTCCCCCCGGCCCTTCCCCGCTCATCGGCCAAAGGTTGGCCTATGAGCCGTAGGCTCGACGGAGGCTCCCAGGAGCGGAGGCGTCGGCGCCGGAGCGGGATTTGAGCGTCGACCGCTCGAGCGTCTGGCCGTACGTCGACGGCGAGCCGGGCGAGTTCTTCTACTCGCGATACGCGCACCCGACCGGGGCGGCTGCGGAGCGGGCCCTCGCCGAGCTCGAGGGCGCACCCGAGGGCCAGGCGCTCCTGTTCGCGTCCGGGTCGGCCGCGACGACCGCGCTGCTCGTCGCGCTGCTGGAGCCGGGGATGAAGGTCGCGCTCGCCGAGGGCGCATACTTCGGCACCGGCGTGATCATGGACGAGCTGTCCCGCTGGGGCCTGGAGCACGTCGAGTTCGACCAGACCGGGCCACCGCCCGACGGCGTCGACCTCGTCTGGCTGGAGGCGCCCTCCAATCCGTTCCTGACGATGCCCGATCTCGAGGCGGCTGCGGCGCACCCGGCACGGATCGTGGTCGACTCGACCGCGGCCACCCCCGTGCACCTGCGTCCGCTCGAGCACGGAGCCGATTTCGTGGTGCACAGCGCCACGAAATATCTGACCGGCCACTCAGACGCGCTCGCCGGTGCGATCGTGTCGCGCGACCCCGCCGGCCACGAGCGTCTCAGGCGGTTCCGGCAGCGCACCGGGCCGAGCTGCTCGGCCGACGTCGCGGCGCTCGTCGCGCGCGGGATCAAGACGCTGCGAATCCGCGTCGAGCGCCAGACCGAGACTGCGCGCGTCCTCGCCGAGCGGCTGCAGGCCCATGAGGCGGTCGAGACCGTCCGCTACCCGGGCTTCGGCGGGCTGATCTCGTTCGACGTCCGGGGCGATCCGCGCGCGGTCGAGACGGCGACGCGGCGGATCAGGAATGCCACCAGCCTGGGCGGCGTCGAGTCGTCGATGGAGTCGCGCCACCGCTGGGAGGGCGACCGCGTTCCGCGCCGCCTCCTCCGGCTGTCGGTCGGGCTCGAGGATGCCGACGAGCTCTGGTCCGACCTCGAGCAGGCGCTACGCCGGTAGCTTCGGTCGACGGGTCACGCTCGCCTTCCTCACGGGCGCGGGCAATCGCGGCGGCCGGGGTGATCGCAGCCCTGACGCTGATCCGCCCCGACGAGCTCGAGCCGCAAGCAGTCGAGGTAGGGCCGGCGCTCGATCTCGCCGCCTAGCAGAAACAGACGCAGGGGAGCCCCGCCGGGCTCCCCCGGTCTTTCGGAGGAGCCGGAGGTGGGACTCGAACCCACGGCCACTGGTTTACAAAACCAGCGCTCTACCAGCTGAGCTACTCCGGCGCGCCCGGGCCAATGGTACGCGGCGGTTCGAGCAACAGGGACGGGCTGAAGCCTGTCCTTCGGTCGAGCCACCCTCAGTGCAGGACTTCGCGCGAGCGCTGGTGCTGGACGATCTTCCGCTTCACCCGCTGGAGCGCGTTGTCGATCGCCTTGGTGTCGCACTCCAGGTCCTCGGCCATCTGCTCGTACGACGAGCCCTCGAGATACATCCGCAACGCGTCGGCCTCGAGCGGCGACAACCCGGTGCCGAGGGTGAAGACGAGGCTCGTCAGCTCGTCGGTGGAGATGACCGCCACCGACGGGTCGTGCACATGCGAGCCGGGCAGGGCATCGCCGAGCGTGCAGTCCGAATCCGGGTCCTGACCCGCCGGCGTCTGGCTGAACGAGACGTAGTTGTTCAGCGGGGCATGCTTGAAACGCGTCGCGGTCTTGATCGCGGTGATGATCTGCCTGGTCACGCACAGCTCGGCGAAGCTGCGGAACGAGGTCTCCTTGTCGGAGCGGAAGTCACGGATCGCCTTGCACAGGCCGATCAATCCCTCCTGGATCAGGTCTTCCGCATCGCCGCCGGCGATGAAGTACGAGCTCGCCTTCATCCGAACGAAACCGGTGTAGCGCTCGACGAGGTGGTCGCGGGCCCGCATGTCGCCGTTTCGGGCGCGGATGACCAGTTGCAAGTCCTCGAGTTCACGTTGAGACTTCTGCTGCGTCCGTAGTGCAGTGGCGGAGCGAACCGGCATGGGAGTCTCCTGGAGTCGGGGCAGAATCGGGGTCGACGTGGCGAAGTCTCACCCTCAGGTTGAGGCGGAAGTTAGCACTCTCTTTGAAAGAATACAAGTGCTTTTGCGATTTTTCCGAACGCTAGTCTTGTTGCCCTCGGCGCAGGCGCTCGAGACGGGCCCGCGTCTCGTCGTCCAGGCGCTCTCCGAGCGGAAGCGGCGCCCGCTCGGAGTGCCCCGTGGCGGTGAGGTCGCGAAGGAACGTGCGCGAGGAGAGCTTGCGCACCTCCGGGCCCGAGGTGCCGCGCACCGCAGCGTCGGACGAGACGAGGCAGACCGTCTCGCGACCGCGCCGCTCGGCGGCGAGCCGCTCGAGGAGGGTGTCGGCGTTCGCGGCCCAGCGCACCTCGAGCGGCCCCCGGTCGTGATCGTCGCCGATCCCGTCGAAGACGACGATTCCGCGTGCGCCTTCCTGGGCGACGAAGCTGGCGAGCCGGTCGACCAGCTCCCGCACGCTCTCGTAGCCGCCCGCGTGCAGCAGGTTGAACCCGTCGAACAGATAGAGGGTGGGATCAGGCACGACGCTCGACACGGGGGAAGCCCGGGTCCCAGACGCGCCCCCCTCCTTCAGCGGGACGGGTCGATCTCTGCCTATGCAGCGCGCCGCCTCTGCGCCTCGTAGAGGAGGACCGCGGCTGCGACGCTGACGTTCAACGACTCGATCTTCCCGCCGAGCGGGATCGAGACGGAGCCGTCGCACGCCCGCCGCACGAGCGGGCGTAGCCCCCTCCCCTCGGCACCGAAGACGAGGGACAGTCCCCCGCTCAGGTCCGCTTCGGCCATCGGCGTCCCGGCGGGGTCGGCCGCCCATACCCACAGTCGCGGCCCTTTCACCTCGTTCAGATAGCGAGACAGGTTCGCGACGACGGCGACCGGCAGGTGCTCGACGGCGCCGGCCGACGAGCGCGCGACCACCGGTGTCACCCGTGCGGAGTTGTGCGCCGGGAGGACGACCCCGGTCGCCCCCGCGCCCTCCGCGCTCCGGATCACCGCGCCCAGGTTCCGCGGATCCGTCACCTGGTCGAGCGCGACGAGCAGCGGCTCGGGTCCCGCGGCCAGCTCCCAGGCATCGGAGTAGCGGAACGGCTCGACCCGCGCGACGACGCCCTGGTGGTCGCGTGTCCCCGCTAGCTCGCCGAGCACGCGCTCCGGGACGACCCTCGGCTTGCGCTCCCACTCCTCCCGCGCCGCCCGCTCGGTCGCGAGCAACTCGAGCACCTCCCGACAGCCGCGGAGTGCCTCGCGGACCGCGCGCCGCCCGTAGACGAACTCGGCCGGGGCCGTCACGGTCGGGGCCAGATCACGGTGCCGCCTGCGTGGTCGGTCACCGCCCAGCCGGCAGCCTCGATCTCGTCGCGGGCCGCGTCGGCCGCCGCCCAGTCCTTGGCCGCTCGAGCGCTCTCGCGGCGCGCCCGGAGCTCCTCGAGCCCGGCGGGCGGAGAGAGCTTCGTGTCGAACCCGAAGAGGTCGAGCCCGCGGGCGAGCTCACCACGAGCCCCGCGCGAGGCCCAGTCGTGAAAGACGGCGAGCGCCGCGGGAGTGTTGAAGTCGTCCTCGAGCACCGCCTCCAGCCGGCTCCAGTCGCCGTCCTGGCGGGCCGGTAGCGCGAGCGCCTCGCGGAACCCGGCGAGCTGGGTGCGGGCCGACTCGAGCGACTCGTCGGTGAAGTCCACGGGCTTCCGCCAGTGTCCGCTCAGGTGGTAGAGGAGCAGGGTCTCGCGCCCCCAGGTGTCGAGCACGTTGCGGAGCGTGACGACGTTTCCCAGCGACTTCGACATCTTCTCGGCGTCGAGCTCGAGCATCCCGTTGTGCAGCCAGATCTGCGCGAACGGGTACCCCCGTGCGCGCGACTGGGCGAGCTCGTTCTCGTGGTGGGGGAAGCGGAGGTCGAGCCCGCCGCCGTGGATCTCGAACACGGGCCCGAGGTGCTTCTCGGCCATCGCCGAGCACTCGATGTGCCAGCCGGGGCGTCCGGGGCCCCACGGCGACTGCCAGGCGGCGTCTTCGAGCGGCTTCTGCGCCTTCCAGAGCGCGAAGTCGCGCGGGTCCTCCTTCTGCGGGCTCGGCTCCTGCGCGACCATGTCCTCGAGCTTCGCCCCGGAGAGCTCCCCGTAGTCGGGGTAGACGCCGACGCGGAAGTAGACATCGCCGTCGGCCTCGTAGGCGTACCCGTGGGCGATCAACGACCCGATGAACGCAAGGATCTCGGGAATCGCCTCGCTCGCCCTCGGCTCGACGTCGGGCCGGCCGAGCCCGAGGTCGGAGGTGTCGTCGAAGAACCACTGCGTCGCCTCGGCTGCGAGCTCACGGCTCCCCCGGCCGAGCTTGATCGCCTCCTCGTAGATGTGGTCGTCGACGTCGGTGATGTTGTGCACGAGCCTGACCTCGTAGCCGCGGCTTCCCAGCCACCGTCGCAGCCACATCGCGAGCACGAACGGCCTCGAGTTCCCGACGTGTACGCGCGCGTAGACGGTCGAGCCGCAGACGTACATGCGGATCGGCCCAGGTGGCGGCGGGAGCTCCTCGAGCTTACGGCTGAGCGTGCTGTAGAGCCTGATCGACACGGCGCAGTGCCTCCTCCTTGGGGAGCGCAGCCAGTATCGCGGAGAGCTCGGGGCCGGTGGCGCGGCCGGTCAGCGCTAGGCGAAGGGCCCTGAGGTTGCCACCGGCCGCCTTCAGCTCTCGAATCAGGTCCTTCGGCGGGAGGCTCGCGAGCTCCCGGAAGCGTGTGAGAGTCTCGCGATCGGCCGCCGGGACAGAGACCGGCTCCGCGAGAGCACGGGCGTATTCCGCTGCCTCGTTCAGGTCTCTGGCCCCGCGCATCACCGGGGCGTACTGCGGATCGGCGCCGGTTCGCTCGGCCAGCTCCTCGTCCGTCATCGCCTCGATCGCCTCGATCGCCAGGCGCCGGATGCGGGCGAGGTCGAGGTGGACGTCGTGCCGGGGAAGGTCGAGCTCCTCGAGGTAGGCGAGCACCGCCTCTGCCGGGACGCCCTGCTCTCTGAGAGACGCGACCGTGGCGCCCTCGGCACGCTTGGAGAGCTTCTTGCCGTCGGGGCCGAGGATCAGACCATGGTGGACGTAGATCGGCGGCGTCGTCCCGAGCGCCTCGTGCAGCCGCCGGTGGAGCTGCTCGTTCGGGCGATGGTCCGACCCCCGGATCACGTGCGTGATCCCGAAGTCGATGTCGTCGACGACGGTGGCGAGCTGGTAGGTGGCGGTGCCGTCCTCGCGGACGAGCGTCGTCCCCTCGTAGCGCGTCGCCCCGAGCAGAGCTGCGGTCTCTGCGTATCTGGCACCGCGGTCACTCTGCCGCACCGGCCCTTCGTCCCACTCGATCCCGAGCCAGCGGAGGTCGGCGAGAATCGCCTCCTCTCCCGCGGGCACGTTCCGCGCCGGATCCGTGTCGTCGATCCGCAGCAGCAGCCAGTCGCCGAAGGTCCGGTTCGCGACTGCGGAAAGAGCGTTGCCGATGTGCAGCGTCCCCGTCGGGCTGGGCGCGAAGCGGACCCGCCTCATGCCGGCAACTCGTCCGGCTCCGCCGAGTCGAGCGCGACGAGCCGGAGCTTCCGAACAGAGGCAAACGCGCGGTCGCCGGATACGAGGGCGCAGCTCAGGACGCTCGTGTCGAGCAGGATCAATCCCGCGCACCGCCCCGGATCGCACAGTCGCATGTGGATGAAACGTAGCCGGGAGCTCCGACCGTCGGAGCCCGGCCGCGCGTGGCCGAAACGCTCGAGCGGCGCATCTGTCCCCCTCCCGGCTGACGTCCGGAGGGCGCAGGAGAAATGCGGGCGACGAAAGGAGCGGCCGGCTACGCGGCCGGACGGAGATGCGCAGTCTCGGGGTCCTCCGAGGCACCAGCGGCGTCGGCGCGATCGTCCTCGGAGACGACGTCTCGAACCGCACGCTCGATCTCGCGCTCCGAGCGACCCTCGCGGACGAGCTGCTCGATCAAGATCAGGTATTGCTTGCTCATAGGCGTCGACGGTAGCTGCCGTCCGCGTTGCCCCGAGACACCGCTCCGGTAACCAGGTGGTCGAGCAGCGGCCCGCCCAGGCAGAATGGCGAGGCTGTGCCGCTCCGTCTCGTCGTGTGCCTCTGCGCGCTCGCGCTCTCTCTCGCCGTCCCGGCAGGCGGTGCGGCGCCCGGCCGCGACCTCACCGCGTACCACGGCCTCGGCACCTGGGTCGACATCTGGGACACGAGCGTGTGGCAGAGCCCCGAGGCTGCGGTCGCGACGATGGCCGCCCGTGGCGTCTCCACGCTCTACCTGGAGACCTCGAACTACTCGCGCACGGTCGACCTCGTCCGGCCGGCTCTGATCGGCCGCTTCCTGGATGCGGCCCACGGCGCCGGGCTCCGGGTCGTCGCCTGGTATCTGCCCTCGTTCGCGAACGGCGCACGCGACCTGCGCCGCTCGCTGGCCGCGATCCGCTTCCGGTCGCCCGGTGGCGAGAGGTTCGACTCGTTTGCGCTCGACATCGAGGCGAGCGTCGTCAAGTCCGTCCCCACGCGCAGCTCGCGTGTGGTCGCACTCGGCGGGCTCCTGCGCTCGCTCGTCGGCGCCACCTACCCGCTCGGCGCGATCATCCCCGCCCCGCGCGGGATGGACCTCAACCCCGGCTACTGGCCCGGCTTCCCGTACGCGAGCCTGGCGCGCACGTTCGACGTCTTCCTGCCGATGGGCTACTTCACCTACCGGTTCAGGTCCGCGGCTCCGAGCCGCGCGTACACCGAGGCCAACGTCGAGCTGCTGCGGGCCCGGACCGGGAACGAGGCGCTCGCCGTGCACGCCGTCGGCGGGATCGCGAGCCGTGCGACGACCGCGCAGGTGAGGGCATTCGGCGAGGCCGCGCTCGACGCCAGGGTTACCGGCGCCAGCCTGTACGACTACGTCGGGACGAAGCCGGCGCAGTGGCAGGCACTCCGCGCGCTCGGCTTCTAGGTACCCTCGAAGACCAGATGGCTCTCGCAGCCATGCTCATCTCGGTCGTGGCGCTCTCGACGGGCCCGGCGCCCGGAGCGCTGGTGTGGACCGGCTCGCCGTCGGGCCTCTCCGCGCGGACGGTGCGCGCTGCGACCAGCCCGGTGCTTTCGCCCGACGGGCGGGTCGTCGCCTACGCACTGGGCGGCCGGCTACGCGTCGAGCTGGCAGGCGGGGGCTCGGCGAGGACGCTGACACAGATCCCGGCGTACGAGCCGTCGCTCTGCTTCTCGCCCGACGGCTACCGGATCGCGTTCGCAGCCGAGAACTCCCTCGTGCTCGTCCCGGTCGTCGGCCGCGGGCCGGTGAGGAAGATCGCGCTGCCGACCTCGTGGGCGGGATCGTCGCTCGCTGCGCTCGCCTGGTCGGGCGACGGCGAGCACATCGCCTTTTCGCGCACGTCGGGCGACGGGAAGGCCGGCACGCTGAAGAACGAGCTCGACGTCGTCGACCTCCGGGACGGTGCGGCCCGCACGATCTACCGCAACCCCGATCCGTACGGAGCGAGCGCGAACCCCGTCTTCTCGCCGGACTCGACCCGGATCGCCGTCACGACGCCGGCCGGACTCGCCACGCTGCCGACCGCGCTCGGCTCACGGGTCACCCTGACGAAGCCGGCGAACGGCGTCCTCGACACGAACCCGATCTGGTCGCCGGACGGGACGACGATCGCCTTCCAGCGCCGGCCCCTCCGCGGCGTCTCCGACATCTACACCGTGCCCGCCGGCGGCCGCGGCCTGCGCCGCCTGACGACCACGCCGATCCCGCCCCTCGGGACGCCGCGTCTTGGCTCGAAGCCGCTCGCGTGGTCGCCCGATTCGGAGCAGCTGCTCGCCTTCCGTCACGACCGGTTCGCGATCGTCGACGTCGCCTCGCGCGCGAGCCGCGACCTGAAGCGGGTCGGCATCCAGTACGCGGTGCTCGGCGCCACCTGGCGATGAGCCTCCTCGCCGAGCTCGCGATGTCGCTCGAAGGCCTGGAGCTCGCGACCCACATCCGCTACCGCGTCACGTAGTGCAGGATCGACTCCTCGCGTGGTTCGGGACGAACGGACGCGACCTCCCCTGGCGTGGCGAGCGCGATCCGTACGCGATCCTCGTCTCGGAGGTGATGCTCCAGCAGACGCAGGTCTCGCGCGTCGTGCGGCCCTACCTCGACTGGCTCGAGCGCTGGCCGACGGCGGGCGAGCTTGCGGCTGCGTCGCGGGCCGACGTGATCCGCGCCTGGCAGGGGCTCGGGTACAACCGGCGGGCAGTCGCGCTGCACCGCACCGCGCAGGTCGTCGCCGAGCACGGCTGGCCGGACGACCTGACCGAGCTGCCCGGGGTCGGCCCGTATACGGCGGCGGCGATCGGGAACTTCGCATTCGGCCGCGACGTACTGCCGGTCGACGTGAACGTCGCGCGGGTTCTGGAGCGGACCGGAGCCGCGTTCGACCCGGAGGCCGCGCAGGCGCTGTTCGACCTCGGCGCGACCGTGTGCCTGGCACGCGTGCCGAGGTGCGGCGAGTGCCCGTTACGTGGCGACTGCCCCTCCGCCGGGATGCGCTTCGAGCCGGCGCGCAAGCAGGGTCCGTTCGAGGGCTCCTTCCGACAGCGGCGCTCGCGCGTGTTGCGCCTCGCCGCCGCCGAGCCGCAGCCGGCCGGCATCGATCCAGAGGCGGTCGCCTCGCTCGCCGCAGACGGCCTACTCGTCGTCGAGGGCGAGCGGGCTAGGCTACCCGCGTGACCACCCGTTACGACGAGCTGATCGCCAGACTGCGGGATGCCGCCCGGCCCGATCGGGTTGCGCCCGCCGGCTTCGGCGACTATCTCGCGAAGGTCCGGCGCCGCGCGTACACGGTCACCGACGCCGACGTCGAGGCGCTGAATGGCGCGGGGCACTCCGAGGACGAGATCTTCGAGCAGACGGTCTCGGCGGCGGTGGCCGCCGGCCTCGAGCGGCTCGACGCCGGGCTGAGGACGCTCGGGTGAGGCTGGGGGTCGTCGATTCCGGGCATGCGCCCGCCGAGGCCGCTGTGCTCGAGCAGATCCGCGGTGCTCGCGGGGTCGAGCCGGTCGGCGTGCTGAAGACCCTCTACTATCGGCCGGAGCTCTTCGGACGTCCGTTCTCGGACGCCCTCGACCGGGCGATGCGCGGGCCGTCGGACTGGTCGGACGGCGAGCGAGAACTCTTCGCAGCGTTCGTCTCCTCGCTCAACCAGTGCCCCTTCTGAACGCGGGCCCACGGCGCGGTCGCGTCGTTCGCTCTCGGTGACGACGTCTGGCGCGCGGTCGAGGCCGACTGGCGCACGGCTCCCGTCGACGAGCGGCTGCGCGCAGCGCTCGGCTTCATCGAGAAGCTCACGCTGCGGCCGAAGGAGCTGGGCCGGGCGGACGCCGACGAGGTGCGCGCCGCCGGCGTTTCCGACGGAGCGATCGTGGACGCGATCCACGTCGCCTCGCTCTTCAACATCATCGTCCGCCTGGCCGATTCCCTCGGCTGGGACGTGCCCGAATGGGACAGCTGTCTCGCGCGCGCCGACTCGATGCTCGCGAACGGCTACTCGCTCGACGGGCCGTGAAACCAGGGACAGACCCCGGGGGTCTGTCCCTGAGTCCTGGCGCTGGAGGCGACCCGACGGCCGTGTCATCGACGACGAGCGGGACGGGACCGAGGATCCCGGCCGGAACCGCCAGGACGCGGTTCAGTCTCCGGGTCGATGCGGCTGACGGTGTTCCCGGTGTAATTCTCGTCGCGAACCGTATATAGTGCGAACTCGCAACATTACACTACGACTTAGTAGCTTATGAGCACACGCGGTCGCAATGTTCTCTTTCGGCTGTTCGTCCTCGGACAGCTCTCGAACGATCTGCTCGGCCGGGCGATGCGCGGACAGCGGCTGAACCCGAACGATTTCGCCGTGCAGAGCGCGATCCGGGCGTTCCAGCCGATCACGCCTACGCGGCTCGCGGCGTTGCTCGGGATGGCCCCGACCACGCTGTCCTCCTACCTGAGCCGCTTGGAGGACCGTCGCCAGATCAGGCGTCGTCCGAACCCCGAGGACGGCCGCTCGACCCTGCTGGGGGTGACGAAGATCGGCGACCGGAACGTGGTCGCGGCATTTCCCGCGCTCCAGGGCTCGGTCGCCCGCGTCCACGAGCGGCTCGACTACGGGCCGAAGGAGCTCGACCTCGCGCTCGACCGGTTGGAGGACGCGCTCCGGGCGGTGCTCTCTAGGCCCGCCGAACGAGCGCCACGGCCTGCGCGGCGAGCCCCTCGCCGCGGCCGGTGAACCCGAGCCCGTCGGTCGTCGTCGCCCGCACGGCGACCCGACCGGGCTCGACGGCGAGCGCGCCGGCGAGCGCGTCGCGCATCCGGTCGCGGAACGGCCCCAGTCGTGGCTCCTGCCCGATGAAGATGCAGTCGGCGTTGACGAGCTCCCAGCCGGCCTCCCGGACGCGAGCGTACGCCTGCTCGAGGAGGACCAGCGACGAGACGCCGGGAGGCGTTCGGCCGTCCGAGGGGAAGAGCGAGCCGATGTCGCCGAGGTTCGCCGCCCCGAGGAGCGCGTCGATCAGCGCGTGTGCGATCACATCGCCGTCGGAGTGCCCGGCGAGACCGCGAGTGCTCTCCACCCGGACGCCGCCGAGGACGAGCGGCACCCCTTCCTCGAGAGCGTGGGCGTCGACGCCGATCCCGACGCGGTAGTCGCTCATCTCCACCGGCGTTCGACGCGACGCCGAACCCGCTCCATAACCCCACCCGGGGAGGGGAAGAGGGATTTCCACCCGCCTCCCGCGGTCGATGCTATCGCGGAAACACGCACGTGGCCGTCACGCGGGTGCGGCGATTGTGCGCCGATTGCCGGGCGCGCCCGCGCGCTCACCCGAGCGGCTCCTGGCGTGCGCGGCGGTGCTCGAACACGGTCACGGTTTCATACCTTGCCGCGTGGGCGACCTCGAGCGCCCGATCGAAATCGCGCCCGACGTTCGCCGGTACGTGCGCGTCGGAGGCGAGCGTGACCGGAGGCCGAGATGCGAGCAGCGCGGGGTCGGGGTAGAGCTCTCCGACGGGCTTGTGCAGGCCGGCCGTCGAGATCTCGAGGGCGACGCCGTCGAGCTCGGGGTAATCGAAACGGGCGGGCCGCCGGCCGAAGATCTTCGCCAGATCCGGATGCGCGAGCACGTCGACATCGCCCGACGCGGCCAGCTCGGCCAGTGCCGAGAAGTACCGCTGCCACACTTCGTCGACGGTCGCGGTCACCCAGATCCCCGGCTCCTGGTCGATCGCGAGCCCGTCGATCCAGTGCACGGAGCCGAGCAAGTAGTCCCACGGGTACTGCTCGAGCGTCGCGGCGAGCTCACCTTGCCGCGGGCCGACGTAGTCGACCTCGAGCCCGAGCTTGACCGGGAAGCCCTGCCGCTTTGCCTCCAGGACGGCGCCGACGTAGCTGTCGAGATCGTGATGGCAGCGGTCGAGCTGGTACGGCAGCGACCAGAAAGCCCGCGTCTGCCGAAAGTAGTAGACGTGCTCGCTGAAGCCGATCTCGTCCACGCCGCGCGCGGCGGCCGTCTCGACGAACCGCTCGACGCCCGCGACCGTGTGCTCGATCCGCTCGTCCGGATCGCGCAGGTGCATGTGATAGTCGACGATCAATCCGGCTCACGGATCCAGGACTCGACGAGGGCGAGGTCTTCGGAAGTCGTCACCTTGAGCAGGCGCGGATCCACACGGACCCACCACACCCGACCCCCTCGAGCCTCGACCAGCGACGAACAGTCCGTCGCCTCCGAGCTCTCCGCCAGAGCGCCCCGGAGCACCGAGGCGACGAACGCCTGCGGCGTCTGGACGGCGACCAGCTCCGAGCGCGGGAGCGTCTCGACGACCGCCCCGTCCAGCACGCGCTTGACGGTGTCCACGACGGGCAACCCCGGGACGACGCCGTCCCACCCGTCGCTCAGCGCGCCGAGCAGCCGCTCGACCACGTCGGCCGTGAGTAGCGGGCGCGCCGCATCGTGGACGAGGATCACGGCCGCGCCGTCGGCGACCTCCCCGACCCCGATCCGCACCGATTCGGCCCGCGTCTGGCCGCCGGCGACCGCGGCGACCACCTTTCCGCAACCGAGCTCCTCGGCAAGCAGGATCACGGGCTCCTCCCAGCCGGGCGGCGCAACGACGACGATCGACTCGATCCACGCGGAGGCCTCGAGCCGCTCCATGCTCTCGGCCACGAGCGGCCGTCCGCCGAGCGCCGCGAACGCTTTCGGCCGCTCGCCGTCGAGCCGCTCGCCGCGGCCTGCTGCGGCGAGCACGGCCCAGACGGACACGGTCGGGTCGGGCGCGCCCTAGGCGCTCGCGCCCGCGGCGACCTTCGTCTTCTTCTTGCTGCCTGCGACGGTGGACAGGACGTCGTCCAGCCAGACCCCGGCCTCGTCCTCGTCCATCGCCTTCGCGTACATCAGCTCGCTGGCGAGGATCTTCTTCGCCTTGACGAACATCTGCTTCTCACCGGTCGAGAGCCCCTTCTCGTGGTCGCGCAGGGAGAGGTTCCGGACGACCTCCGCGAGCTCGAAGATGTCACCGGTCTTCATCTTGTCGCGGTTGTGCTTGAACCGGCGGTTCCAGTTCTTCGGCATCGTCGTGCCGGAGCCCTGAAGCGCCTTCAGCACCTTCTCGACCATGACCTCGTCGATCACGCGGCGCAGGCCGACCGCCTCCGCGTTCTCGCACGGGACGTTCACGGTCATGTCGTTGTGCAGGATCTTGATCGTGAGGTATTCGCGCTTCTGGCCGAGCACCTCGCGCTGTTCCTTCTTCACGACGGTGCCGGCCCCGTGGTGTGGATACACCACCTTGTCGCCAACCTTGAACAACCCACTCCCCTTTCGAAGGTCCGTAGTCGCCAAGACGCCGGCGGTGGAAACGGCCGCCGGCGGACTGGAGAAAGTATAGCGGAAACCGCCAAAAAACGGGTAAGTTTCCAGGGCTTTTAACCTCACGCTTACAGAAAAGCCCTGCTCAGACGAGCCTAGTCGATTGACGGCCCGTCCGGGACGAGGGCCCTGCCGACCGCCGCTCGAACCGTTTCCGCCTCGATCACGGCGACCGTCGGCCGCTCGGGCGTCCCCTTCGGCGCGAGCACCTCACGGAAGCCGAGCTTGGCGCATTCCTCGAGCCGCCGCTCGGCCTGCGTCGCGGCCCGCAGCCGCCCCGTCAGCCCGAGCTCGCCGAAAACGGCGAGACCATCCTTCACGGCCACGCCCCTGGCGGCCGAGGCGATCGCGAGCGCAACCGCGAGGTCCGCCCCCGGCTCGTCGATGCGCACGCCGCCCGCGACGTTGACGAACACGTCGGCCGACCCGAGCCCGACCCGCGCGTGTCGGCCGAGAACGGCGACGATCATCGCCAACCGCCTCGGATCGACTCCGGTCGCGACCCGGCGGGGCATCGCCAGGTCGGTCGGCGCCACGAGCGCCTGGATCTCGAGCAGGATCGGCCTCGTTCCCTCGAGCGTGCAGGCGACGGCCGCGCCCACCTCGCCCGGTTCGCTGCGGCCGAAGAGCTCGGAAGGGTCGGGAACGCCGACGAGCCCGGTGCCGGTCATCTCGAATACGCCGAGCTCGTTCGTCGAGCCGAAACGGTTCTTCGCCGCGCGGAGAATGCGGTGCGCCCGGTAGCGGTCGCCCTCGAACTGCAGCACGCAGTCGACGAGATGCTCGAGCACGCGTGGGCCGGCGACGGCGCCGTCCTTCGTGACGTGGCCGACGAGGAAGACCGCGACGCCGTTCTCCTTCGCGACTCGAAGCAGCCTCGACGCCGCCTCGCGCACCTGGGCGACCGAGCCGGGCGCGGACCCGAGCTCCGCCGCGTAGAGAGTCTGCACCGAGTCGATCACGCAGACCTCCGGGCGCTCTCGCGCGAGCGTCGCGCAGACCGTCTCGAGCTCGGTCTCGGCGAGGATCTCCACCGCCTCCGCGCCGCCCAGCCGGGCAGCGCGCAGCTTCACCTGTGCGACCGACTCCTCGCCGGTGACGAGCAGCGCGCGGCGGTCGCGCGAGATCGCCGCCAGCGCAGACAGGAGCAGGGTCGACTTGCCCACGCCCGGCTCGCCCCCGACGAGCACCAGCGACGCGGGAACCAGCCCGCCGCCGAGCACCCGGTCGAGCTCCGGCACCCCCGTCGGGATGCGCTCTGCCTCTTCGACGTCGACGTCGACGAGCCTGAGCGGCGGCCGCGTCGCGGGGGCCGCGGTCGGCCCGGCCACGGGCTCCTCGACCAGCGTGCCGAACTCGCCGCAGCCCGGGCAGCGGCCGAACCAGCGCCCGGACGAGTAGCCGCAGCCCGAGCAAGCGAACAGGGTGGGCGCCACCTTGGCCACTGACGCCAGTCTACGGAGGGGACCCGACACGACTCCGTTCCGGCTTCGCAACGATTCGGGCGGCAACTCGACCGTCCGCGCTCGTCAACTTCGCCCTTCAGCTGCGTGTTCTGAAGTACGGGTCCTGCGCGATCTGTCTGAAGCCGTCGAGTGCGGACGGTGACGAATCGAGTCGCCAGTTGCAGCTGCACGACTCCACTGAGCTGGTGTCCTGATCGAAGTAGATGTAGGCCATCAGGCTCGGGAAAGCCGCCTTGATCCGGGCGAGTGCATCGAGTTCCCAGCTGCGCTTTTGGCCCGGCGCGCCCTCGACGGTACCGACCTCGCCGATCATGAACGGCTTCCGACCGAGAAAGTCGATGTCCACGGACCGGTGGGCAGCCGGGCCACCGTGGAAGATCTCCTCGAAGCCGCACCAGCCGGGATGCGGGTTGCCGAGGGCCCCGCAGAAGGCGCCGGGCTCGTTCCAGTTGAACCCGTCCGCGCACACCCAGTCGACGTACTGGCCTCCTGGAAAGCTGTCGTACGACGACTTCCCGTAGAAGCTCTGCCCCGGGCACCAGACCCATGAGAGGTTCCGCGCCCCCTCCGCCACGAACAGATCGACGGTGTGACGCCAGACCGCGACGAACTCGGAAGGATTCTCCGAGAAGGGGCGGTCGGGGCTGGGCACGTTGAACTCCCAGTACATGCGAATGAACGCCGGTCGGCCAAAGGCCCTCGCTCGGCGCGCCACCGCCCTCAGGCAGGCATCGGCGCGTCCGCTCCTCAGCTCGTCGAGGCTGTAGCCGGGCGACCAGGACACGTAGGGGATCGCGCCGTGACGGGCGGCCCACGCCTCCTGGGTGCCGAAGGGAACGGCTCCAGGGTAGAAGCACCCTCCGTCGGGCGCGCCGTGGTAGATGCCCATGACGTCCAGCTTGCGGCCCGCCACCTGCTCACGAGAGAGGAACTGAGCCTTCGCTTCCTCCCACGACTTGCCAGGGCCGCCCGGAGAGATGCCGAGGAGCGATCCCGGCAACCTGGAAGGGAGGATGATGTCGAGGCCCGCGGGCCCGTCGAGGTAGGAGGCGGGATAGACGCCGAGCACCGGCGGGTGAGCGGACTCGCGACTCGCGATTCTGATCCGGCCGGTGCCCGAGCGCGTGAGCGCCAGAGTGACGATCTGCTTTCCCTGCACGAGCCGAGTGACATCGGTGCTGACCCAGTCTCCGGCTCTGACTGGGCCGGAGTCGATTCTCGTGGGCAATACCCGAGGCGCGGCAGAGTAGGTGACCGTCCGCTCGTTCCACCGGCCGACGGAGACTCCAACGGAGAATCCGCGCCGCGATGTCGTCAGCGCATAGACGTGCAGCACCGCCCCTAGCCCTGTCGTTAGCCGACGGACGCGGAACGTCAGGTAGGCACGGGCGTCTGGAGCGCGATCGAGCAGGAGCTCTTTCGATCGGCCGAGATTGGCTCTCGGCCGGGCGGCAGTGACCGACGCGTCGGCAATCGCCTCGAATGTCTGCCCTTTGGCGGGCGTGTCCCGTCCTCCGCTGCCGGGAGCAGCGACGAGCGCGGCAGCGAGCATGGCAGCGAGCGTGGCAGCCACTCTCGGGACGCAGCCGGATCGACCTCGGAGACGTCGAGTGAGAGTTTCGGCGCGGCACGAAGGGATGGGAAAAGCAGTGAAGGCTGCTCGGACGCGGTTCGAAAGAGTCATCGACGGCGTGCCGGGACATTTAGCACAGATGCTCGTGCGTGGAGACCTACGTCGTCGAAGTCTCGAGCACGTCGCCGAAGAGCGCAACCATCGCAGCCGCGCTTGCGTCCCCAAGTCAGCTCGACTCGAACAGCTCTTTCGCAGCCGAGCGCATACGCGCTCGGCGGGAGGCATCTAAGTCCTGCGCGAGGGGCGCGAACACGGCGCACCGTCGGTCCGTCGAGCTCCACGACTTACACCGAGCGGGTTTCCGGCTCGCGGCGCCAGCGTTCGCGGTTAAGCTCGTATATCTCCCTGAGAATCGATTCGAGATCGTACGCTGGCGCCCACTCCGGGTAGTCGGCCTCGAAAGCCGACACGTCGCTAATCCACCAGATGTGATCGCCGATCCGATTCTGCTCGACGTATGACCATGAGAGCTCACGGCCGACGATGCGTTCGCAGGCGGCGATTGCCTCGAGCATCGAGCAGTTGACTCTGCGCCCACCCCCAATGTTGTAGACGCCCGCGACGGGCGACCTCGCGCCGACCTGCTCGAATGCCGCGATCAAGTCGGCAGAATGAATGTTGTCGCGGACCTGCTTACCCCCGTACCCATAGACGGTGTAGTGCCGGCCCGTAGCTGCACACTTCATCAAGTAGGCAAGGAAGCCGTGCAGCTCGGCTCCGGAATGACCCGGCCCGGTCAGGCAACCGCCTCGAAAGACGGCCGTGCGAAGACCGAAGTACCGGCCATACTCCTGGACGAGCAGATCGGCTGCTACCTTCGAGACTCCGAAGAGGCTGTGCGTGCTCTGGTCGATCGTCATCGTCTCGGGAATGCCGTTGAACCACGGGTGATCGTCGGGCAACTCGAAGCGCATGGGCTGCTCGACTAGCGGAAGCTGGTTCGGCGTGTCGCCATAAACTTTGTTCGTCGACGTGAAAATGAATGTCGCCTCGGGTGCGTATTTGCGCACTGCTTCGAGCACGACGAGCGTGCCCTGCGCGTTGACGCCGAAGTCGGTAACAGGATCGCGCGCTGCCCAGTCGTGCGAAGGCTGGGCAGCCGCATGAATCACGACCCGAAGCGCGCCTGCCGCACTTTTGAAGACAGAGTCGATCTCCTCCGCGTCGCGGATGTCGATCGCATGATGGACGTATCCCGGTAACTCTGAAATCAGGCGCTCTGTCATCCAGCGCGTGGATCCGTCGCTGCCGAAGAAGACGCTTCGCATGTCGTTGTCGATGCCGATGACGTCGTATCCACGTGAATGGAAGCGGCGGACCGCCTCCGAGCCGATCAACCCAGACGAGCCGGTCACAATGAGCGTGCTCACTGGCGCCCTCCGGCCGCTACTCCTTGGCTGACTTCGGGCGCACTCGGGAACGCGGCGAGAAAAGCTCGGCGGAATCTCTCTCGAGAGAAGCGATCTGCGAACTGGGCCAACGCTTCCGACCGAGCTTCGACCGCGTCCGGGTCATCCGTCAGAGAGCGGATCGCTCGAGCGAGCGCGGGTGCGTCCGTACATTCGAGAGCGATGCCCAGTTCGTATCGACGGACGAGATATCCCATGAGGCCGCCGTCCTGGACAATGACGGGAGTTCCGACACTCGCCGCCTCGAGGAGGACACGCGACATCCCGTAGTGGCGAGGGTATGGGAGCACGGCGCACCGGGCGCTGGCGAGTGCAGCCAAGCCCTCGGCTTCGCTGTGCCGCGAGGTTCGGACATCCACCTCGACACCGGCCGTCTTCATCTGCGCAACGCACACCTCGAGTCGCCGCTCGAAGCCGGGCTCAACCGGCCCTGCGAGGGTGACGGCGATCGAATCCGGTTCCCGGATAGACGCGGCCGCCAGGAATTCGATCCCTTTGCGCTCCGCAAGCGCCCCATAAGCGATGCAGCCCTTGCGTCGTCCACGCGGAACCGGGGCCGGCACCTCTCCGATCGGTGGCTCCGGCAGCCAATGAGCTTGCAAGCCTCTCTCCGCCCAGAAATGAGCCGCGCCTTCGTCGAGCGTCAGCAATGCATGGGCGTCGGCGCGTCGGCCCCATCGCTGAACAAGGTGCTCGTGTGCCGCCGCGAGGAAGCGTTCGCGGAGATTGAAGCGCGTCCCGTACAGGGCCGGATAGTGCGCCCTCGGACGGAACAGGAGTACGCTGATCGGCACGTCTGACACCGGCTGCTTCAGAAGCCAGCGCATTGCGCTATCACCGAACAGGTGCAAGGCGTGATCCGGCGAGGCGGTCCGCGACACCTCCAGGAAGAGGGCTGTTTCCGCGCGATCGCTCTTCTGCTTCGAACGACTGTATGAACCGCCGTGTCCGACGAAGGGCTGGTCGGGGAGGGAGATGATCGAGCACTCCAGATCGGAGAGCCTCGCTTCGAGCCGCTTCGGCACCGCGAGCACCAGCTCGACGTCGGACTCGAGGGTCTCGACCGCCCGGCGCAGATACAGCTCGGAGTGACCGTTCTCGCTCCCTTCGAAGATCAGCAGTCGAGTCAGCGCAATTCTCTCGGTTCGGCCGGGCGCGTCGACTTGGAACCGGCGTCGATTCGCTCGCGCAGAGACAACGCGATCAGCAGTAACAATCCGAATGCGAAACCCTTGTCTTCGAACGGTGAGTTGAGAAGCGTGTAGCCAGCGACGATCGCGAAATATCCAATGAGCGCGAAGCGCGCCGGCCCCAACTCCGGACCCGGCGTGCGGATTCTCCTCAAGAACATCAAAACGAAGTACGCCCACGCAGCAAGGGCAGCCAAGCCGACAAGGCCGAACTTGGCCAAGAAGCTGAGCGGAGTATCGATGGTGAACACGAATACGGTATTTCCGCTGAGGTCGGTATAGGGGAAGAGATGACCAGGCCCAACGCCGAGCAGCGGCGACGAGTGGTACGCCTGCAAGGCAAGCTCCTGCTGAGACCTGCGCTCGACGTAGCTCTGATCGGAGACCGGGTGAGACAGCACGGCCGGGAGGGAGGAGAAGCGTTGAGTCAGTGCGGTCGTGGAGATGCCCAGCCTGCTCACGTAGTGGATGCCAACGAGGCCTATAAGCGCGACAACGGCCACGAACGCGAAGAATCGGAGCGTGCGGGCGAAGAAGCTGAGCCTCGAAGCGAACAGAATCGCAATCGGCGCCGCGATGAACGTCAACGCCGATCGGGTCCCGGACAGGACAACCAGGGCGAGCACCGCGGCCGCGATTAGCATCCATCGCCGCCAGCTCCGTGGGCGCTGGAAGCTCGCGCTGATTGCATAGGCGAACAGGGCGCCCGGAAACAAGAGGCTGGGGAGGGCGAACCTCGTGATTGCCGGAGTTGCGAGTGCATGCCGCGACGCGAACTCGAAGGTGAACGATGTCCCCGAGATTACGCCGCCGACCACGAGCACCCAGAGAAGCCGTCGGCGCGACATCCGCGTGCTGACGTCTATCGCGAAGGCTGGTACGCACACCGCCAGGAGGTACGGCGCCGCATCCCTGAGCCACGAGACGGTCGTGGTTCCATGGACTCGCGCGACCACGAACGAGAGCAGGAGCAGTGAGAACAGCACGACGGAAGCGCGGAAGAGAGGCTTCGAGTGCGCGTAGCTTTCTGTATGCGCAGGCTTCCGGACGTTCGTCAGCGCTGCGCCGAAAGCCACGGCGACGCCCAGGAAGTAGGCGAGCTTCGTCGCCCCGAACCCCTGCGAACTCTGGAGCACGGCGAGCCCGCCGAACACGACGAGGACCGCCCGCGCCTGAACGCTCGCTGCGACCAGCACTGCCACAAGTGCTCCGAGGGGCAGGACGGCGATAAGCGGGTCAGGGACCAGCGCGAGGCCGCTTATGCAGAGAACGCCAAGGATCCCGACGAGAAGAGGGACGGGGGGGCGGCCCTGCTCGCCCACTGCCACGGGCCGCATCATTGCGGTATCAGCGGGTGACGTACCGAGCCCTGGTCACAGGCCACCATCCGCTCGAGCAAGCGTTTCACTGAGCAGCGTCCTGATTCGATACCGATGGGGCACTCCATCGCAGGCGACTGGTCTCGGTCTCGCAACATGGCCTCAATGTCGGGCAGCTAGTGGATCGCGTAGCCGGCACGTCGAACGCACGGCGCGAGGATCAAGCCAGGCTCGACTCCACGAGAGTCGGCCACAGAGGACAGGTTCGAAAGGCTCCGTAAGCATCGGCGGCAGCCAGCTGGATCACCGTCGAGTCAGCAACTGCCGCTTTGTCCGTGCCCCCTCCGTCGACGTGCCTGAGCCACCTTCCTGGTCTTCGCCGGAAATGCTACTTCTTCTGCCGGTGGGCCTGGCCCGTCCATGGACACGCTGGGGAGCGTCATAGGCGTCCCCGTAGCCGTAACCCGCTGTGGCCGCTCCACCCGCGATCACGAATCCCAGCTTGACGGCCGGACACATCTCGAGCACACGACCAAGCTCCTTCACCACCGGCCGTGTAACACGGCGGAGATTCGTGACGACCACGATGGCGTCCACCGCGGTCGACAGCGACAACGCGTCGCTGACCTGCAGTACCGGAGGTGTGTCGATCACGACGAAATCGGCGCGGGCGCGCAATTCTGCGAGAATCGCACGCAGCTCATCGGTCCCGACGAGGGCTCCTGGATCCGGCGGCACCGCACCCGACGGAAGCACGAGCAACTGGCCATCGGAGGTTCGATGACCATTTCGGCTAGCCTCCTGCCCTTCCGCCCCTGACGTTGCGACGTTCACCTCGACGAGTGCATCGTCGAGAGTGGCGTCACCGAGCACAACGTCTGTCAGGCCCGGCTGCGCCCCAAGCTGGAAGAGGCGATCGACGAAGGGCCGGCGCAAATCGAGGTCGACGAGAATCACGCTGCGGTGGTGCTGCGCGAGCGCGATGGCGAGATTCGCCGCGCTCGTCGTCTTGCCCTCGCCGACGAGCGCGCTCGTCACCATCAACGTGCGGGCCCGATGGCTGAGATTCGCAAGCTCGACACTGCTGCGGAAGACGCGGATTGCCTCCGCTTCCGCTCCACGGGGATCAGTTAGCAGCACCAGCCTGTTCTCGGGGCGGTCGTACTTGTCGGACACCCGCAGCCTGGCCAGAAGCGGCAGGCCGAGACGCTCTTCGATCTCCTCGTGACCTCTCACTCTCCGGTCCAGAGCCTCGACCAGGAAGGCGAGCCCAATGCCGATCAGTAGTCCGAGTGCGAGGCCGAGCGCACCCGAACGCGCAGGCTCCGGCTGAACCTTCGCGGCCCCATCGGCTTCCTGGACCACGAAGGTGTTTGCCGATCCGAGTGCTTCCATGGCCCGGAGCTGCTGCTCCTTGTTGACGAGGCTCTCGTAGAGCGCTCGCTGAGTGCCACCGCCCTCAGGTAGCTGACTGAGGCGGGACTCGACGGTACGAAGAGCCCGTTGAATCGGGAGACTGTCGAGCTGACGCTGGTAGGCGGTGAACTGCCGTGCATACTCCGTCGCAAGGCGCTTGGCAAGAGTGCCACCTTGCTGCGTGACGCTGAAGGTCAGGATGTTGCTGACCGGATCGGCGCTCACGTGCGAGTGCGAGCGCAAACCCGACACCGTCAACCCCGGGACGGGCACCGCCTTGAGTACCCCTTGAAGAACCGGGGACACACGCACGAGCTTCGCGTCGGTCGCGGCGATACGGTCAGATTGCTGGAGCGCGGGCGAGCCCTGCGTGCCCGTGAGGCTCGCGGCCAGATCCTGTTGACTGAGGAGCACCTGGGCTTTCGCTTCGTACAGCTTCTGCTGACGGAAGGACATCACGAGCGCCAACGCAGGCACCAGGACGACGGCTGCGAGGACCACCCACTTCTGCCGCCGGATGACGCTCACGTAATCCGTGAGCGCCCACGGCCGCTCTGAGCCCTCTCCCTGCATCCGCTCCTCCTCTGACACTGGGCGACCAAAGCATTCTTATGCTCCAATCCCACTATACGGGTGAGCCGAAATTCTACAAGCGCGGCTCCTGTCCGGCGAATGGGAGTCTCACCGACGGGCTTGTCACACACCAGCGCTCCGGCCACTGCGGAGGCGGCGCCTGCGCCCCCTTGCGCTACACGAGCGCCCGAACCAACATGAGAGCGCGATGCTCCTTCTCACGCGGCTCCGGTCGGCGATGGCACACGCGCACCAGACTTCGGCGAGCCAGCCGCACGCATGCTTCCCTCATCTTGCTCTTCCAGGCCCGCTCGGACGCCGGCCTCTCGACCTCGCGGTCAAGGCAACCGCTCGGGACATCCATCCCGACCCCCGACCCCGTGTCCGGAGCGCCTTGGGTGGGCTCGAGATGGCTTTCAGTTGGATCGGGGAGAGCCGTCGCGTAACGCGCTTTCCGGCAGTACCAGCGCGCTTCAGCCTCTTTGACGGAATGAGTTCGATTATGCCCGTCGGGCTCGACCGCAAGTAGCACGGACGCGTCTCGCAAATGGCTGACTACCGCATATGGCGGTATTGGAAATCTCACCTTCTGCGAAGTCGCATTCGGAAGAACTCGGTCTACAACGTGATCGGTATCGCTGGCTCGACCATTCTCCTGCTGGCGTTTACCCCACTCCTCTTGCACCAGATGGGAACCGCCAACTACGGGCTATGGACGATCAGCCTGTCTGCTTTTGGCTTGCTAGGAGTGTTGGAGCTCGGATTAGGTAAAGGTCTCGCGAAGTTCGTCGCGGAGTACGGCAGCACAAACGACACGAATGCACTCTCCGCTACAGCCACCCTCTCTTTCTTGGTTTGCACGGGTATGGGCGTCCTGCTGACAGCTCCGCTATTCCTGAGCGCCCACTGGCTAGCTCGGCTGTTCGCCAGCTCTGACGTGTCGCTCTCCCAGGCCGCAGATGTCATCAAGTTGGTAGCGCTCGGACTGATTCCGCTGTTGCTCACGAGCGCTGGGCTCGGGGTGGCAATGGGCGTCCAGCGATTTGAGATTCCGATGGTCGCCTCGCTTGCCCAGAGTGGACTCACAGTCATCACCGCTCTCGCGGTCTCCTATCTCGGTGGGTCCGTCACGGATGTCGTCATCAGCTCCCTTTGCGTCTTGTGGGCGGTCGCGCTACCGATCGTTGCGATTGGCATCCGGCTCCTCCTTGGCCTCGGAGCGAGGCCCCTCCTCTCACTTGCCTACCTCAAGCCGACACTCTCGTTCATGACGCTGACCGGACTATCAGGCCTCGGGCAGGTTCTTTTCTCCTCGGTCGACCGCATTGCAGTCGGGGCCGTTCTCGATCTGAAGGCTGTCACCTACTACGCCGTCTCGATCGGCGTAGCGAACAAGTTGCTCCTGCTGGCAGATGTCGCAACAGCACCGCTAACGCCGGCATCCAGCGCGGAGTTGGGAATCGGCCGGCCGGATATTGTGTCCGACTATCTCAAGCGCGCCACCAAATTGGTCGCTGTAGTCTGCTGGACAACCGCCGCGGTAATGCTTCTTCTATCAGGTCCATTCTTACGGCTTTGGCTTGGGCCAGACTTCGCGAGCCATTCGCTGTCGGTATTTCGTGTCCTGATCGTGATCTATGCCCTCGTATCCACAGCGGTGCCCGCGTATCACATCGCAATCGGTATCGGTTCGCCTGGTATTTGCGCTGTGAGTGCTTTCTTGGGAGGAGCTGGCACGATCGCGCTCATCATCATTCTCGGTAGCTCGACGGGCCTCATTGGGACAGCTTGGGCGAACGGCGCCTATTTCGTGAGTTTTGCGATTCCATTCTACGTTAGGAACAGGCTGGCCACACGTTTCCATAGGGATTGATCCGTATGATCCTCACATCGGCGGACACATGCGCCACGTAGGAGACGTCTCGCGGTCCTCGGCCGACGACGGCATGTGCCGAGGCGCTCGTACGGATGAAAGTCAAGTCTGGTGGATGATCGGCTCCCTCCTTGGAAGACTTCGCGGCGTCCGGTCGAGCTGAGCGAGCTCAGCCTGGAGAAAGTCGAGCTGGCGCAGGCCCGCGTCGACCGCCTCCCGCTCGTCGAGGCGAAGCTCCAGCCCCGCCAGCCAGGCGCGGCCGCCCTTGCCGAACACGTCCGAGACGGGCGGACGCCCCTGGAGCATGCGCAGGAGCACCGCCTGGGTCTCGTTCTTCGCCCTCGTCGACTGCTTCACGAGCTGCGCCGACGTGAGACGAGCCGGCGCAACAGCCGTGTCCGCTCGTCGCCGACCCAGACGCGCGGGACGAGATCGGCGCGCAACTCGGCCAAAGTGCAGGCGTCGATCGCGTCGGCGTTGACCTTCTGGCCTCCGCGATCGCCCGCACCTTGCGCGCGTGCGCGAGCACGAGACACGACTCTCGCCGACGCGCGGTTCGATGATCCTGGCGATCGCGAGCGCGTTGCCGGTCGCCTCCAGCACCACGCGATCGTCCGTGCCGAGGCTCTGCGCGAACGGTTCCAGCTCCCCGGCCGCGCCGCCACCCTGCCCGCCCGGCACGCCTTGCCTCCCCTCGAGATCGCGACCTCGCAGAAGTCGCGGTGGACGTCGAACGATGAAGCGCATCGATCCTCCCTTCGCGGCCTTCGAACTTGAGCTGCGAGACGAGGCGGGCGAACGACACGTACGGATCCGTGCTCGCAGCACATCCGGGCAAGTCGCAGGGGCGGCCAGGTAGGGTCGCCTTCGCTCGAGCCGCTCATCGAGCGCCGGCCGCTGCTGGTCCGGTCGGCCGGTCGACCGCCAGAGCACGGTCTGCAGCGAGGCACGCCTTCCCAGCACCTGCCGGGCGGGCAGGGTGGCGGCGCGGCCGGCGGAGCTGGAACTGCGCGACAAGGCGCTCGACGGGGCTGGCTGTCGCCGCTTGGCCCCGGCGGTCCAACCATCCACGCTGGGCCTTGACACTCGCACACAAATCTGTCTCAGTTACCTGGACGGGGCTTCGCCGCAGCGTAGCTCCGAGCGTGCATTCCTCTCTCAGCCGATGAGATCAAGCACCTCGAGACTGCCCAACGGAGAGACTCTTCTGAGCGTCTACTCAACGATCGCAGCCGATGCCGACCGCCTGATGGGCTCACGTCGGAACTGGCTCAGGATCCTCAAGGCCGCCTTCGGCGATCCCGGATTCCTTGCAGTTTGTCTGCTGCGCTTCCAGACGGCCCTCGCGCAGCACCATCTTCGTATTCTCGCTAAAATGCTCAGGTCGCTGAATCTTGCTCTTACCGGAGCGGATTTTTGCATCGGTTGCGTCATCGGCGAGGGGCTCTTCGTGCCACATCCGAACGGCATCGTCATAGGCCAGGGAGCAACGATCGGTAAGCGCTGCACTCTGCTCCAACAAGTGACCCTAGGCGTCCGGCACGCAGGCAGGCCAGATATCACGCACGCGTATCCGATGATAATGGATGACGTGATACTCGGCACCGGCGCCAAGATTCTCGGAGGAGTGCGTATCGGGAACCACGCGTCGATTGGAGCTAATGCAGTGGTACTCCAAGATGTTCCAGATGGCGCAGCCGCCGTCGGCGTGCCCGCTCGGATCATTCCACGAGAATCTCCCTTGGCGCTAACCGCACACTCCGCTCGATCAGGCGACGACAGGTAGAACTTGCCGTCATTTGCGCGAGCGACCGATGAACGTCGCCTGTCGCCTTTGCGAGACTGGCGAGTTGCCATATCACCGCACTGCTGTTCGTTGTGAGATCCATCGCAGACTGCATCAAGGCGACGGGACGCCGAGTCGGGATAGAGGTCGCGCGATATCGCCCCGCCGGCGCAAGACGAGCTGAGCGGCTCAAGGACTACGGCATCAAGGTCGTTATCGACGTTGGCGCAAATGTCGGGCAATATGGTCGAGAGCTTCGGCAGTTCGGATACACGGGGAAGATCGTCTCGTTCGAGCCTTTGCCCTCAGCCTTCGAGAGCCTCAGCCGTAGCTCTCTGAATGACCCGAGGTGGGAATGCTACAACATCGCCCTTGGTGATGTCGAAGAGCATGCCGATATGAATGTCGCATTCAACCTTTCGAGCTCATCTTTCCTCGCCCATCGTCGCGACTACGCCGTCCCGGCCGAGCTCTCGTTTGTACACCAAGAGCGCGTCGCAGTAACACCACTCAACTCGATCAAATTACCGGTCGAGCACCCCGCCATGATCAAAATCGATGTCCAAGGATTCGAGGATCGCGTTCTCAAAGGAGCTTCTGAAGTACTCTCACTCGCAGAGTTGATCGAATGCGAGCTCTCCATCGTCCACGTTTATGAGGGCCAGCCCAACTTTCGCGAGATGATCGATTACCTCTGGAGTCTTGGGTTCGCGCTCGTGGATCTCGAGCCTGGCTTCTACGAAGCCACAACCGGCCGCATTCTAGAGGTAGATGCGATTTTTGCCTCGGCGGAGCCGGCCCCATCGCCGAGCTGAAGATACAGGTACACGTACAGAGAGTGCCCCTCTATCGGCGGGATTCATCCTCGGGTGACGACTAATGCCAGTCTCGATCGCCGTAATAGCGGTCTCCGG
This sequence comes from Gaiellales bacterium, assembly GCA_038248655.1. GTDB lineage: Bacteria > Actinomycetota > Thermoleophilia > Gaiellales > Gaiellaceae > DATBLE01. The sequence continues at coordinate 26,679 of JBBRXG010000001.1, forward strand.
CTGCGCCAGTAAGCGACCGGATCCGCTTGATCTCACTCAATTCAAGGCGGTGTCTCCAGTTGTCGATATTCGCGCGGCTGTCCAGGCGGATGTCGATGGGCTTGTCCGCCTTGACCTCCTTCTTGTTGGACCCCTGTGAGGAGCGAACAACCGCCCGCGCCGCAGCCGGCGTCAACTCGAGGCCCAGCGTCGCGTAGAGCCGCTCGTAGCCGGACATCGGATCGAGCGCGAGGTCCTCGCTGCGCACCACGATGAACTCAGGGTGGCGTCGCTCCAGCTCGGCGACCGTCGAGTAGACAGCCCGCCAGAGAAGGCTGCCGTTCGTGATGATGTCATCTGGGGTCGCACGAGCGCGTTCGAGCTCCTCTCTCATCGGCTCGAGCCAGTCGCGCATCAGCAGCGGCTGTGACAGCAGCTGCGCGGGGTCGAACGTCCAGCGAAGACGCTTCAGGCTGCTGACGACGGCGGCAGGGTGCCGGACGCTGATCACCACCCCGCAACCGAGCCTGCGGGCGAACCACCCGCTCGAGAAGACCGCGAACGGATCCTTGAGCAGCCGCCGCGTATCGCGAAGGCGCCCACTGGCGAAACTGGCAGCCTGCTTGCTCATCCGGGCGAAGTCCCTCGGGCCGCGGACATGCCGAAGCTCCGCGCGCACGCTATATCTCAGCTCGAGCGTGCGCCGAAATGCGTCGAGGAAGTGATCCTCATTCTCCTCGCAGATGTACGTATACCAGAATGGAACCGAAGCAGCGAACGTGCCGTGTCCTGGTAAGGAATGAAGCGGCTCCCAAACGTATGTTACCGAGCTCGTCGCCGAGAGCATTTTTCCAACCCATGTCGTTCCGGATCGGTGCATTCCGGTGACAAGAATCGGTCTTACGTCGACGTCTCTCAAAGCGAAAGGCGACGCTTCGGATAGGGCAGGCGAGTCCATCATCGAAATTTTGCCGAATATACGTATAATCATAGATGAGGTCTGCTTTCTTGTCACCTCTGCAAGCACCCCCACCCCAAAGCCAGTCGGATCTTCGCGAACGCGCACACGACCTGATCCCAGGCGGCGCGCATACGTACGCAAAAGGGGACGATCAGTTCCCCAGCCGCGCGCAGGTGTTCATCACGCACGGCAGCGGCTGTCGCGTTTGGGATGTGGACGGAAACGAATACGTCGAGTACGGGATGGGCCTCCGCGCTGTCACGCTTGGCCATGCTCATCCAGGCGTCGTCGATGCCGCTCGGGCTCAGATGATGCTCGGCACGAACTTCACGCGACCCTCGCCGATCGAGATCGAATGCGCGGAGACGATTCTGGATATCGTCGACCGCGCCGACATGGTGAAGTTCTGCAAGGACGGCTCGACGGCAAACAGTGCTGCTGTACGTCTCTCTCGCGCATATACCGGGCGCGACCTGGTCGCGATATGTGCCGATCATCCGTTCTTCTCGTATGACGACTGGTTCATCGGCACCACTCCGATGGCTGCCGGAGTTCCTCAGGCGATACGAGAGCTGACCGTGAGCTTTCGTTACAACGACCTGGACAGCGTGCGGTTGCTGTTCGAACGATACCCCGGACAAATAGCTTGCGTGCTGCTCGAGGCCGAAAGGATCGAACCGCCACGTGACGGTTTCCTTCACGAGCTGCGGAACCTCTGTACGGAGGAGGGCGCGCTGCTTGTCGTGGACGAGATGATCACCGGATTCCGGCTTGCGGTGGGGGGTGCTCAGGCGCTGCATGACATTACCCCCGACCTCTCCACCTTCGGAAAGGCGATGTCGAATGGGTTCTCTGTCTCCGCCGTCCTCGGTCGCCGCGAGGTGATGGAGCTCGGCGGCCTCCGTCACAGCGGCGATCGAGTCTTTCTCCTCTCGACGACGCATGGGGCAGAGACCCATGCGCTGGCCGCAGCCGTGGCAACCATGAAAATCTACCGTGAGGAGCCCGTGATCGACACGCTCTACTCTCGGGGCGAGCGATTTCGCATGCTTGCCGAAAAGGCGGCGCGCGAGGCGGGAGTGGAAGAGTACTTCCAGGTCGTCGGGCCGGCGCCGAACCTCGTGTACGTCGCGCGCGATGCCGCGGGAGAGCCTTCGCAGAGCTTCCGCACCCTCTTCCTGCAGGAGATGGCGCGGCGTGGCTTCCTGGTGCCCTCGTTCGTCGTCAGCTACGCGCACGACGAGGAGGACATCGACCAGACAGCCGAGGCAATCGCCGAGTCGCTCGCGATCTATGCGCGTGCCCTCGACGGCGGGATCGACGGGTTCCTGGAAGGACCATCGGTGCGGCCCGTCTATCGCTCGCGGAACTGAGACGACGACGCCGGCGCGTGGATCTGCGAAGCCGCACTCTGGCCCGAGCCGCCGCCGTCCACCGGCTCGAGCCAGCAGCCGCGCCACCAAGCGTGAATCGCGCGCGGGCAAAACCACCGCTTCGTGCTGTAGTCGCCGCTGCAGGCGAAGCCGTCGAGGATATAGGCATCGCTGCGGAGCTCCACCATCTTCCCGGTCGGCTCGTCGATGAAGCGCTTCACTTGCAAGAGGACCGGGGCGGCTTTGCCGCAGTAGCGGCCCATCTCCGGGAAGTCGAACCGGAGCCCTCTGTTCTTGCCCGCGTCGTCGAGCGTGTCAGCGATCTCGAGACGGGAGCACACGCGAACCCGATCGCCGGGTTGGAGGGCGGGGCCGGGCGTCCCAACCGCGTGTCCCGGCCTCGGCGGCGGGCCCAGCGGGCGGCGCAGGACCCGCCTGCTGAACTGATGGCCGATCGCTCCCGCGAGCACGCGGACGAAACGCCCCGGCCCGACGTTGCCGCAGCGGAGCTCGTGCAGGAGGGAGAGCGGGCTCCACCAGGGGACGGGAGCCGACGCCCGGAGGAGCTCGGTCGCCTGGCAACGAAAGAGCCGCTCCGACGTGTCGGATTCCCGAGTCGTCGCCGCTCGCGTGCGGCGTTCGAGCTCGGCGTACGCCGCGTCGGCAGCGGCGGACGCCTCGGTGACCTCTTCGTCGGTAGCGGGTCGAAGCCACGCCTCGCGCCAGAAGATACGACACCTGGCGTCGCAGCCGTCATGCGCGGAGCCGTCGCAGCGGAGATCGTCGAGGACGACGGTGTCCTCGAGGCGGCGGACTCCCGACCACGTGTGCGTGTCACACGCTCGCTCGAGTCGCGCGGCCACTCGGACGGAGCGACCGTAGTAGGCGAGCATCTCGGGCATGAACGGGAGCCCATCGGCGCACCCGGTGAAATCGAGGGTGGCCAGGATCTCGCCAGGCGGGCGAAGCTCGACCAGATCGCCTGCGCGCATCATTCCGGATGGTCCCGTGCCGCTCATCACGAGAGCCACTGCCGCAGGTCGCCGGGAGCGACCGACTGCCGCGCCTTGATGGAGCGCCGCTTCCGAAGCGCATCCGGGAGCGCGTGGACGAACTGGAAGACGGCCTTCAGCGTTCGAGGCGCAAAGACGACGTTGTAGGCGATCACCGCCAGCTCGCGTGCTGCGATGAGGTGCAGGTCGCGCCGCAGATTGTAGCCATCCTCGTTCTTGACCAGCATCAGCCATTGGTTTCGCATCGAATGCAGCCGCACGTACGCAGGCTTCCTCCGCTCGTTCTCGTGGACGCGGCGGATCGCGGACAGGTAGCCCGTCTCCCCGAGACCCCTGCTGGTGCGGCCGTGATACGCAACAGCGCCCGGCACGTACCAGCACTCCCAGCCACCAAGTCGGAGGCGCCAACACAGATCCGTGTCCTCCTTGTACATGAAGAAGCTCTCGTCGAAGTATTCCCCGTCCACCCTGATGCTCTCCAGGGCGCTCCTGCGCGTCAACAGCCCGGCCCCGTCCACGCCGAACAGCTGCTGAGGCACCTCGAAACGCCCCGTGTCTCTCTCGCCCTCGCCCCGTGCCATCGGGCGGCGGTTCCGGCCGAGCACGACCCCGGCGCTGTCGATGATGTCGAGCTTCCGCTCACGTGCCAGGTCGAGACGGAGGAGCTTGCCGCCGGCGCATCCGGCTCGCGGATGGCTCGCCATGAACGTCGTCAACGTCTCGACGTAGCCCGGTTCGACGAACAGGTCGGCGTCTCCGAACAACACGAACTCCCCGCTCGCCGCGGCAAGGCCCCGGTTCATCGCTCGCGCATAACCCGCCGAGTAGCCGCTCTCGATCAGCGTCGTTCGCTTCTTCGTCTCCTCGTCCAGCCACTCAGCGACATCCTGGGTCGGGTCGTTATTGATGAGCACGGCGGATACCGCGGGATTCCGGAGAAGCGCAGCAAGCGACTTGACCACCAGATGCATGTCGCCGTACGTCGCCATGAGCACCGTCACCGAAGCGGACGCCGTGACGCGTTCGCCGGTCGTCTCCTCAGCCAGCGACTGGTCCGGAGCATCGAGCGATCGGAGCATGTCCGTCATTGCGAGGACCCTGCAAGACGTCGCCGACGCTCGACGGCGAGTGCACAACCCTCGACGATCCCGCCGACCGCCCGGTCGACCGACTGTGATTGCAGCTTCAGCCGTGAGTGCTGCGCTCCGAGTCGACGCTGCTCGGCCGTCCAGGCGACGATACGACGGATCGCCTCGCCCAGGGCGCGGCTCGAGCCGGCCGGAACGATCAGGCCGTTGACTCCGTCGTCGATCAGGTCGTCAGCAGCGCCGACCTGATCGGTCGCCACGACCGGCGTCCTATGGGCGAGCGCCTCGTCGACCACCAGTCCCCACGGCTCGTACAGGGAGGGGACAGCCACCACGCTCGCTTGCCGATAGAGCCGGGCTAGCGCCTCCTGGTCGAGGTGGCCGAAGAGACGGATCAACGGATTCGTGGCGGTCAGAGCCTCGATTCGCTCGCGCATTGGGCCGTCGCCAACGAGCCAGAGCTCGCATCCCTCCATGTAGCGAAAGGCCTCGAGGAGAACTTCCACTCCCTTGCGCTCGATCAGGCGGCCGACGTAGAGACAGGCCGGACGTCCAGCCGCCTCGGATGGCGAGGGATCCGAGCCGCCCTCGAGGGTAGGGAGTGCGACGAGCGGCGCGATCGCGATCCGGGTCGGATCGGCGCCGAGCTCGACGAGATCGCGGGCGGACCTCGTGCCGTAGGCGAGCCATGCATCAGCCGACCGCATGAACGTCTTCACCCAGGGCTCGGCCAACCTCCTCGGCAGGGTCGGGCGAGGTCGCCGGAAGCTTCCCCAGTACGGCACGAATCCCCAGTCGGCGCGGAAGCGGGCGGCGAGCGCCGCGATGTTGGCCGGAGAGGACCAGATACCGCTCCCGGCTGCGACGACGACGTCCGGTCCGAACTTGCGCAGCGCGCGAAGCGGATGTTTCGGGAGGTACACGTACGTGTCGAAGCGGGTCTTCGCCTCCGCGCCCACCGCGACAGGCGCCAGGTCGAGGGTCCACGAATCGAGGACGCAATGGCGAAAGGGAAGATCGACCTGTGGCTGCCAGCGCCGATCCGGCTCCATGACCGTCTCCGCGACGACGAACAGATCGCAGTCGTCGCGCTCCGCGAGCCGCTCGAGAACCGGTCGGATGTAAGGCGCGACGTAGCTGATGATGAAGCCGATGCGCATCGGATGCCGTCCGTTTCCGATCGCTCCGGTCACCGGAGCGTCCCGTCCCCCGAGGTCCCCGACGGCACCTGATCCTCGACCTGCTCGAATCGCTCCCCGTGCGGCGGATACCCGCAAAGGCTACAGAGGCGCGTTTCGACGTCGGCGAGGATGCGTCTGCGGTCCAGCTGATCCCGAGCGAATCGAAGCCCGTTGGTACCGAGCGCCGCAAACTCGGCGCCGAGCTCTCTGGCAGACAGAATCGCCGAACAGAGGGCCTCCGGGTCCTCGGGTGGCACGACGAGACCCGCCTTTGCATGCTCGATCTCGCGTGCAGTCTCGCTGGAAGCGGAGACCGCCGCGAGAATCGGCCGCCCGCCTGCGAAGTAGGAGGTCAGCTTCGACGGCAGCGACATGTCGGTCACCGATGCGCGCTGGTTGACGAGCACAATGTCCGCAGCCTCGAGGAGCGCCTCGAAGCGCCCAGGCGGTGGGGAGATCACGAAGCCGACGTTCGAGAGGCCGAGCTCCCGGACCCTCCGCTCGAGCCGCTCGCGCTCGCTGCCGTCACCCGCGAAGACGATGCGAACGCGCTGGTCGCGGAGCAGCGCGGCGGCGCGGACGAGATTGTCGAGCCCCTGCTTGAGGCCCAGGTTTCCCCCATGTAGACAGACGAACTCGTCGTCCCCCCACCCGAGGTCGGCGCGCGACTGCACGTCGTTCGGACTCGGCTCGACCCTGCGCGTCCAGTTCCTGACACGGAAGATCAGCTCCGGCGAGACTCCAGCCTCGGCGAAGTAGGACCGGAAACCCTCGGCCGCGATCCCGACAGAGGCGGCTCCACGCGCGAGACGGTGCTCCGCAGCCTGAAGGAATCGGGCCACGCGGCTCCCCCCGCGCAGGCCGGTCTGCTCCGCTGCCAGCCCGATCAGGTCCTGGAAGACGAGGACGTGCGGCACGCCGTAGAACCTCGCCGCCGCGGCGCTCAGGCAGGCAGCGGAGAGAATCGGGCTCGTTCCGAGGACGATGTCCGGAGCGGGCGAGAGTCGCAGCCCTGTGAGACCGGAGCAGAGGAACGATGCCTCGTACAGACCGCGGCGGACAAGCGACTGCCGGGTGGGCACGTAGACCCAGCGCCTGCGGATCAGGACCTCTCGTCTCTCCTCGCGCACGGCCAGGCGACCACCGGCGGTGGATCGCCACGCCGGGTAGTGCGGGAACGCAGTCGTGACCGTGACGCCGTGTCCCTGGGACCGCAGGTACTCCGCGAGGTCGGTCACGTACGGCGCGCTCCCGGCCGTCTCGGGCCAGTAGTAGGCCGACACGATCAGGATTCTCAGGCGCGGCTTGGCGGCCACGGCGATGTTCGACATCCAACTCAGGACGTGCTCTCCCCTCACTCCCCAGATACGACGTCATCTGATCGTAGGGTACTTATGCTGAAGAAGCAATAGGTATGTGCAGGATCAGCCGCCCGCCGACGTCAACCGGCGGAGCCGAAGCGAGTAGAGATCGTCACGACGGATGTCGTCGGCACGCAGGAGGAGTTCGTCGACGTCGTCGAGCACGTGCAGGAACCGCCCGGCGAGCGGATCGAGGCAGCCCGCGGCGATCTCGACGACGAGTCGGCCCGCTGCTCGAGGATCGACCTCGTCTCGCCGCCGAGCGAGGGTGGGTAGGAAGCGTCGCCCCGCCTCGGAGGTCGCGACGCCCTCGATCATCGCAGTTCGAACGAAGCCCGGTGTCATCGCGAAGGTGAGGACTCCGCTCCCCCGCAGCTCCTCGGCGAGCGAATCGGTGAGCCGTAGCAGGGCCGCCTTTGCGCATGCATAGGAGGTCGCGTAGGGCCTCGGCACAGTCGCAGCGGAGCTCGACACGCTCACGATCCGACCCACGCCGCGCGCTCGCATGCCGGGCAGGAACGCGCGCGCACACAGGAAGGAACCCTTCAGGGAGACCTCCACGTCGCTCCACCAGGCATCGGGATCGGCGTCCTCGAGCGGCCCGACGTGGACCCAGCTTTCCGCGTTGTTGACGAGGAGGGTCGGCGCGCCGAGCTCTCGCTCCGTTGACGCGACGAGGGCCGCAACTGCGCTCTGGTCGGTCACGTCTGTACGGATCGGGAGCGCCCGCCCGCCCGCGCTATCGATCGCTCTGGCAACCTCCTCGAGCTCACAGAGGGAGCGGGAAGCGATCGCGACCGCTGCTCCGGCTGCTGCAAGCGCTTCGGCGATTGCGCGCCCGATGCCGCGTCCGCCTCCGGTGACAACCGCAACCTGGCCGGCGAGACGCCTGGCGGACGAAGGGGACTTGCTCAAATCGCTTTCTTGATGCTCAATACGAGTGGGATGAGGCGAGAACCGGTCACGGAGCTGCATTCTCGCGCAGACGAGGCGCAGGAAAGCGGAGTGCGCTGCCGTCTGTGCGGAATGGCGCTCCACACCACCTTCGTCGACCTGGGCATGTCTCCGTTGTGCGAGACCTATCTCACCGCCGACGAGCTGGACGGGGTCGAGCACTTCTATCCGCTCCACGTCCGGATCTGCGACGGCTGCCTGCTCGTCCAGCTCCAGGACTACGTCCCTGCCGACGAGATCTTCCGCGAGTATGCCTACTTCTCCGCCTACTCCGACTCCTGGGTCGAGCACGCGAGGGTCTACGCCGAGGCGATGGTCGAGCGTTTCGACCTCGGCGGCCACAGCCTCGTCGTCGAGGTCGCCTCGAACGACGGCTACCTGCTGCAGCACTTCGTCGCACGTGCCGTCCCGGTGCTCGGGATCGACCCGGCGGCGAACGTCGCCGAGCACGGGGAGATGCGCGGCGTCGAGACGCTGGTCGACTTCTTCGACTCGGAGCTCGCACGTCGGCTGGTCGGCGACGGTCGAGCGGCGGACCTCGTCGTCGCGAACAACGTCCTCGCCCAAATCCCGCCGCTCGACGACTTCGTCGCCGGGATCGAGATCCTGCTGGCGCCAGGCGGCGTCGCGACGATCGAGGTGCCTCACCTGCCCCGCCTGATCGAGGGTCTCCAGTTCGACACCATCTACCACGAGCATTTCTCGTACTTCTCGCTGATCACGCTCGACCGCCTGTTCGCAGCGCACGGGCTCGAGATCTTCGACGTCGAGGAGCTGCCATCCCACGGCGGCTCGCTGCGCGTCTACGTCCAGCGCGGAGAGGGACGCCAGGAGGTTCGGCCGAGCGTGGGGCGCGTCCTCGCCGACGAGCGAGCCGGGGGCTACGACAGGCTCGACGGCTACCGCGACTTCGGGCGCAGGGTGGCCGAGACCAAGTGGAGCCTGCTCGAGCTGCTGATCGGCCTGCGGCGGGACGGCAAACACGTGGTCGGCTACGGCGCGCCCGGAAAGGGCAACACCCTGCTCAACTACTGCGGCATCCGGGCCGATCTGCTCGACTACACCGTCGACCGGAATCCGTACAAGCAGGGCCGCTTCTTGCCCGGCACGCACATTCCGATCTTCCCGCCCGAGCGCATCACCGAGACGAAGCCGGACTACGTGCTCATCCTGCCCTGGAACCTGAAGAGAGAGATCGCGGCGCAGCTCGAGTACGTTCGCGACTGGGGCGGGCGGCTGGTCGTCCCGATCCCGCGGCCCGAGGTGCTGTCGTGAAGGTCGTGATCTTCTGCGGCGGGCTCGGCCTGCGCATGGGCGAGACGTCGGCACGCATTCCGAAACCGATGATCCCGATCGGCGACAAGCCGATTCTGTGGCACATCATGAACTACTACGCCACGTTCGGGATCACCGACTTCGTGCTCTGCCTCGGCTACAAGCCGGATGTGATCAAGGAGTACTTCCTCGGCTACAACGAGGCGCTTTCGAACGACTTCGTCCTCAGTGACGGGGGCAAGCGAATCGAGCTCCTGCAGCGCGACACTCACAACTGGTCGATCACGTTCGTGAACACCGGTCTGCACTCGCCGATCGGCCAGCGGCTGAAGAGAGTCAAGCCCTACCTCGAGGGCGAGGAGATCTTCCTCGCCACCTACGGCGACGGCCTGACCGACGCGCCGCTCCCCGAGATGATCGAGACGCTGACGGCAAGCGACAATGTCGGCCTCTTCCTCGCCTCGCACCCGACGTACAAGTTCCACATCGTCGCCTTCGACGACTCGCACCAGGTCAAGGAGATGCACGACGTGACCACCTCCGGTCTCTGGCTGAACGCAGGCTACTTCGTCTTCCGCCAGGAGCTCCTGGACCACATCCAGGACGGGGAGGACCTCGTCGAGGAGCCGTTCCAGCGGCTGATCGCGGCCGGCAGGCTCGCCGCCTATCCGTACGACGGGTTCTGGGCGCCCATGGACACGCTGAAGGACAAGCACGAGCTCGAGAGCCTGCTCGATTCGGGCCACGCACCCTGGCGCGCTCCCCGCGGCGTCTCGTCGCCCTCCGCCGCGGGCGCCCTCCCCTGACCGATGCATGCGCTGTCATTCGCCGGCCGCGCGCCGATCGAGAGAGTGCTCGCGATCGGCTGCCACGCAGACGACATCGAGATCGGGTGTGGCGGCGCGATCCTGGCGCTGCTCGCCCAGAACCCGGAGATCGAGGTGACGTGGCTCGTCCTCAGCACCGATGGCGATCGCTCGCTGGAGGCCGAGGCCAGCGGGCGCGCATTCCTGGGCGCGGCTCGGCGCGCGCCGCGGATCGTCCTGGAGTCGTTTCGGGACAGCTTCTTTCCCTATGCCGGCGGAGCCGTCAAGGAAGCATTCGAGCGGCTCAAGCCGACGGTGGCGCCGCAGGTGATCTTCACGCACGCAGGCACCGATCTCCACCAGGACCACCGCCTCGTCTCCGAGCTGACCTGGAACACCTTCCGCGACCACCTGATCCTGGAGTTCGAGATCCCGAAGTACGACGCCGACCTGGGCTCGCCGAACGTCTTCGTCCCTCTCGATCGCTCCGTGGTCGACCGCAAGATCGAGCTTCTGCTCGAGCATTTCGGCTCGCAGCGATCGAAGCATTGGTTTACGGACGACCTGTTTCGCGGGCTGATGCGGCTCCGAGGCATGGAGTCGGGTTCGCCGACAGGCTACGCCGAGGCCTTCAGATGCAGGAAGCTCCAACTCCTTCCGTGAGTATTCGCCCCGCCCGCGCCGCGTCCGTGGGCGAGGAGATGCTCGACCTCATGCGGACGCTCTACCCGCTCTGCCGAAGCCTCACCGGCGAGGGCGTACGGGAGACGCTACGGATAGTCGACTCGGTCCTGCCTCTCGAGGTAACCGAGGTTCCGACCGGGACGCCGATCTTCGACTGGCAGGTGCCGCGCGAGTGGAACATACGGGATGCCTGGATTGCAGACACGGACGGCCGGCGGATCGTCGACTTCCGCGAGACCAACCTCCACGTCGTCGGCTACTCGACGCCGGTCCGCCGGCGGATCCGTGGCCACGAGCTCGCCGAGCCGTTGCACACGCACCCGGACCGGCCGGACTGGGTCCCGGCGCGCACCGCGTACTGGGCAGACACCTGGGGCTTCTGCGTGACGGAGGCGCAGCGCCGGGCGATCCGGCCGGACGCGGAATACGACGTCTGCATCGAGGCGACCCTCGACGACGGCCACCTGACCTACGCCGAAGCCCTCCTCCCCGGCAAGAGCGCGGACGAGGTGCTGCTCTCGACGTACGTCTGCCATCCGTCCCTCTGCAACGACAATCTCTCCGGCATCGCGGCGCTCGCCTTCGCAGGACGCGAGCTCGGTCGACGCGAGCGTCGCCTCACGTACCGCCTGCTGTTCAGCCCGGGCACGGTCGGACCTCTGACCTGGCTCGCCCGTAGCCGGGATCGGCTCGATCTCGTGCGCCACGGCATCGTCGTCGCCTGCGTCGGCGACCCCGGCCACATCACCTACAAGCGCAGCCGTCGCGGTAGCGCGCAGGTCGATCGCGCGGCTACACACGTTCTCCGGCACACGCGGCCCGATGCCGTCGTCGAGGACTTCGTCCCGTGGGGTGGGGACGAGCGCCAGTTCTGCTCGCCAGGCTTCGACCTCCCGGTCGGTGCGCTGACCCGAAGCGCGCACGGCATGTTCCCGGAGTACCACTCCTCGGCGGACAACTTCGACCTCGTCACGGCCGATAGCCTCGCCGACTCGCTGGACGCCCTCCTCGAGATCCTCGAGGTCATCGAGCGCGATACGACCTACCGGAGCCGCGTTCCCTACGGTGAGCCGCAGCTGGGCCGGCGCGGGCTCTACGGCCAGATCAGCGCAGGCGTCCCCAGCGCCGAAGAGGGCTTCCAGCGCGCCGTCCTCTGGGTCCTCAACCTCGCCGACGGCCACCACTCGCTCCTCGACGTCGCCGAGCGCGCGAACCTGACCTTCCCCGACGTGGCGCAGGCTGCAGACGCCCTACTCGCTGCAGAGTTGATCGAGGAGATGCACCGATGAGGGTACTCGTCACCGGCCATCACGGCTACATCGGCTCCGTCGTCGCGCCAATGCTGCACGAGGAGGGGCACGACGTGGTTGGTCTCGATGCGTTCTTCTATCGCGGCTGTGACTTCGGCGAGGGTGGGTTCCTCTTCGAGGAGCGGCAGGGCGACGTGCGCGACGTCACCGCCGGCGATCTCGACGGCTTCGACGCGATCGTCCATCTCGCTGCCCTGTCGAACGATCCGCTCGGTGACCTCGACCCTGAGCTGACCTACGACATCAATCTGCGCGGCACGCTCAATCTCGCCGAGCGAGCCAAGGAGGCAGGCGTCGAACGCTTCGTCTTCGCCTCGTCCTGCAGCATGTACGGCGCTGCCAGCGGGGACGATCTGCTCGACGAGAGTGCCCCGCTTCGTCCGCTCACACCGTACGCCGAATCGAAGGTGCAAGCGGAGGCCGAGCTGTCCAGGCTCGCCGACGACCGGTTCTCGCCGATCAGCCTCCGGAACGCAACCGCGTACGGCGCCTCGCCCCGCCTGCGGATCGACGTCGTGCTGAACAACCTCGCCGGTTGGGCATTCACCACCGGCAGGATCCGCCTGCTCTCGGACGGCAGCGCCTGGCGTCCAATCGTTCATATCGCCGACATCGGCCGGGCTGTGCTCGGCGCGCTGAGCGCTCCCCGCGAGCGCATGCACGACGTCGCCTTCAACGTCGGCTCCGACGCCGAGAACTACCGGATACGGGAGCTGGCCGAGCTCGTCCACGAAGAGCTGCCGGGATGCGAGGTCGAGATCGCCGCCGCCTCGTACGCCGACCCACGTAGCTACCGCGTCGACTTTCGCCGCTTCGCCGAGCTCCTGCCCGAGTTTGGTCCAGCGTGGACTGCTCGAGCCGGCGCGAAGGAGCTCGTCGACGCATATGGGCAGACGGAGATGACGCCAGAGGAGTTCGAAGGCCCCCGCTACACCCGCCTGAAGCAGATCCGTCGTCTGCTCGACGAGGGTCGCCTCGACCGTACGCTTCGGTGGACGCGCGCTCGACGATGATCGTCACCGAGACGAGGCTGAAGGGCGCCTACACGATCGACCTCGAGCCGATCGAGGACCAGCGTGGATTCTTCGCCCGGTTGTGGTGCGCACAGGAGCTCGCCGGGCACGAGCTGTCGACTGCGGTCTCTCAGGCAAGCGTCGCTTTCAATCGGAGCGCCGGGACGCTGCGCGGGGTGCACTGGCAAGCCGCTCCGCACGCGGAAGTGAAGCTCGTCCGCTGCGTGCGCGGATCGATCTACGACGTGATCGTCGACGTACGCCCATCGTCCCCGACGTTCGCCGAGTGGATCGCTCTCGAGCTGACGGAAGAGAACCGCCAAACGCTGTATGTACCCGAGGGCTTCGCCCACGGGTACCAGACACTCGAACCCAGAACCGAGGTCTGGTATCAGATGTCGGCGCCACATGCACCCGACGCAGCGCGTGGCTTCCGCTGGAACGAACCTCGGTTTGCGATCCGATGGCCTCAGGTGCGTCGGCGGATCATCTCGGAACGAGATCGAAGCTGGCCCGACTTCAGCGACCCCTAGCGCCGGCGGGCCAAACGTGGTGAGCGGATCGCTCGTCGGGGCTGCTACTCCGGCTGAGGAACACGGACACCGGGAGACGATCACGACGATGCGGAGGAGGTTGTCCTCGCCAATCGTCCTGATCCCGGGACGTACGGCTGGCGGAGGCTCAGTCGTCCGAGTCGCCGGCGTCGTCCGGCTCGACGACGGAGTCCTCTGGCTCCTCGGCGCCGGCCGGAACGGTGACCTTCTCGGGCTCCCGCGGCTCGCCCGGGATGATCGTGAGGATCTCCACCGCTTCCGCGCCGCCGGGCCGGGCGGCGCGCAGCTTCACCTATGCGACCGACTCCTCGCCGGTGGCGAGCAGCGCGCGGCGGTCGCGCGAGATCGCCGCCAGCGCAGACAGGAGCAGGGTCGACTTGCCCACGCCCGGCTCGCCCCCGACGAGCACCAGCGACACGGGAACCAGCCCGCCGCCGAGCACCCGGTCGAGCTCCGCCACTCCCGTCGCGATGCGCTCTGCCTCGTCGACCTCGACGTCAACGAGCCTGAGTGGCGGCCGCGTCGCGGGGGCCGCGGTCAGCCCGGCCACGGGCTCCTCGACGAGCGTGCCGAACTCGCCGCAGCCCGGGCAGCGGCCGAACTAGCGCCCGGACGAGTAGCCGCACTCGGAGCACGCGAAGAGAGACGGAGCAGCCTTCGCCACGGCGACCATCCTAGGCCCCGCCGGGGACGGCCCCTGTGCCGAGATCGGATCGAAAGCGGGCCGGTCGCTACTCGACCCCGTCCGGATCCTCCTGGGCGGCGAGGTCGAGCGAGCCGCGGCGCGCCTGGTCGAGGTGTCGCTCCTGGATCGGCGTCGCCCAGTCGGCGAGATCGAGCGTCGCCGAGTCGCCGGCACGCTCGGCCATCAGCCGGACGATGTGCCAGTGGCCGGCCTCGGCCATGGTCAGAAACTCGAATCCGTCGAGCGCGTCCGCCTGATCGCCCAGATACGTGCGCATCATCTCGGTCGCCTCCAGCTTCACCTCGCGCGCCTTCTCGAGGACGGACTTCTTCTTGCCGTCCAGCTTCTCGGCCCGCTTCGTGCACCGGTCCTCCGTTTCCGCCGCTTCCTCACGCATCCGCTCCAGCGCCCGAACAAGCTCGTCGTCGCCCCTCTCCTTCACGAGGCCACGGATCTTCTCAGTCGCCCCCTGAGCGGCCATCGCCAGACCGAGCACCTCACCCAGCTTGGTTTCCAAATTGGTCAGTTCTGCCATGCAATCGACCCCTTTCTCGGTTGATTGCGATAGCCGTACCCGAAGCAACGGGCAGTATTCATCGGAACACGTCGGGCCTCGTCCGTCGCGAGCCGCAGCGCATCGGGCGGAGCGGCCGCCCGCACCGGCGGCCGCTCCGCCCCCGTTCAGCGAACGTAGAAATCCGCGAACTGACCGGCCTGGTAGTGGCCGGGAAGGTTGCAGATGAGCGCGTAATGCCCTCGCTTCAGGGTCAGGGTCAGCTTCCTGGTCTGACCCGGCCTCACGTCGCCGACCTCTCCGACCGCGCCCGCCTCGTCGGCCTCCCTGCCCTTGAGCAGGCTCCCCGCCGGCTTGGTGGTCATCACGACCACGAACTCGTGTCTGATCTTCCCGACGTTCTTGAGCACGAACGTGACCTTTCCCGCCGGGGCCGACTGCTTCGCCGGCAGGACGTTGTACTCGTTCAGCCTGACCGGTACCACCGGCCCCGACGTCATCGCACCTGCGGCGACGACGCTCGTCAGGCCGACGGTCGCGACGACCACGGCAGCCGGGATCAGCCTCTTCACTGTGAGCCTCCTTTGTAGCGACATGCGATCCACGCGAGCGTGCCCACACCTGCACGGCCTCACATCGGGATCGCTACCGACGCCGGATGCGTAGTTTCACGCGGGTCGTCCCGCCCTGCGCCTGCTACGGCTCGACGGAGTCCTCGGGCTCGGCGGCGGAGCCCTCCGGCTCCTCGGCGCCGGCCGGAACCGTGACCTTCTCGGGCTCACGCGGTTCGCCCGGAATGATCGTGATGTCGACCTCCTCGTCGCCCTTGCGGTCGACCATGATCGTCGAGCCGGGGGTCAGCTCCGCTCCGAGCACGAAGTCGGCCAGCGGGTCTTCGATGTGGCGCTGGATCGCGCGGCGAAGCGGCCGGGCGCCCATCGCCGGGTCGTAGCCCTTCTCGACGAGCATCTCCTTGGCGTCCTCGGTCAGCTCGATCGACGCCTCGTGCAGCGCCATCTGCTCGCGCAGCCGCTTGAGCAGCAGATCGACGATCGTCTTGATCTCGTCCTTCGACAGCTTGTGGAAGACGATCACCTCGTCGATGCGGTTGAGGAGCTCGGGTCGGAAGATCTTCTTCAGCTCGCCCATCACGCGGCTCTTCATGTCGTCATACGAGAGCCCGCTCTCGTCGCCGATCGTGAAGCCGAGCGACTGGTTCTTGGAGATCGACGCGGCACCGATGTTCGAGGTCATGATCACGATCGTGTTCCGGAAGTCGACCTTCCGGCCCTGGGCGTCGGTCAGCTTCCCGTCCTCGAGGATCTGCAGCAGGATGTTGAAGACGTCCGGGTGGGCCTTCTCGATCTCGTCGAGCAGGACGACCGAGTAGGGCTTGCGGCGCACGGCTTCGGTCAGCTGACCGCCCTCGTCGTACCCGATGTAACCCGGCGGCGAGCCGACCAGCCGCGAGACCGAGTGCTTCTCCATGTACTCGGACATGTCGACCTGGATCAGCGCGTCCTCGTCGCCGAACAGGAACTCGGCGAGCGTGCGCGCAAGCTCGGTCTTGCCGACCCCGGAGGGCCCGAGGAAGATGAACGAGCCGGTCGGACGCTTCGGATCCTTGATTCCGGCGCGCGCGCGGCGGATCGACTTGGAGACGGCGACGATCGCCTCGTGCTGGCCGACCACGCGCTTGTGCAGCTCGTCCTCCATGCGGATCAGCTTCTGGGTCTCCGCCTCGGTCAGCTTGAAGACGGGGATGCCGGTCCACATCGAGACGATGTCGGCGATCTCCTCCTCGCCGATCTCCGGCTGCTGCTCGCTCTCCTCGTCGCGCCAGGTCTCCTCGAGCTCGCGCTTCTTCTGCGAGAGCTTGCGCTCCTTGTCGCGGAGCGATGCCGCCTTCTCGAACTCCTGGTTCTCGATCGCCTCTTCCTTGTCCTTCCGGACCTTCTCGATCTCCTCCTCCAGCTCGCGGTAGCGCGGCGGGGCGGTCATCGTCTTGATCCGCATCCGCGAGGCGGCTTCGTCGACGAGGTCGATCGCCTTGTCGGGGAGATGACGGTCCTGGATGTAGCGGTCGGCGAGCAAGGCGGCTGCGTGCAGCGCCTCGTCGGTGATCTTGCAGCGGTGGTGCGCTTCGTAGCGGTCGCGGAGGCCGCGCAGGATCTGGACGGTGTCGTCGACCGAGGGCTCCTCGACCCGCACCTGCTGGAAGCGCCGCTCGAGCGCCGCATCGCGCTCGAGGTACTTGCGGTACTCGTCGAGCGTGGTCGCGCCGATCGTCTGCAGCTCGCCGCGGGCGAGCGCGGGCTTGAGGATCGAGGCGGCGTCGATGGCGCCCTCGGCGGCGCCCGCGCCGACGAGGTTGTGGAGCTCGTCGATGAACAGGATGATGTCGCCCCGCTGCTGGATCTCCTTCATCACCTTCTTCAGGCGCTCTTCGAACTCGCCGCGGTACTTCGAGCCGGCGACGAGCGCGGCCAGGTCGAGGCTGTAGATCTGCTTCCCCTTCAACAGCTCGGGCACCTGGTTTCCCGCGATGCGCTGGGCGAGCCCTTCGACGATCGCGGTCTTTCCGACGCCCGGCTCGCCGATCAGCACCGGATTGTTCTTCTGGCGGCGTGAGAGGATCTGCATGATCCGCTCGATCTCGGTCTGGCGGCCGACGACGGGATCGAGCTTTGCCTCCGACGCCTGCTTCGTGAAGTTGCGACCGAACTGGTCGAGCAGCTTCGAGCTCTTCGACTTCTCACCGGGAGGTCCGGCCGATCCGCCCTGCTGGCGGCGCCCGGGACCGGAGAGCATCCGGATGATCTCGTTGCGGATCTTCTCCGCGTCGGCGTCGAAGTCGAGCAGGATCCGCGCCGCGACGCCCTCGTTCTCGCGGACGAGCCCGAGCAGGATGTGCTCGGTGCCGATGTAGTTGTGACCGAGGCTCAGCGCCTCGCGGAGCGCCAGCTCGAGCACTTTCTTGGCACGCGGGGTGAACGGGATCTGACCGGTGGTGACCTCGTCGCCCTGTCCGACGATGCGCGCGACCTGCGCGCGGACCTCCTCGACCGTGATGTCGAGGGACTCGAGGACCCGCGCGGCGAGGCCCTCTTCCTCGCGCAGCAGACCGAGCAGGATGTGCTCCGTGCCGATGTAGTTGTGCTTGAGCGCGCGCGCCTCGTCCTGGGCGAGTACGACAACCTGGCGGGCCCTCTCCGTGAACCGTTCGAACATCGTCGGGCCATTGTACCGGAGGCCCCTTCGGGCTCCGCCGACGGGATCATCCTCCCGGTGGGAACGATAGGCTTGTCGGCCGTGAGGCAACGGGCACTAGTGACGGGTGGCGCCGGCTTCATCGGCTCGCACCTCTGCGAGCGACTCCTCGCCGACGACTGCGAGGTGTACGCGCTCGACGACCTCTCGACCGGCTCGATGCGGAACGTCGAGCACCTGAAGGGCAACGCCCAGTTCCACCTCGTCGTCGACTCCGTGCTGAAGCGGGCGGTCGTCAACGAGCTCGTGCACAAGTGCGACGTCGTCTACCACCTGGCGGCCGCGGTCGGCGTCCGGCTGATCGTCGAGCAGCCCGTCCACACGATCGTCACGAACCTGGAGGGCACCGAGGTCGTCCTCGATCACTGCTCCCGGTTCGGCAAGAGCGTGCTCGTCGCCTCCACCTCCGAGGTGTACGGCGACCCGCGCACCGAGGAGCCGTTCCGCGAGGACGACCGGCGCGTCTACGGGCCGACGACCCAGAAGCGGTGGCTGTACGCGGATTCGAAGGCGATGGACGAGTACCTGGCACTTGCCTACCACCAGGAGCGCGACCTCGACTGCGTGATCGTCCGGCTCTTCAACACCGTCGGGCCCAGACAGAGCGGCCAGTACGGCATGGTGATCCCGAAGTTCGTGCAGGCGGCGATCGCGGGTGGACCGCTCGAGATCCACGGCGACGGGACGCAGACGCGCACGTTCTGCCACGTCCTCGACACGGTGAGCGCCCTCACCGGGCTCGTGGACGAGCGGGCCGCGGACGGGCAGATCTACAACGTCGGCTCGCCCAACCGGATCTCGATCATCGACCTCGCCAGGCGCGTGCTCGAGGAGACCGGCTCCTCGTCGGAGCTCGTCGAGGTGCCCTACGACCAGGTCTACGGGCTCGGGATCGAGGACACGCTGCACCGCATCCCGTCGATCGAGAAGGTCGGCGCCGCGATCGGGTGGGCGCCGGAGCGGACGCTGGACGAGATCCTCTCCGACGTGATCGCCTTCACCCGCGCCGACCTCGCGCCGGTCTAGTCGCGCGACCGCCCGGAGAGGCGCGCCGAGCTACCTACACGTCCCGGAGTGCCGGGGCAGGGCCAGGATCGTGCGGCCGACGATCTTCAGATCGAGCCACAGCGACGCGTTCTCGATGTAGTAGTTGTCCCACTCGACCCGATCGGACAGCGATGTCTGGCCGCGCAGCCCGTTCACCTGCGCCCAGCCGGTGATCCCGGCCTTGACGCGGTGACGATCTAGGTACCTATGCACACGGGGCTCGAACAGCTCGACGAACTCGGGGCGCTCCGGTCGCGGGCCAACGATCGACATCTCGCCTTTGAGCACGTTCAGGAGCTGAGGAAGTTCGTCGAGCGAGGTGTTGCGCAGGAATGCGCCCACACCCGTCACACGGTCTCCCTGGACACCGCCGGGGGCTGTGTCGTCCGGAAGGTCGAGGAGGGCTTCCGAATCGCTTCCGTTCAGGGGCAAGGAGCGGAACTTCAACATCTCGAACTCCCGACCGTCACGGCCGAGACGGCGCTGCCGAAAGAGGATCGGTCGCCCGAGGGAGATCCAGGTTGCGAGGGCACAACCGACCAGCACGGGTGAGAGGAGAAAAACGAAGAAGAGCGCGAACACTCGGTCGAGGGCGTACTTGACGGCGAACTGCCAGCCCCGGGGGTTGCTCGGCCGGGAGGTGATCAGCGGCACGCCGCCGAGGTGCTCGATCGACAGCCGCTCGGTCACTTTCTCGAAGAGTCGTGGGACGAGGGCGACCGCGATTCCGCGCTGTTCGCACCGGTTCACGACCCGCAGGAGCACCTCGCTCGGAGCGGTCGAGAAGGTGACGATGACCTGGCCGATGCCGTGTTCATCTGCGATCCGGTCGAAGTCCCAACTCGCGCCAAGGACGGGGAGTTGGGCCTGGCCGGTGAGATCCTCCCGCGGCTCCTTGTCCAGGTAGCCGATGGGCCTCAATCCGAGCTCCGGGTGCTTGAGCAGTCGCTTCGCGGTCGTGCGACCGATGTGCCCTGCGCCGATGATCAGCGTCGGGACGAGCGCCTTCCCCCGACGCCTCGCGAGTGACTGCGACAGGTTCACCCCGACGCGACCGCAGGCGACAGCGACGGCCGCGAACACGCCGAGCCGAACACTATGGCTCGCCGTCGTCGCCGCCCCGCTGTCGAATAGCACGCGCAGGGTCACGACCACGCTGGTTGCGGCAGCCACCACCGAGCCCGTCACGCGCAGATCCTCGAAGGTATCCAGCTCCACACGCCTCGCGTAGCACTTGCGCAGATAGGAGAGGAAGACGGCGATCGCCACGAACAGCGCCGGCCAGAGCACGCGACCGGCGAAGGAGGTCACGGCCGTTTCGGACAGATCGGCGGCCGCCGCCGCGAACGCGAGCAGCGCGAGATCGACGCCGAGCCGCGTTCGGGACCAGAACCGGTCCCCACGAAGGGCCAGCTCGAGGAGCCGAGTGGTGCGGGCAGCATCGGCCCGCTCGAGTTGCCTCGCACCCGCCAGGACAGTCGTGTCCACGTTCATGGGCACGCATTCCGAGCAGACGGCGCGCAAAGCTGGCGCAATGCGCCACCAAACCTAAGCAAACATGTGGTAATGCTCTCTCCCTTGCCTCTCTCTCTACCGTTGTAGTCCAAGAGCCATGACTTTGCAACCCCTGAACCTCTAGGCCATGGCTCAGGGAGCGCCAACTCTCCGGCAGATGGGTTCTGCTCGGCCTGCACGATCGAGCCCGTTACGTACAGACACCCCTCAGAGGAGGTGTCAGACGAGCGCATCGTCGGCCAGGCTGGTCCCAGTGACGATACCGGTCGTAGAACCCGAGTTCCGCAGCTGGTGGACATGCAATCGGGGCAAAACCGGGTAATTAGCGGGGATTCCGCCCGCGGAGGGGTTGGGCAGCCCTTCCTCGGGGGCGATCGGCCTCACGCAGCGGCCGCAGGGTCGGCCCGAGCGGGATGAGGCTAGATCCGGCCGCGCACGAATCGGACCGCGGCCGGCGTCCGGGCAACCGACGAGGTCTTGAGGGCGGTGCGGCGGAGGCTCTCACCACGCCAGATCCCCGTCCGTGGCAGGTTGTACCTGTCAGACCACGACATGTCGCCGGGGAGCCCGAAGGCGGCGTGGTAGCCGGCGGCCCTGGCCGCCGCTCGGACGCGAGGGTCCTGGGCGCCGTAGGGATACGCGAACAGCCGGCACGGGACACCGAGCACGTCGGAGATCTCGTTCCGGGAAGCGACCAGCTCGCTCGCCAGGCCTTCGTCCCCGAGCTCGGGCAGATGCGGGTGGGAAACGGTGTGCGACCCGACCTCGACCCCGCGATCGACAAGGTCGCGCAAGCTCGACCATGTCATCGTCTCGAGCTCCTCCGGCCGGGCCCGGAGATCGTCGGCGAGCTCCGGAACGTCGAGCGGCCGTCCGTCTCGAGCGTAGCTCGTGCACACGAAGACGGTTGACGGGACGCCGAGGCGCTCGAGTACCGATACGGCGGCGAGGAGGCTCGTGTAGGCGTCGTCGAACGTCACGTGCAGCAGCCGGCCGTGACCGACGAGCGCCTGTTCGGCAGTGGCCGGCCGGTAGCCGAGACGAAGCAGCAGACGCAGGTGACGCTCGAATCGGTCCGGGTCGATCGAGAGTGCATTCCTCCAGCGACTCGAGACCGCGTGGTAGCAGAGAACCAGGGGCCTGCCCCGCACCATCAGACCGAGCCAGCGGGGCCCGGAACGGCGGAGCGTCGAGAGCCGCGAGGGAATCGACGAAGGCCGGTGCTGGTGCCGGGCAGCGAAGCCGACATCCGATCGAGCGCGAGCGCAAGCCCGATGAAGATCCAGAGCATGTGGCCGAGTTCGATCGAGAGGAAGAACATCGACGCGGACAGGCCGAGGAGGGACGCGATCAGGGCACTCGATATGCGCTCGAGCATGGGATCGCCCGACGCGTGAAAGCGGCGTGCCGCTCGGACGAGGTAAGCGAGCGTCAGAACGACGATTCCGAGGAAGAGCACGAGGCCAGCGGGACCGACATCCACGAGCATTTCCAGGTAAGCATTGTGGACGGGTCGTCCGGCCTGAACGTAGGAAGCGACGATGTTGACCCCTGGTGTCGAGTGGAGAAGGTCGAGCGACTCGGCCTCGAATCCTCCTGCACCAAGTCCGAGCACGGGATGATGCCCGTAGCCGTTCCATGCCGCCGCCCACAGGTCGGTGCGACCGGAGCCGCGGTCGGTGCCGCTCAGCAGCGTCGCGAGGCGTTGCTGGTACGCAGCCGAGCCAACAATCGCGATGGTCCAGGCGGCCGCGACCAGTAGCACGACGTACATCGCCTTCTGCGAGGGGTAGCGGAAGAATGCTCGCCACGGCGCGAACAGGGTTGCCAGGACGATCACGACCAGCGTGACCACTCCACCGCGCGAATATGACGCGACAATCGACAGGATGACCACGACGATCGCCGCGTAGTAGGCAAGCCTCCGGTGCGGGAGCTGCTCGCGAGACGCGAACACGAGGGCGATGGGAACGGCGAACGCCTGATAGGTGGCGAACTGATTGGGGTCGCCGACCAGACCCGTGCTTCGGGCCGAGCCCCCGGAGCCAAGGTATGTGATTAGTGTGAGACCGCCGAACGCAACCGCTGCACCCAGGAACCCCACCATGACGTTGTGGACGTGCCGCTCGGTGCGCACGAGGACGGCAAAGGCAATCGCGAACGCCAGCGAAAGCGCCCATCTGAAGAACCACGCCACGGCGAAGCCCAGGTCGGGCGCCCAGTAGAAGCTGAGTAGGATCAGAAAGCCGAGCACACCCGCAATACCCACAAGGGGGTTCAGGCGCAGGTCCGCCCTCCCCCCGGCGAGCAAGTAGTACGCCACGGCGGCAAGAGCAAGCAGGCCGACAACGCGCCCGACATGAAACCCACCAACGGACACACCCTCGGCGTACACCGCGACTACGAGGAGAGGAGGCAGCGTGCGGACGTCGCCGGCAATCAGCAGCCCCGCCGCGGCCGCCACGACGAGCCCGACCGCGAACTGAGGTCTCGTCGCCGAGAACGCGCCGATCGCTAGCGCAGCGAGGGGAAGGGCCAAGGCAAGGAGCCCTGCCCTGATCTGGCTGCCCAGCTGACGCGCCGGGGGGAGGAGCGCGGAATCGCGACGTAACACACTCAGCTGTTCAGCCTTCGGATCGTCGTGATCGCCCGACCTGCTTTTCGGATCGTCGTGATCGCCCGACCGGCTCCGTCGACCTGGGCAACGCTGTCGGGCGTGACCTCGACCTCCGGCCGTCTCTCGTGCTGGGCGTCTCTTCCTCTGTTGCAGCCTCTGCAGCGGGCTCGCTCGAGTAGGGAAGGTAGCCGTAGTCACGCCGACCACGGACGCCGATGACGACCACCCCCACGATCGGGATGTCGAGTCGTGCCGCGATCGAGCGCAACTCCCGCGCCTCGTCTCGCGTGGCGTTCTGCAGACGGACCACGACGATGACGCCGTCGACGTGCTTGGCCAGCTCGATCGAGTCAGCGACCAGCAGCATGGGCGGTGAGTCCACGATCACAGCGTCGAAGTCTTCAGCGAGGTCGGCAATCACCCGCTGCATCTGCTCGCTTCCGACGAGCTCGGAGGGGTTGGGAGGCAGGGGGCCGCTCGGAAGCACGCTGATCGTTCCCGGCTTGCTACCCGACATGCCCGCAGGAGGCAAGCCGACCCGCTCGACCACAGCCGAGACCTCCGCCTCGCCAACCAGGACTGTCGTCAGGCCGCGATTGAAGGCTGGAATGCCGAACATGTGGCCGAGCTGAGGGCGGCGGAGGTCGGCCTCGACCAGCACGACCGAGCTGCCCGAGTGGGAGAGCACCGTTGCGAGGTTGCCGCAGACCGTCGTCTTGCCCTGACCGGCAGCGGGACTGGTGACGAGTACCGTCCGCAGACGCCGCGCCACGCCGAGGTACTGCAGGTTCGCACGAAGCGCCCTGAACGCCTCCGCGTAGTCGCTGCTCCCGTTCCAGATCACGCGTGGCCGATCGCCGGTCGCCTTCGGGTAATCGGGTATCTGGCCGATGACAGGGACACCGAAGGCATGCTCGATCTCGTCCGTGTCGCGCAACGTCCGATCGAATTGTTCACGCAGGAAGGCGGCGAGCAACCCGAGGACCAGGCCGAGGATGCCGGCGATGAGCAGATTCAGCTTAGGCCGCGGCTGAACCTTCCCCGGAATCACGTGGGCTGGATCCCAGACGGTTGCTGTGAGGGGCGCCGTGAGCGGGGCGGTCGACTGGGGATTCACGGTGCCGAAGCGTTCCTTGACGAGCTGCGAGAAGGCAATCCCGATCTGCTGTGCGATCCCCTTGGCGACCGCGGGCGAAGACTGCACGACCGACACCTTCAGGGCCGCACTTTCAGGGCTGAACGAAACCGAGATGTCTCCGAGCAGACCCTGTGGAGTCGTCTTCAAGTCGAGCGTCTGAATCACGTCCTGGGCGACCACCGTGCTCGTGATCAGCTCTTTCATCGTTGCCGAGAACGGCTGGATCGCCCCGGCGTTCTGCGGCTGAACGAGACCGCCCGCTTGACCGACGACGATGGTGGTCTCGGCTCTGTACTCGTCGGGCTGTCGCAGAGTGAAGATGGTGGCTCCGCACAGAGCGAGCGCCACGACGCCGACCACGGTCCACTTTCTGCGTCGCAGGACATCCAGGTAATGGCGGATGCCGATCCCGGACTCTTCCTGCTCGATCGGCTCAGGCATGGCCAGGCGGGTCATGGAAGGCGAGGCCATCGTGAGGTGTTATCGGCATATCCGGCATGAGTTTTAGCGGTCACTGCGACTCCGCGCCGACGCCTCGGAGTGGAGCTCACCGGCTCGCCCGGGGCTGCGTCAGGCGGAGCACGACGAACCACGCGTGCCGCTGGAGCGGTGCAAACGCGAGCAGGCGGCGGTCGAGCCTGTCCAGGCCCCGGAGCACGGGGGAGAACAGCCTCGTGTTCCGGAGGGGGGTGGCCGCGATTGCGAGCAGGTGGAAATACCGAGCTTCGACGGCGCCGAAGTAGCGCTTGGCGAGCGCGACGTCCGGAGCGCGCAGCGGGTGCTCGTCCTCGGTCCGCTGGCTCGGCGTGAAGCGACGATAGAGGTTGATGAACGGATTGTGCCCGAGCGGCTCACTGAAGACGGCGGTCCCGTCGGGCCGGAGCGTTCGAGCGATCTCTGCGTAGGAACGTTCGAGGTCGAGGTGATGGAGGATGCCGTTGCCGCAGATCAGGTCGAATTCGTCGTCGCCGAAGTCCAGCGCCTCGGCGTTCATCACCCGGTAGTCGAGTGGAATCAACGGAAACCGCTGCGTGGCACGCTCGCGAGCAGCCTCGACGCTCGCCTCGGACAGGTCGATCCCCACCGAGCGGTACCCCGCCTCGGCGAGCGCCTGCGACGAATACGCCCCCGCGCCGCTGCCGTACTCGAGGATCTGGCACCGACCGAGGTCCGAGGCGCGAGCGGCCACGTCGACGATCAGACGCCGGTAGAGGTCCCAGCTAGTCTGCGCGATCGCGTAGAAACGACCTGCGGAACGATCGACATCCTCCTCGACGAGGGCGTCGTGAAACCGCCGCTCGCTCTCGTAGCGGCTCTCGACAGAGTGCTTGCTGGTTGAACTCATCTACCCGAGCCGCCCCTCGTAGTAGATCCGCGTTCTTCGGGGGTGTCAAGCGCACCCGGCGCACCCCGGACGGTCTAACAGGGCGCCGCGACGACCCGGAACCTGCTCCAGGGGAACCCGACGATCTGTGCGGCCCCGCCGTCGGGCATTCCCGCGAGCTTCCAGGCGTCGTATCCGCGAGACGCCGGGTTCTCGGCGAAGATCGCGAGCGTTCCGCCCTGGTCGCGCAGGTACATGCCGTACTTCTGCATCGCGCGAGCGAGCGTCTTCTCCCAGGCGGGGATCGAAAGCTTCGCCACGTTGACGGCCGGAACGAGTTGCAGGCGCATACCCTCACGCAGCGCGTTGGGGTCGCGCGTCGAGCCGTCGTGATGCGTCGCAGGACAGACGTGCCCGAGACTGCTCACCCCAG
This sequence comes from Gaiellales bacterium, assembly GCA_038248655.1. Classification (GTDB taxonomy): domain Bacteria; phylum Actinomycetota; class Thermoleophilia; order Gaiellales; family Gaiellaceae; genus DATBLE01. The sequence goes on from JBBRXG010000001.1 coordinate 52,774, forward strand.
GCATCGTGAAGACGAGCGCGTGGTCGATGTGACCTTGGGCGATCTCCTCCGGTCGGACGACACCGGCGAGCAGGGGGAAGTTCGCCGCGTCGGCGCTCGCGTGTCCTGCCGGGATGGTTGCATTGCCTCTACGCATCGAGAGGGCGGCGCCGGCGGTTGCCTGCCAACCAATCGTGGATCTCATCGCCTGGAACATGTCCCACTCACGTCCGCGTGAGGGGTCGTACACCACCAGATGACCGTCCTCCTCCGGGTCTGGCGCGGCAGTGACCGGGATGGCGATCGGGCCGAACGCACCGAGGGTGCAGTGTCGGTAGCGGCTGCACGGGACGTCGAAGAGCTGGTTGCCGGGCTGCGCCTCGGCAACGGCGACCCCCCAGGCTCGAAGCGTCATGTTCGGGTGCCAAGCGTTAGCGACGAAGTACGAGATCAGAGCCCGCGACTGGTGAACAGCGGGTGTCTTCCCGATCGGCGTATTCCATGCGCTCGAGCGGGCATACGGGCGCGGAAAGCCCAGTCGTGGCAAGGACGGCGTCGTTGCTGACGCAGCGACGGTGTCGAGCTGAACTCCCGCAGGGGAAACAGCCGTGACCGTGTAGGAGTTGGTCGTTCCGGGCCAGAGTTGCGAATCCGTGAACCTGGTCGACGTCGTCGACGCGATCAGCAGCTGCCCACGGTAGACGTTGTAGGTCTGCGCCCCGTCGGGACTCCACGACAGCGCGACATGCGCAAAGTCCGTGGGGGTCACCATCAGGTCCAATGACCGGCCCGCTTCCGACCCGGCCGCCGCGGCGCACGGCAGGCCGACGAGGGCGACCGTGGCGATCAGCGTCTGGGCCAACCGGCGCCTTCCGCCGACCCACGCCAGACGCGACACGATTCGTCGACCGTTTCGGTCCGGTTGACGATCCCGGATCTTCTTCACCTCTCCACCGCCTCGCCGGCGCGGGCCGCAGCTCGTCCTTCGATCGCGACGGAGCGTATCAGCACGCCGAAACGCGTGAACCGGCAGCGGTCAGTCCGGGCGGCCTCTCCGATCCCGGCCGCTGACTTCCTCGCCGCGCCGACCAGGTTGCCAGCGCGCGAAGCTTTTGCCGCTCAGGAGATGCCAGACGGCCACGACCGAGGCCGCATTGACGAGACAGAAGAAGGCGGGCAGTGCCAGGAGCTTCCGGCGACTCCACGGCCGACGGGCGAAGGCGATCCCGACGAGGCCCAGACCGTAGAAGGCAGCCTGTCCTGCCGCAGCTGTCCTGTACATCTTGCCTCGCCGGAACAGCAGCGCGCTCGAGACCGCCAGGACGGCGAGCGGAAAGGCCGCGAGCCTCGGTACGACCTTGTGGGAAACGAGCTGGACTGAGAAGAAGCCGTGTCGACGCGGATCGAGCAGCCGCGGCTGGACGGCAACGCATCGCAGCCCCCTCACCATCACGCGAACCCGGCGAGCGAACGTCTCTGCGACCGACGCCGTGACGTCCTCGTACGCGACCGCCCCGGGCGCGAACACGAGTCGGTATCCCCTGGCGATGACCCCCAACGAGATGAAGAAGTCGTCGTTGACGTCGTCTCGGATCTCGTCCACGAGCGCGCTCCGGACCGCGTAGATCGCGCCGGTCGCGCCGGTCACGCTCCCGGATTTGCTCTGCGCGACCTTGAGCAGGCGGTCGAGGTCCCAGTAGCCCCGCTCGCCGAGCGTGCTCGAGTCCCCACCGGCGGATCGACTGTAGACCTGGTTGCCGGCGACACCTCCGACCTCCGGGTCGGCGAACGGGCGCACGAGGACCCGAATCGCATTGGGGTCGAACATGCTGTTCGCATCCGAGAACACGATCACCTCGCCCGTCGCCTTCGCGAGAGCCTGCTTCAGCGCCGCTGCCTTGCCGACCCGGGGGAGATCGAGGACGTGCACGCGGTTTCCACCAGCCTCTCGCGCGAGACGTGGGGTGCCGTCATCCGAGCCGTCGGAGGCGATGACGATCTCGAGGCGATCCGCGGGGTAGTCGACCGCGGCGAGATTCGTGACCTTGTCCTGGATCACTCGGGCTTCGTTGTGTGCGGCGATCACGACGGTCACCGAGGGTTCGATGTCCGCCTCGTGGTACGGGCGGGGTCGGAGAGCTGCTCGAAGGAGCACGAGGGCCGGGAAGCCGAGGTACGCATACGCAAGCGTGATCCCCGACGCCCAGAAGAGCTTCCGTTTCACGCTGACTGCTCCGCGAACATTCCCGCCAGAACACAGACGTTGCGCCGAAGGTCGTACTCGCGCAAGATCGTTTGCCGGGCAGCTCGCCCGAGCCGGATCCGCAACGCCCGATCCTGGCTCAGCCGGCGCAAGGCGGCCGCAAGAGCAGTGGGGTCACCCGGCGGAACGAGGAGGCCGTTCTGCTCGTGCCGGACCAGTTCGGGGATACCCGATAAATCGCTTGCCACGACGGGAAGCGCCGTCGACATCGCCTCCATGAGCACGACTGGGATCCCCTCGCGGGATCCCGTCTTGGTGGGCACGCTCGGCGCAACCAGCACATCCGCCGCGAGAAGGCGCTCGACAACCTCGGCGCGGGTGCGGCGCCCCTCCATCACGACGGACCCGCCGAGCCCGAGCGATGACGCGACCCGTTGCACGTCGTGCCGAGTCGGACCGTCTCCCACGAACCGGCATCGGAACTCGATCCCCTCGTCGGCGAGCAGGCGGCAGGCCTCCAGAAGGTAGCGATGTCCCTTGACTTCCTCGAAACGACCGACGCACAACATCGAAAAAGCCCTCCTGCTCGCGGGCTCCCGATCGTCCGGTCGAAATACACAGGGATCGACGCCGCAACGGACGACGACGACCTTGTCGGAATATCGAGCTCCGCATTCGCGAAGGATCAGACGGCGGTTGTAGTCGGAGATCGTCACGACCCGCCGGGCGTCCGCCACCTTCGCGCGGAGCATGTGCTGATCTCGGTGGAGATCGGTGCCGTGCGCCGTGAACGTGAAGGGAATGCCGGTGAGCCGGTGGATCACAAACCCTGCAGCGGCAGGGTGGCTCGCGAAGTGGCAGTGCACGTGCTGCACGCCGAGAGCCTCCATGCATCGCGCCATATGGACGACCTTCGGGAAGATCGCAAGCCCCCCGAAGAAGTAGTTGCGGCTACCGAGCGTCCCGCGCATCAGCCGACCCAGCGCGGCGAAGTACGCGCGAGGCCGACGCAACGCGAAGTGAAGCTGGCTGCGCACGATCGCCCCCGACAGAAAGGGCTCGTAGTGGGCGCGCTCGACAAGCCGCCGAGCCTCCGGGTGGCTGATCGGCTCGGCCTCGCGCAGCAGCGGGAAGAGCTCGACGCGGCAGCCGAGCTGCTCGACGGCGAGCATCTCGTACAGCACGAAGGTCTCGCTCAGCTTCGGAAACCGCGACATGACATAGGCGACCGTCCTGGCTGACCGCCTCTCGGTGGAGAGGCCGTCACCGACCACGACGGCCGACTCCGTGGGCGGCTGGTCTCCGAGAACCGAGGTCACGAGACAATTATCGGCACCGGTACACGAAACTTGCGCGCGACACCTGCGGCGGCAGAGATCGATGACCGCACGCCCAGTTTCGGGTGCATTTGGATCGATCGGGTCGACACCTACAATGCAACCCGTGGCCCGAGCAGCCCCCAGTGGTGGAAGCCGACCTACTCTCGCGCACGGTTCGAGCGTGAGCGCACTGAGGTTCTCGGTCGTCATTCCATACTTTCGGGCCGCTCCCGCGATCTCCGAGGCCGTTCGGTCTGCGCTCGATCAGACCAGGCCACCGGACGAGATCGTGATCTGCGACGACGGATCCCCGGACGATCTCACTGCTGCTCTCGGCTCTCTCCGCGATCAGGTGACGATCATCAGGAAGGCCAACGGTGGCTTCGCTTCGGCGATGAACGGCTCTATCGATGCAGCTGCCGGAGACTTCGTCGTTCAGCTCGACGCCGACGACGCCTTTTGGCCCCGTCGTCTCGAGGCGATCGAGGCGCTGATCTCGGAGCGCCCTGATCTCGACATCGTAGCGACGGACGCGTCCATCGAATACGGCGGGCAAGCCATCAGCACCTTCTCCGCTTCCCTTCCCTTTCAGGACCACCGACAACGAACCGGAATCATCGAGAGATGCTTCTTCGCTTGGCCGGCGATTCGCCGTTCCCGCCTGCTCGCGATGGGCGGATACGACAGCGACTTCAAGCACATCGCCGACTGGGAGTGTCACTGCAGGCTGATCCTCGCCGGGGCGGTTGCGGGGTTCGTCGACGAGGAGCTGTACCGCTACCGAATCGAGAGGGAAGGACTGCTCTCGAATCGAGTGGCCGCCGGCCGCGAGCGGATGGAGATGCTGCGCAAGGCACTCGAAGGCGGGCGGCTGAGTCCGGACGAGCGGGTGCGGGCGGAGGCCGCCGTCAAGGCGCAGATCAACGAACTCGTCCGCCTGGAAGCGCACGCTGCCGTGATCGAACGGCGCTCGGATGCTCGCCGCCGCTCGCTCGCGGTGCTCGTCACCCCGGGATACGGCCCCAACGGGAGGGCCAAGGCAGCCCTCGCGCTTGTGTCGCCACCCATGGCCCGCCATCTCGCCTCGCGGCGCGCGTGCCGCGATCCGGGAGCAGAAGCCCTGGCGCGGCGAGGATTCCGTCGTTCGACGGGTCGGGCTTCCAGTCGCTCCAGCCGCTGACCTGCAAGGCAGCGGTTCGTGGATGGCGGGCGGCACGCCCCAATGACCTGTTTGCCGTGCCTGTAGACAGACCCAGGCGGCGCCTCCACACTGCGAGCATGGCCGACGCAACCGGCTTTCACGGTAGGCGACCGCCGCCCACGGCCACGGAAGGGGGGTCGTGAGCGGACCAAGCCTCTCGGTCGTCATCCCGTACTTCCGGGGCGCGGCGATGATCGGCAACGCTGTTCGGTCGGCGCTGGAACAGACGAGGCCACCGGACGAGATCGTGATCTGCGACGACGGATCCCCGGACGATCTCGAGGCGGCGCTCGGCCCTCTGCTCGACGAGGTGGAGATCGTCCGTAAGGCGAACGGGGGCATCGCGTCTGCGATGAACGCGGCGACGGCAGCCGCTCGTGGCGACTTCCTGATCCAACTCGATCAGGACGACGCCTTCCTGCCTGGACGGCTCGCGGCGATCGAGGCGGTGCTCGTCTCACGCCCAGACGTCGACGTCGTCGCCACGGACGCGTTCATCGAATCGTCCGGAAGGCCGATCCAGCGGCTCGCCAACGCGATCCCCTTCCAGGTCGCCGATGAGCGGCTCGGCATCCTCCGCCAGTGCTTCTTCCTGTGGCCGGCGATTCGTCGTTCGTTGCTCGAGGCCATCGGCGGCTACGACGAGACCTTCCCGGTCATGCAGGATTGGGAGTGCTTCATCAGGTTGATGCTCGCCGGGGCAGTCGCGGCCTACGTCGACGAACCGCTCTACCGCTGGCGGCTGACACCTGATAGCTGGTCGTCCTCGGATCGCGTCGCGAACCAGCAGGCGCTCGTCCGGATGATGAGGAAGACCCTCGCACGCTCCGATCTCGACACGAACGAGCGCGCTCTCGCAGAGCGCATGCTGGTTGCGCACGAATCGAACCTCGCCAAGGAGCGTTCGCGCACCGCGGTGATGGGACGGGGTCGGGGCGCCCGCAAGCAACTGGTCGAAGTCGCGACGCGTCCCAGGCTCAGGCCGTCGACGAGGGCCAAGATTCTCGCCGCAGCCCTCTCGCCTGGACTCGCGCGTGTCTTCATCGTCGGCCGGGCGGAGCGCGACCCGGAAGCCGAGGCGCTCGCGCGTCGTGGCTTCCGGTACGTCGGGCAACGCCGCGCCCGAGGCCGGACGGCCCCGGCATGAAGACAGCCCTGCGCGCACCATTCAGGCGGCGGACGTACTCCCTTCTCGTCAACATGCTCCGGGCCGAGCCTGCGTTCTGGCGGCCGAGCTTCTGGTCGAGCATCGTGGTCGCCCGTGAGGCATTGCGCCGCGGAGCGATGCAGAAGATCGCTGAGTTGGCCCCGCTGCTGGCGCTGGTCGCCCGCCGAGCGCCGCGAACCGTGCTCGAGATCGGTACGGCCTCCGGGGGCACGCTCTACGCATGGTGTCGCGTCGCGGCACCGGACGCCACGATCGTCAGCGTCGACCTGCCCGGCGGGCCCTTCGGCGGTCGGTATGCGCAGGAGGGCGGGGTGCCGGCGGAGTTCGCTTGCGAGGAGCAGACCGTCCACCTGCTGCGACTCGACTCGCATGCGGCGACGACACGGGAACGAGTGCTCGACGTGCTCGGCGGTCGGCCGCTCGACTTCCTGATGATCGACGCCGACCACACCTACGAGGGCGTCAAGCAGGACTTCGAGATGTACGGCGAGCTCGTCCGGCCCGGCGGCCTGATCGCATTTCACGATGTCATTCCTGATCCGACGCTCCCCGCTCACGAGGTCGGCGACGTCCATCTCTTCTGGAAGGAGATCAGAGACCGGTTCCCGCACCGAGAGCTGTTCGCACCTCGGGACGACCGCGGATGGGGCGGGCGTTGGGGAGGTATCGGATTGCTGTTCTGGCCGGACGCTCGAGGGTCGCGCATCTACGCGTAGCCCGAGGGCCGCCGGCGACGCCCTTCTCGCTCCCTCGAAGACGGCACCCCGATCCAGGGTCGAGGGCGTTCGGCCCCCCTCCCATGGATTGGAGCAATGGGGCGCGCTCGTCGGACCGCCGCACTTCTCCCCTTCTCTCGCGCTCGGCATTGCCGTCTCGCCCGCAGATGCAGCTAGCCCGCTCCACCGCGGCGGTCGAGCAGCTCGAGCGCACGCTTGACTGCAGGGTGTCCGAATCGAAAAGCCCCGTATTGAACAAGGCCCGCCGGTAAGCGCGAGAACAGCTGCACACGCACCTTGTCCTTGATGCCCGTCGCCCACGCGGCCTTGTGCGCGTCTGCGTCACCGAGCAGCTCGAAGCGATGAACGCCGGCCCTGTGGTAGTGCGCCAATGACTCGACGAGCAGGACCAGGCCTGGCGCGAACCTGCGATATGCCTCGTCGTATCCGGTCTTCAGCCCCCACGAGACACCATTCGACTCGACCTGCAGCAGGGCGGCCAGAGTGACCCCGTTCTGTCGCAGGAACGCAAGCCTCAGATACCCCCGTTCGGCAGCCCATCGGGCGACGTCCGTGTAGAAGGCCGCCGTTCGCTGATCGGACGCGATTGCCACGCCGGCCCTTCCCTTCCACCCGGATGCCTCCACCCGGAACATCTCTTCCAACCGCTCTTCGAGGCGATCGCCACCCTCTTCGAAAGAGAACTCGAGACGCCCCACCTCCTCGAGCCGTCGACGTCGACGTCGGACGTCTGCAAGCTGGGATCGCCTCACGTTCCCCAGGTACTCGTCGAACGAGTCCGTCAGGTTCACATACGGAGAACGCTGGACCACGCGTACCATCGCCAGTCGGGAGCGGTGCCGTCCAGCCTCGGTGCACGCGACGACATCTGCCTCGCTGGTCACGAACGACAGATCGAGCCGACCTCGACACCGCGCAGCGAGGGCTCCCGCAAGGTCACGGCGAGCGCCTTCGTCCTCGGCGAGCAGACCGAACTCGGGCGTGTGCCAGTTGGTGGGCGCGGTCAGCGCCCCGACGCGATGAGCGACGGGAACCACCCCCACCAGGCGGCCGCCGCGTCGGACAGCCACCAGATCGAGCCGACCCGATCCGAACGCGTTCCACCACGCCTCCACCCAACCCGGTCGCAGACATGGCGCCGCGCCCACGCGCGACGCGAGCTCGTCCCATTCGGGGGCAACCCGCGCCCAGTCCAAATCGGTCAACGAAGGAGGCGAGCCCCGTCATCGATCATGACGTGCACGTTCTCCTTCATCCATAGGGGTCGGACGGCCCGGTTGCTATATAGCTCGAGTTCGCGGGCGATCCAGACGACCCAGTACGCGAGCCCGAGGTCGAGGAGCAATTCGGGTTCCGGATCGAGACCGATACGGGCGCAGTACTCCTGGAAGACCGGGTCTCCTCCGGCCGACAGTGCGGGGAGCAGCTGCTCACGCACCGACCTTCCGACAGCGAGGCGGCTCGAAACCCGCCGCTCGTTGACCCAGAGGTGAAACAGGTCCAGTAGTGGGAGCTGTCCGGCGTCTGCGTAGTCCCAATCGACGACTCCGCTCAGATGCTCGCCGTCGACGAGAAGGTTGCCGCGGCAGAAGTCGCCATGCGCGAAGCCGCGCGGCACATCCTGTAGAGACGCCTCGAGGCGTCGCCCCAGGTCGCGGAGGGAGGTTCGCGCAGCCTCAGATCCGACCGCGCGGGCAACGACCCCGGCCCGCTGGGCGATTCCCAGGGCTGCGCCGCCACGGCGCACTCCGTGCAGCGCGACGAGGAAATCGAGGCACTCGGACCAGATCGCATCTGCCAGCGCGGCCGGTGGCGATCCCGGCAGCCGACGCTCTAAAGTCCAACCGCCAAGGCCGACGGTTCCCCGGGAGACCGGCCACGGTATGCGATCCGCGACCACGGGCGAGACTTTCTCCGACGCCAGCAAGGCGAGGGCTACGCGTTGCTCGTCACTTTGACGCCCACCCGGACCGAGACTGACTCGGAGGACGCCAGAGTCACCGATGAGGACGATGATTCCCTCCCGAACGAGCGGCTGCCGAACTGAGCCGAGGTTGGACGCTTCCATGACAACTTCGAGAATGGAGGGCTCTGCCTCACCGGACTTCCGTCCGACAATTACCGCAAGCAGCGGCCATTTGGACGGCGGCTCTGCCCGTCCCGGAAGCAACGGCAAGGAGCCTTCGACGTTGCCCAGCATGATGGTCACGAAGGGGTAGCCCGCTCGTCGAAGTTCTGCCCGAGCTGCTCGAGCCCGCGCCCGGACACGCAGCGCGTGTCTCACGCGCATCGCGCCGCGAACCAGGCGAATGGGGGCTGTCGGCCACTCCCGATCCTCATCGACGAGCACGACCGCCAACTCGGCGTCTCCGCGGATCCGGCCGGACTGGACGACTTCGACTTCTGCTCGGCTGTCGACGAGATCGGCACCAGCATGCCGAAGGGTCTCGGCCAGAGCCGGATCGTCGACTCTGATACGCCGCGCCGCTGCAGGCAGCACCCCCGTGAGCCAGCCATGACCGCTGTGAGCGGTGGGTGTATGTGTCGCGTCCACTGGCAGAATCGTCCGAGATCACGATAATGAGCGAGATGGCTGGAGCGCACCCCGTTCCCCAGTTGCAGGCAACTCCAACTGCCCCGGACGCTCGCTCAGAACAGCTGATCGTCCGTAACCTGCTTCTCGATTTCGCTCAGGTTGCTGCGTTACTCCACGCACAACTCGAGATGTGCGTCGAACCGGCGGACGAGGTAACGGCCTCAGACCGGGCGTTGGATGCCTTCCTACTCGCCGCAGGTTCGAACCAGATCCTCGAGGACTACCTGCATAGAGACCTGTTCGGGCTCGGGAAAGCAGCCGGCTTCTTGCGGGCCCGGAATCTCTCTCTCCCCGGACATGCGCTGGGCGTGCTGCTCCGAGCGGGGTTGGCTCTTCGTGCGCTGCGGCCCTCCGAGCAACGACTTCGAAGCCGGCAGCGTGCGCTGGCTCAGACGGTCAGTCGTCTGGCCGACGAGTTGGTCGGGGAGGGACCGCCCGAACCTTCGTTGGCCTCAAATCTCGAGACGGCTAAGCGGCTGTGTGCGGCGCGAATGCCCGGATCGCTCCGGTCGAGCGTGCTCCGGCTACCGAACTGTTTCGTGAGCTTCGACCAGCGGCCTGAAGACTGTCACCGGCTCGCGATGCGCTACGCCGAGCGCTTTCCCGACCGCACGCGGCCCGTCTCCATCGTCGGGCTGCGCACCTCCGGGAGCTATCTCGCTCCCCTGATGGCGGCGTACTTGCGGAGCGTTGGTTATGTGCGCGTGAAGGCGATGACCCTCCGCCCTGGCCAGATGTGGTCACGCTCAGAACGACGCGTGCTGCTTCGTGAAGCGCAGGCGGGCGCGAACGTGGCGCTCATCGACGACGCTCCGGTGACCGGGGGCAGCCTGAGAGCCGCCGCAGCGGAGCTCGACGACATCGGGGTCGAATCGACCGCAATCGTCCTCCTGCTGCAGATCCAGGCCAGCGAGCTGCCGCCGAGCCTGGATGCCTGCACCACGGTTACGATTCACGGGCAGGACTGGTGCATCCACGAGCAGCTCGAGCCGTTCGCCGTTCGCGTAGCCCTCGAGCAGTTCGGCTGGGACGACGTGACGGATGTGGAGGCCGTCGAACGTTGGACAGGCCGGCGCGGGCACGCGTCCGCCCTCTTCCGCGTGCGTAGAAAACACGAAGGCGAGGCTCTCGTCTTCGCACGCGGGGTGGGTCTTGGCTACTTCGGGCGGCGCGTCCTCGCGGCGGCGGAGCCGAACAGCGGTCTTCTACCGCGCGTCTTCGGCCTGAAGGACGCGGTGCTCTATCGCGAGTGGCTACCCGAGGGCGGGCGGCTCGGCCCGGAGCTCCTCTTTCCAGAGGAGGATCTCGCTCGAACAATGGGGAGGTATGTCCTCCAGCGCTCCATTGCCTTCCGTGTCCCCGACGACGTAAGCGCCCAGCTCGTTGCGCGAGACGCTGTCTGGCAGAACATTGCCAGTCTTCTGAGTCAAGCGTTCGGACCGCTCAGGATCCCGCTCCGCCCCGTCCTTCACCGAGCGGCGCGCCGGCTCGTGCATGTGCCCAGCCCATCTGTGCCCGACGGAGACTTCCGTCTCCGCAGCTGGTTCCGGTCACAAGGCACGGCGGAGGTGATCAAAAAGATCGACTTCGAGGACGGTGGCTTCCGGGCAGCCGGGCTTCCTCTCTACAACCTCGATCCGATTTTCGACCTGGCGCAGCCGTCTGTCGACGCAGAGGTGGCCGGGCATTCTCGCTTCAGCGAGCTGTTGTGCGCACAGTACGAGCAACTCTCGGGGAAGACCGTACCTCCCGAGCGCTGGCTTCTGTATCGCCTGCTTCTTCTCCTGCTCGTCGACCGCAAGCAGGCCGGCGCCTATGGAACGCCGCGCCTCCTCGCCGTCGAGCGGGCTCTGGCTCGAGTCCACCGCGACTACATGGCCGAGCTCTTCTTCGCAGATCTCGAGCAGGCCTCCACCGGTCCACTGTGCGCGATCGACATCGACGGCGTGCTCGAGACCCGCTGGCTCCCGTATCCAGCCCTCGGCCCGGCCGGCGCGCAGGCTCTGCGGACGCTCATCCGGCACGGATTCCGGCCGGTGCTCGTGAGCGGGCGCTCAATTGCCGATATCCGCGACCGCTGCCGGGCCTATCGTCTCGCCGGCGGTGTCGCGGAGTACGGCGCTGTCCTCTACGACCCCGAGACGGACGAGACGGTGTCGCTTCTCGACCAGGCGGCCCAGGCCGACCTCGATGCACTTCGCGCGGTGGCGCAGCAGACGCCGAGCGTCTCTCTCGACCCCGACTATCGATACGGCGTCAGGGCCTTTCGGTCGGACGAGTTGCGAAGCATCGATGCCGATACCGCGGCGCGCTTACTCGATGAGGCCGGCGTCGCCGGCCGTGTCCGGCCAGTCCAGGGTGTGTATCAGACGGACTTCGTCTCCGTCCGATCCGACAAGGCCACGGGCCTGCGTGCGCTCGCGGACCGGTTCGGCCGCGAAGCGACCGTAGCGTTCGCGGTCGGCGACACTGCATCGGACCTCCCCATCCTCGAGCTGGCCGAGCGAGCGTTTGCGCCCGCGAATGCTGACGAGGCGTTGCGGAGGGCCGCTGCCGAATCGGGAGGTGCGATCCGCCTGCAGAAGGAGCCCTACCAGGGTGGATTGTTGTCAGCGGTGATGTCGTTTCTGGACCATGCCCCGTCCGGTTGTGCCGAGTGCAGGCCGCGCGAACTTACGCCTGAGGCGCGCCTGCTGATGGAAGTGCTTGCAGCGCAAGACGCGAGCCGGCGGAAGAAGGTCGCCCATGCCCTCCGGCTCGCGGCAGTGGTGGCGCGCACCGGATAGGGTCTCGGCCGGATTCGGGTGGGGCTACAGCCACATCCGCGACCTGCGAGATGGCTACCGGCGGGTTGGTCGGTTCTTTCCGCGCTTTCCCAGGGAGACCTGACGCCGCGCAGGCTACGATCGGGCACCCTTATGGCGAGGAACGTCAACTCGGGCGGGGACCCCGACTCGCGCCCCGCGGTGGCAGGCAGACGACGTTCGACAGCCGCATACGCAATCGCGAGCTACGCGACGAACGTCGGCGTCGCGACGCTCGGCCTCGCCAACGTCTTGATCGTCTCGCGGGCGCTTGGCCCTGCGGGCCGCGGCGAGGTCGCGTTCATGATGACGATTGCGTCGATGACCACCTTCGCGGCCGGTTTCGGCGTCCAGACCGCGAACGCGTACTTCGGAGGCAGCGCAGAGCAGCTGCGTAGGCGACTGGCGTCGAACTCCGTTGTGATCGCAGTTGTCTTCGGCGCGCTGGGGACCGGCGCCGTGACCCTCCTGATCCACATCGTTCCGGCCGCCGGTGGTCACGTCGATTCCGGCACCCGTTGGATCGCGCTCGCGTCACCACCGATCGCGATCCTCGGCACCTACCTCACAGTGCTGGTGCAATCCGACTACCGGTTCGGAATCACCAACCTGACGTGGCTCCTTCCGCCGGCCACCAATGTCATCGCGAACGGAGTGATGCACACGCTCGGCGTCCTCACCGTCCGGACGGCGATTACGACCTGGGTGGCCGGACAGGCGCTCGGGATGATCGTGCTGCTCTGGTACACCGCATATCGTTTGTCCGGTTTCTCGAGGCCGGATGTCGGTCTCGCGCGGCGAATGGTCGGCTTCGGGGTGAAGACGCATGCGGGCCAAATCGGAATGGTTGCGAACTACCGGCTCGACCAATGGCTGCTGGGGGCCATTTCGGGCAACCGCGAGCTCGGCCTCTACAGCGTCGCGGTCTCCTGGGCGGAGATTCTCTTCTTCCTGCCGACGGTGATCGCCAACGTGCAACGCCCAGACCTGGTCCGCAGCAGCCGCGAGGAGGCTGGACGCAACGCGGCCGCCGCTCTTCGCCTTGCCCTTCTCCTCATTCTGCTGTCGGGCGCCGCGATCATTGCGGCGGCGCCGTTCCTCTGCACGACGATCTTCGGCGACGCCTTCGCCGGCTCGGTGCCAGACCTCCGGATCCTCGCGCTCGGCGCGCTCGGTGTAGCGCTGACGAAGCAGCTCGGGAACGCGATGATGTCGCAGGGAAAGCCTCTGCGCGAGACGGCCGCGATCGTCGTCGCCTTCCTTGTCACGGCGTTGGCCGACGTCCTGCTGATCCCAAAGTACGGGGACGTCGGCGCGTCGCTCGCTTCGACAGTTTCGTACTCGACCGGCGGGCTGATCATGGCAGCGATCTTCGTCCGGACGTTCGCTCAACGTCCTGCGGACCTTGTTCCTCGCATGCGCGATGCACGATGGCTCTGGACGCAGGCCCGCGGACGACTGGGTGGCCGCTCGAGAACCAGTGTGTGAGCCCGAACGACTGCCCCTTACGTCGTCCGTAACGCCCGCGAGCGACGGACGGCGAGCAGCCGGGAAGCGCCCCAGAGCGCGGTTGACCCGGGAATCGTGAGCGGGATGCCGATCGTCTCCTGTCCCGGGTCGTCGGTCGCGAACCGGTACTTGTAGCCCTCCCCGCCGCGCAAGAGCCGGTACTCGCTGAGGCTGTCGGCGAGCGCCGACCGGATCGTGTTGACCAAGAGGACGAAACCGACCGCCTGTTTCTCGTACCTCGGATCGCGGCCCGCCTGGTAGTAGCACTCCGCGTTCCCGAAGCGGTATCCGAGCCATCCGGCCGCAGTTCGACCGTCGAGATCGAGAAACCAGAGCCGAAGCCAACCCCGGTCGAGGGCCAGAGCAGCGAAATCGCGATGGAAGGGCTCGCTTCTCGAACGTGTGATCGAAGATCTCCGACCCCAGCGCGCCCCGTGGAGGGCGAAGAGCACGTCGAGATCTCGGTCGAGCCGTTCCGAGGACGAGACGAGACGGTACGTCAGCTCGTGGTCGCGAAGAAGCACGCGCTCTCGGCGCCGCACCTGCTCGCGGAAGTTGCGGCTACGCGATGCGAGCAGATCGTCCCACGTGCCCTCGCCGAAACGAATCACCGGACTTCCAGCGGTACCTAGCCGCCGCCCCGTCGGAAAGAGGGGGGTCCACTGCCCGGCCTGCGGCAACCTCTCGGCGAGCAAGAGGTCGGCTCCCGCGCAGGCCGCGGCCTCGACAAGCGCATGGGCCGCGCGAGGACGGTCCTCCGGCGCACAGACCGGCCCCAGCTCGTCACCCCCCCCGTGCCCCACGAACCGCAGAACACGTACCGGCCAGTTCCGCCACACGTAGAGCGGCAGGATGGCGACGACCCCGTTGTCGTCGTGGCAGCGGAACAATCGGAGCGGACGGCCACGACCGAAGTGCCGCCACCACGTCTCGCACCACTCCGGGGTACTGAAGATGTTGCCGCTACGTTCAGCCAGCTCGCTCCATTCGGCGCGGAGCTCGTCGAAGGTGGAGGCAGGGTTCAGAACGAGACGCTGTTGGATCGGTAGGGACATCACGCGGGGTTAGGACAGGGCAGGCTATCGACAGCCCTGACGCACGGCTTGCGCCGCAGCGTGGCTCTCCGAGGCCGCTGGGCACGAACCGAATCGTCGGTGACGAGTTTCGTTGTCACATGGGAACGTACACTCGTCGGCGATGATCGCGAGGAGGCGCAAGGGTCATAGCAGCCAGCTCGCCAGGCTGGTACATCTCAAGAACACGGTTCGCCGGCGTATCCATCCGCCGCGCGGCCCGGCGGTCGTGCTGCTCTACCACAGGATCGATGCCCCGGCGGTCGACCCGTGGGGAAACTGCGTCGACCCGATGCTGTTCGCCGAACAGATCGCCGTTCTTCGATCGGTGTTCAATCCTCTGCCGCTCGACGGGCTCGTGAGCGGCCTGAATGAAGGAGCGGTACCGGCAGGCTCCGTCTGCGTGACGTTCGACGACGGGTACAGGGATAACCTCTACACCGCGAAGCCGGTACTCGAACGCTACGCCGTGCCAGCTACGGTCTTCGTCGTCAGCGACCACGTCGGATGCGGTCGTAACTTCTGGTGGGACGAGCTCGAGACCATTGCGCTACAGAGCCCGCTGCCTCAGTCTCTCCGAGTCGACGTCGCCGGTGAAGCGTTCGAGTGGCGGGGATCGCCGGAGCCTGACCCTCCTGCACCCGCTTGGCGCGCGTGGAAGCCCCCGAAGACCGATCGGCAAGCGCTCTACGTCTCGCTCTACTGGAAGCTCCGCTTCCTGCCAGAGGCTGAGCGTACGTCCCTACTCGCCGACCTCCGCGGATATGCCGGCGCAGCGGAGGAGACGCTATTGGCCTCGACCGAGGACGAGATCTGCGCGCTCGGCGAGGGCTCACTCGTCATGGTCGGCGCGCACACTGCGACCCATCCGCCGTTGACGTCATTGCGCCCCGAGCAACGGCGTGACGAGATCGGATCCTCGAAGCTTGCGCTCGAGCGGCTCCTCGGGCGTCCGGTCGACTCGTTCTCGTATCCGTACTCGGATCTCGATGCTCCCACGATCGACCTGGTGGCCGACGCCGGGTTCGCCTTCGCCTGTGCGGGCGGCAACCTGCCCGTCGCGTCGGATTCCCCCGTGCATGCCCTGCCTCGCGTGGTGGTGGAGAACTGGCGAGGAGAGGAATTCGCTCGGCGCATCGCAGCGTTGCTGCGCTGACCTAGCGTCTATCGTTGCTCGTTCCCGCATGACCGACCAGTTCGCTTCGCCTGCTCGAGTCGCCTTATTGATTGCGTGCTTCAACGACGGCGCGACGCTCGAAAGCGCGGTCGAGTCGGCACTCGCGCAGGAGGACGTCGAGCTGGTGGTGATCGACGATGGGTCGACCGACGCACGAACGGTCGAGCTCTTCGGCGAGCTAGAGCGGCGTGGAATCACCGTCCTGCACCAGGAAAACCGTGGGCCCGCCGCCGCCCGGATGGCAGGTGTTGCCGCCACCTCGGCACCCTACGTCACGTATCTGGACGCAGACGACACCCTCCCTGACGGTGCGCTGGCCGCGCTAAAGGCTGCGCTCGACGCACATCCCGGGCTGGCGGTCGTCTGGGGAGACGTCGAGGCCTTCGGGAGCCTGACCGGATACGGGCAGTCGCCCGAGGAGATCGATCCTTGGCTCGAGTCCTACGTGAACGTACTACCCGGTCCCGCGTTGTTCCGGCGTAACGAGCTGCTGGCGGCCGGCGGGTGGCAACTGGCAAGCGGCTACGAGGACTGGGACCTTTGGATGTCGCTCGCCGAGCGAGGCAGCCGCGGAATGCGGGTGCCAGTTCTGGCATACCGGTACCAGATCCATGGCAACCGCGGCTGGCGCACTCACTCCAGACGCCACGGTCAGATCGTTACCGAGCTTCGCCGCCGACACCCGGCCCTGTTTGCGAACCGGAAGCAGAACCGGAGACGGTCGAGCGCGCCGTGGTGGCTCAAGCTCGGCCTTCCTCTCGTTGCCGGCTTACCGCTGCCGATGCGGGCTCGGCAGACGCTGGCGAACATGTTGAAGAATCCCAAGTTCTTCTTTTCCGCAGCCGTGGCTCCCCGTCTTAGGAAGGCCGGCGTTGCGGTCGGCGTACGGCGACGGAACCCTCGATCTGGCACGAGCCGTCACGACGGGAATCGCCCACACGCATAACTGGGACCAACCGACTTCGCCCGTATTGGCCAGCCCCCTCAGCTGCGCTCGCGCAGCGCCGGAAAGAGGATGACGTCCCGGATCGTCCCGCGACCCGTCAAGAGCATCACCAGGCGATCGATCCCGATGCCGCAGCCGCCGGTCGGCGGCATGCCGTAGGAGAGCGCCTCGACGAAGTCGGGATCACCCGGCTCCGACTCCTCGGCTCCCGCCTCGCGCTCGGCCTCCTGCATCGCGAAGCGCTCCGCCTGCTCGCCGGCGTCGTTCAGCTCGCTGAACGCGTTCGCGAACTCCATCCCGGCGGCGACCGCCTCGAACCGCTCGACCAGCGTCTCGTCCCCGTCAGTGGTGCGCGCGAAGGGCGACAGCTCGATCGGCCAGTCGTAGACGAACGTCGGCTGGACGAGCTCGGGCTCGACGAAGTGCGAGTAGGCGTGGTCGACGAGCTGCGACCACGAGCGGTCACGTGCCGTGTCCACGCCTGCCTCCTGCAGCTTCGCCCGCAGCTCGGCCTCGTCACGGGACCAGACGCCCCGGGCCTCGAGCGCCTCGGCGAAGCGCACCCGCTGCCACGGCGGCGAGAGGTCGAGCTCGTGACCGCGGAAGGTGACTGCGGTCGAGCCGGCCGCCTCCGCCGCCGCGAGGACCAGCGCCTCGGTGCGAGCCATCGTGTCGCGGTAATCCGCATAGGCCTCGTACCACTCCACCTGCGTGAACTCGGGCGAATGCTTGTAGGAGATGCTCTCGTTGCGGAAGTCCTTCGAGAGCTCGTAGACCTTCTCGAGGCCGCCGACGATCAGGCGCTTGAGGTAGAGCTCGTCCGCGATCCGCAGGTACAGGTCGGCGTCGAGCTCGGCCGAGTGGGTGACGAACGGCTCCGCGAAGCCGCCGCCGTAGCGCGGCTGCAGGATCGGCGTCTCGACCTCGAGGAAGCCCTCCCCGTCGAGGTAGGTGCGGACGGCGGACACGATCCGGGCGCGCGCGATCGCGAGCGCGCGCGACTCCTCGTTGGTCAGCAGATCGAGGTGGCGCTGCCGGTAGCGCGTCTCGACGTCGGTGACCCCGTGGAAGGCGTCCGGCAGCGGACGGGAGTTCTTCGCGAGCAACTCGAGCGACTCCACGGCCAGGCTCGGCTCCCCGCGCCGGCTCTTCGCCGGCCGGCCGGTGACCCCGACCACGTCGCCGAGGTCGACCTGCACCTCGCCGCCAACGCGATCCGGCTGCACGAGCAGCTGGACCCGCCCCGAGCGGTCGACGAGATCGAGGAAGACGAGCTTTCCGAGGTCGCGCCGCGCCATCACGCGGCCGGCGAGCCGCCGGGTCGTCTCACCCTCCTTATCCAGCTCGAGCGCTTCCCCCTCGGCCCGAACGGACGCAACCTCGACACGGTCCGGAAAGCGCTTCGGGAGTCCGCTCATCAACGCGAGTCTAAGGACGCCGGCGAAGGGGGCTCTGCCCGCCGTAGCCTCCGGCGGCTTCTCGAGGAGAAGCCCTCTACCCGCATGAAGTCGTGGCGCGAAGCGCCGACTTCATGCGGCCTTGATCTCGAGGATCTTGAACTTCAGCGAGCCGCGAGGGGCGACGACCTCGACGATCTCGCCCTTCTTTCGGCCGATGATCGCCTTGCCGACCGGCGACTCGTTCGAGAGCTTCTGCTCGGAGGGATTCGCCTCGGCGGAGCCGACGATGCGGTACTCGAACGTCTTGTTCGCCGCCAGGTCGCGCAGCTTCACCTTCGAGCCGATGGAGACCACGTCCTTGGCGATGTCCTTCTTCTCGATCACGCGCGCGGACAGCAACCGCTCCTCGAGCGTCGCGATCCGGTGCTCGAGCAGGGCCTGCTCGTTCTTCGCGTCGTCGTACTCCGAGTTCTCGGTGATGTCCCCGAACTCGCGGGCGATCCGGATGCGCTCCGCCACCTCCCGCCGCTTCTCGGTCGAGAGATGGTCGATCTCCTGCTTCAGCTTCTCGTACCCCTCTTTGGTGAGGATGACTTCCTTGGCCAACTCCCGTGCCTCCTGGAAAGAAGCGCGGCGCGCACGGCGCCGTCGCGGGCGGGAATGGTACCCACAAGACGGCTCTCTGTGCAAGAGGGCCGCGCGGCTACGATTTCCGGGCATTTTGAGGCTGGATCTGCGGACTTCCTGGTGGATCGGCGCGGTCGAGGTGCCGACCCGCGTCGTCCTCGCGCCGATGGCGGGCGTCAGCGTGCAGGCGTTCCGGCGGCAGGGCCGACGCTTCGGCGCCGGCCTCGTCTGCTCGGAGATGGTCAGCTGCGCCGGCCTACACCACGGAAACGAGCGCACGCTCGGCTACCTGCGCATCGCGGAGGACGAGCATCCGCTCGCTGTCCAGATCTTCGGCGCGGAGGCGGCGCTGATGGCCGAGGCGGCGCGGATGGTCGAGGAGGCCGGCGCCGACATCGTCGACATCAACTTCGGCTGCCCGGTGCGTAAGGTGACGAAGACCGGCGCCGGCGCGACCCTGCTCGACGACCCCGAGCGGGCCGCGCGGATCGTCGCGGCCGTCGCGGAGGTCGTCAACGTGCCGGTCTCGGTGAAGATGCGCCGGGGCCTGGACGACGGCTCGCGCGCCTGCCTCGCCGTCGGGCCGCGGCTGGTCGACGCCGGCGCGGCCACGCTCACTCTCCACCCGCGCTCGGCGAGGCAGATGTACACGGGCACCGCCGACCACTCGCTGACGGCGGAGCTGGTCGAGCTCGTCGACGTGCCGGTGATCGCCTGCGGCGACGTCACCTCGCGCGCTCGGGCACAGGCGGTGCTCGCCACCACGGGTGCGGCCGCGGTGATGGTCGGTCGCGGCGCCCAGGGCAATCCGTGGGTGCTGCGCGAGATCGTCGACGGCGACGGACCCGAGCCGACCCGCGACGAGGTCGCCGCCGAGCTGATCCTCTTCGTCCGCGAGACCGTCCGCGAGATGGGCGAGCGGCGGGCGTCGGGCTTCCTGAAAAAGTTCTACGGGTGGTACCTGGGCCGTGGACGCTTCCCGCGCCCGTTCAAGCAGGAGCTGGTCGTGCTCCACTCGACCGACGAGGTGGTCGAGCGGTTGCTCGTGGCCGCGCCGGGCGCCGCCGGCGTGCTCGCCCGGCTCGAGACCGAGCAGCCTCCGGTCGACGACCAGCTGCTCGAGCTGCCGGTCTCGATCTACGGCGGCGGCTGAGCCGCAGTCGCCGGCGCCTCGACCTTCACGTTCGACGGGCTCTGAGCTGCTCGACCGGGTTTGCGCGTGAAGGCGAATGCTCTCGCGATCAGCGGCCCCGGGTCCGAATGGTGAAAATACCCGTGTGCGACGTGCGATCGCGGCCTGGCGACCGACGCCGCCGTCCCCAGATCCAGGCCGCGTAGCGCCCGGAAGAACCAGCGGAGCTCCGCATCCTCCCAGCGGTAGACGATCCCCGGCCTCGCCGCGGAGTCGCAGGGCGCAGAGGCACGACCCAGCACGTGGTCGCACCAGAGAGCAGGAAGGTTGGCACCCGCACGAATCGCGAGGACGAGCCACCCGAAGACCCTGGGATTCAGATCGATCGCGGCGAAGCGACCACTGAGGTCGAGCAGCTCGAGCTCAAAGATCCCGGTCCAGCCGATCCGGCGGAGGAGATCGTCCACCGCCTCGGCAAGGCCGTCGGGCAGCTCGACCGTCCGGGCCAGGGAGGCGCTCCCGGCCTGCGGCGGCCAGGTCCTCGAGTAACGGGCGAGCGCCAGACCGACCACGCCGTGCTCGAGACGCACCCCCGCGCACGAGACGATGCGAGCGTCCTCCACGAACTCCTGCACCGCGACCGGCGCACCGAGGTTGGCGACCGCGGCCAGGATGTCGTCCTCGTCCAGGCAGACGCGGGCAGTCCCCTTGTGAAGGGATCCGGCTTGCTCGGTGAACGATCGCCAAGGCTTGACCACGACGGGAAGCCCGACGCGCCGAGCCGCGTCGACCGCAGCCTCGGCGGTGTCGCCAACGGTGCTCTGAGGAGAGGCGAGCCCGGCGGAGGCAGCCTCCTGCTGGAGGAGCAGCTTGTCGACTGCCCGCAACACGACTTCGTGTTCCGGAAGCCCGGTCGCGACGTGGGCCTCGACGAGCTCACGATGAGCCGAGATCGGCAGCATCGACGCCTCGGAACCCGGGAGGAGCACGTCGTGCGGCTCCTCGGCCAGTACATCAGCGAGCTGTTCCACGTACGCGAGACTGTCCGCGCGCGGATCGGGGAGCGAGAAGCGCTTCTTCGAGTGCCTCGACCAGTGGCCGACGGCGAAGCGCCCGTGGGCGACGGTGGAGACGTCGTAACCTGCTTCGGAGAGGCCGCGGCAGGCTGCGAGCGCAGAGCGCTCCTCGGCGTCCGTGACCAGAGCCCGCGGACGCCCGCTTACCATGAGAAGCCCGCGCGAGGCACAGTCCGTCCGACGATGCCCCGCGTGAGTCCCCGCGAGGCGGCCCACGTCCCGCAGACGAACCGCATGATCGGACCGAAGGACAATGCAGCCGGCGCACCCACGAAATGCAGGCCGGGGACAGACGACTCGAAGCCTGCCCGGAGCAGCGGGTAGCCGCCTCGTCGCTGAAGGCGCGCGACCAGCGAATCGGGAAGGAACGGGTAGCGGGAGATGTCGACCTCGTAACCGGTCCCGAGGAGCACGTGATCGACGTGCCTGCTGCCGCCTCCGGCGAGCTCCACGTGCACGCCGCCGTCGCGCGCAGCCACACCCGCGATCGACTCCGAGGTGGTGATCGGCACCCCCGCCAGGCGGGGGCGCAGCCAGTCGGCACCCGCTGGACCAATCGCCTGGTACGCAAGTAGCTCCCGCCGCTCGAAGGGCAGCTTGCGCCAGGCGGCGGGCCAGGCGATCAGCCAGCTCGAACGTGGACCGCCCACCGCTGTACGCCGGTACGCGAAGTATCGAAGCGAGCCCACGCCGAACCCGCTCTCTGGCAGCCATTTGATCGCAGGGCGCCGGGCGAGGATCTCGGGCTCGGCGCCGCCCTCCGCGAGCAGGGCGCCCGACTCGAGCGCGCTCTGGCCGGCACCGAGGACGAGGACGCGGCGGCCGCTTAACACGCACAGGTCGTCGTGGTCGACGGCGTGCGAGACCAGCTCGGGCCCGAGCGCGTCGAGAACCGGCGGGCGGCGGGCGAAGGTGACGATCCCGGCTGCGACGACGACCCGAGCAGCGCTCAGCCGCTCGCCGTCGTCGAGCTCGACGGAGAAGCCGCGTCCATTGCGCTCGACGCGGGAGACCCGGCGTGTATCCACGCCGGGAACGGCCTGCTCGCGGAACCAGTGTCCGTAGGCTGCGAACCGCTCGCGCGGTACGGGGTCCGCCCTCTCGAGACCATGCTCGCTCTCGAACCGGTCGAGACCGTACGCGTGGTCGGGATCTGCGAGGAACGACGCGCGGTGACGGGAGCGGAGCAGCATGCCGGCCGGCATGTGCCGCTCCCAGGAGATCATCGGCTGTCCGAAGACCGCGGTGTCGACGCCGGCGGCACGGAGGTGAGCCGCGGCGGACAGCCCGTACGGGCCCGCGCCGACCACGACCGCGTCTGTCTTGCCGGCCCGGCGCGCGTGCGCGGGCGCACGCGGACCGGCTGGCGCGACTTCGGCGTTGGTGGTCATGCTCGTCTCCCTCGGACCTCGTGTGGACCCTATCTTGCTCGGTTTCGGCACGAAATTACAGTCCCGAGAAGCTCGATGGTGGGCCGGAGACGAGAGCGCCCGTCTAGGCGTCGGTGCTGTTCAGCTCCCAGACGAGCCGTAGACCCTCGAGCGTCAGGAAGGGATCGACCCGGCCGATCGTCCGCGAGTGCGGCGCGATCAGCTCGGCGAGCCCGCCCGTCGCGACCGCGGGCGCCTCGCTTCCGAGCTCACCGCGGATCCGCTCGACGATCCCGTCGACCTGCCCCGCGAACCCGTAGACCAGCCCCGACTGCAGGGCGCTGGCGGTCGACTTGCCGATCACGCTCTGCGGCTCGACGACGTCGACCTTGATCAGCCGCGCCGCACGGACGAAGAGCGCGTCCATCGAGACCTCCACGCCCGGTGCGAGCACGCCGCCGACGTATTCGCCGTCGGCCGAGACGACGTCGAAGTTCGTCGAGGTGCCGAAGTCGACGACGATGCAGGGGGCGCCGTAGCGTTGCTTTCCGGCGACCGCGTTCGCCAGCCGGTCGGGGCCGAGCTCGCGCGGGTTGTCGTAGCGGATCGGGATCCCGGTGCGAACGCCCGGCTCCAGGATGAGCAGCGCGGCGTGCGCATA
Source organism: Gaiellales bacterium (assembly GCA_038248655.1). Classification (GTDB taxonomy): domain Bacteria; phylum Actinomycetota; class Thermoleophilia; order Gaiellales; family Gaiellaceae; genus DATBLE01. The sequence goes on from JBBRXG010000001.1 coordinate 75,752, forward strand.
ACGCTCCGCAAACGCCTCGTACTCGCGGACGAGCCGGGGCACCGTCGACGACAGGCAGATGCCGCCGACGCGATCGAGGTCGAGGAAGCGCGAGACGAGCGCGCCGAGCTCGTCGCCCGTGCGCTGCGCCTCGGTCGCGATTCGCCAGTGCTCGGAGAGGGTCGGCCCGTCGAAGAGACCGAACACCGTCTGGGTGTTCCCGACGTCGACCGCGAGGAGCATCCCCGGCTGGCTAGGCGTCGTCGTCCGTGCGGAGCGTCTCGCCGATCCGCTCGGCGAGCGCCTCGGCCGTCAGCGGCGGCTCGTCGCCCTCGCCGCGCAGCTCCTCGACGGTCACGTCGCTCGACGTGTACACCTCGGCGCGGGGAATCATCCGCGTCGGCCGGTTCTTGTCCCAGACCCAGACGTCGTCCATCCTCAGGTGGAAGAACGGGTAGCTCGGCTGGGGGCTCGGCTCGAGGTCCAGGTGGTTGCAGAGGTAGGTCGCGTCCTGCGTGAGCACGCAGTAGCGAAAGAGGGGGAAGACCGCCGTGTACTCCTTCTTCAGCTGGAGCTCGAGCTCGGCCTCGAACTCGTCGAGCTCGTCGAGATGCGACATGCGGCGCATTCTAGCCCTGCGATGAGGCCTGCCAGCGGGCCGCGGCCGGGAACGGCGAGCGCCGGGTCGAGATCGGCGAGCGGCTCGAGCGCGAACAGCCGCTCGTGCAGCCGCGAATGCGGCACCTGCAGCCCCGGCTCGTCGATTCGCTCGTCGCCGTAGAGGAGCAGGTCGAGGTCGATCGTACGCGGCCCGAAGCGCGGGCCGGCGCGCGTCCTGCCGAGTCGGCCCTCGATCGCGAGCAACCGGTCGAGCAGCTCGCGCGCCGCCAGCTCCGTATCGAGCGCCGCGGCGGCGTTGAGGAAGCGAGGCTGGTCGACGATCCCGACCGGGTCGGTGTCGCGAAACGCCGAGACGGCGACGAGCTCGATCGACGGGTCGGCGCCGAGCTGCTCGAGCGCGGCGCGAAGCATCGCCTCCCGGTCGCCGAGATTCGCTCCCAGGCCGACGTACGCGCGGGTCACGAGCGCCGCTCTGCGGTCGCCCCCGCCCACTCGGCGGCGATCCCGGCAGGGCGCGGCTTGCGGACGCGGACGCGGACGCGCGTCGTCGGAAAGCGCTCGACCAGGAGACCGGCGACCGCCGCGGCCAGGGTCTCGATCAGGTCGTAGCGACGGCCGTTCGAGACCTCTTCGACGGCGGCGGCGAGATCGCGGTAGTCGACGGCGTCGTGAACCTGGTCGCCGGCCGGCTCGTTCACCTCGAGCTCGACGTCGAACAGGAGCACCTGGCCGTCGCGCGCCTCCTCGGGCAGGACGCCGTGATAGCCGAAGACCTCCAGGCCGTGCAGCTCGAGCATCACAGGAGCGCCCCTGCGACCGCGAGAGCCTCGACCGTCTCGCGGACGTCGTGCACGCGCACGATCGTCGCCCCCCGCTCGACCGCGGCGACGGCTGCGGTCACGCTCGCCGCCGTCGAGCCGGTGGTCGCGACTGAGTCACCGAGCAGCCGCCCGAGCGTGCTCTTGCGCGAGAAGCCGACGACGACCGGCCGGCCGAGGGCGACGAGGACGTCCAGCCGGCGGACAAGCTCGAGGTTGTGCTCGACGGTCTTGCCGAAGCCGATCCCCGGGTCGAGGCACACGCGTTCCTCGGGTACGCCCGCGTCGACGGCGAACCGCAGGCGTTCCTCGAGGAACGCCGCCACCTCGGAGGCGACGTCGTCGTAGCGCGGGTCGAGCTGCATCGTCCGCGGCTCCCCGCGCATGTGCATCAGGCACAGGTACGCGCCTGCGTCGGCGACGACGCCGGCCAGCTCCGGGTCGCCACGGAGAGCGGTCACGTCGTTGACGAGCTCGGCGCCCAGCTCGAGCGCCCGCCGCGCGACCCCGACCTTCGAGGTGTCGATCGACACGGGCGCGCCGCGGAGGCTCTCGAGCACCGGGACGACGCGCCGGAGCTCCTCGTCGAGCGAGACGCCCCGCGAGCCCGGGCGGGTCGACTCCCCGCCGACGTCGACGATCGCCGCACCCTCGCCGATCATCCGCCGAGCGGTCGCGACGGCGTCCTCGGGACGGTAGTCGACCCCGCCGTCCGAGAAGGAGTCGGGCGTCACGTTGACGACGCCCATCACCGAGGGGCGCGGGAACCGCTGCTCGATCGGGACTCTCATCGGCCAGACACTAATGACCTCTGACCCTGCCTTCGAGGCGCCACGACGGCGTGAAGAGCAGGGTCAGACCCCTCCGGGGTCAGACCCTTAGTCTTCCCGACATGCGCGTCGCGGTGCTCGGCACGGGGATCATGGGCGGCCCGATGGCGCGGAATCTCGCCGCCGCCGGCCACGAGGTTCGCGTCTGGAACCGCACGCGTGCGAAGGCCGAAGGTCTGGGCGCCGAGGTCGCCGGTTCCCCGGCAGAGGCGGTCGGAGGCGCCGAGGTCGTCCTCACCATGCTGACCGACGGGCGTGCCGTCGAGGAGGCCGTCCCCGAGCTCGAGTCCGGCGCGCTGTGGATCCAGTCGTCGACCGTGGGCATCGACGACACCGCCCGGTTCGCCGCCCGGCATGCGCGCTACCTCGACGCCCCGGTGCTCGGCTCCAGGCCGCAGGCCGAGTCGGGAGAGCTGCTCGTGCTCGCCGCCGGAAGAGACGCGCCCGACGAGGTCTTCGACGCGATCGCGAGCCGCGTGCTCCGGGTCGCCGACGAGCCCGGGGCCGGGACGCGGCTGAAGCTGACGATCAACCTCTGGATCATGAATCTCGTCGAGAACCTGGCCGAGACGTTCGCGCTCGCCGAGGCGCTCGGCCTCGACCCGGCGCTCTTCCTGACCGCGATCGCGGGCAGGCCGATGGACTCCGGCTATGCCCACCTGAAGGGCGAGAAGATCCTCTCCGGAGACTTCTCACCCGCCTTCTCCCTGGAGGTCGCCGCCAAGGACGTCCGCCTCGCTCTCGCTGCGGCCCGCGAGGCCGGGATCGAGCTCGCGCTCGGCCCGGCGACGCTCGCACGGTTCGAGCGGGCGATCGAGCTCGGCCATGGCCGCGATGACGCTGCGGCCGCCTGGTTCGCGAGCCGTACCGACCCGCCGGCAGATTGACCCGGCCGCGGAACCGTGGTCTGATGGCGGGTGTCCGGATTGCATCGAGAAGGAGCCTTCGAATGAGCGAAGCAGCTGCTGCGATCCCACCCGCAGCGACGTCGGCGCCGCTCGGCACGCCGCGCGGCGTCGGGAAGACGATCGTCTTCTCCATCATCACCCTCGGGATCTACGCCATCGTCTGGCAGTGGAAGACCTTCAACGAGCTCAGGCGCTACCGCGGGCACGGGGTGGCGGGTTCGCCGGCTTCCTGCTCGGCTTCGTGCTGGTCTCGACCTTCCTGCTCCCCTCGTACGTCGGGAAGATGTACCACGAGGACGGCCAGCAGAACGCTCCGGTCTCGGGCTGGAGCGGATTCTGGGTCCTGGTGCCCTACCTGGGAACCTTCATCTGGATCGCGAAGATCCAGGGCGCCCTGAACGACTTCTGGGCCGGGAAGGGCGCGCCCCGCCCCTAGGGCTTCGCGCCTTCCGGAGGCGGCGGCTGGGAGAGCGCGCCGGGCAACGGGAAGGGCTTCGGCTGCGGGCGCGGGCGCTTCGCGGGCTCCGCGGGCGGCTGCTCGGGCGCCGGTGGCTCCTCGACGCGGAAGACGTCCTCCTCGACCTCGCCGGCCAGCAGCCGCTCGAACTGGTCCTTGTCGATCGTCTCGCGCTCGATCAGGATCGCCGCGAGCTTGTGCAGCTCCTCTATGTGCTCGCGTAGCACCTCGCGCGCGTTCGCGTGCGCCTCCTCGATCACCCGGCGGATCTCGTCGTCGATCTCCCGCGCGATCTCCTCGGAGTAGTCGGGCTCGTTGCCCATCTCACGGCCGAGGAACGGCATGTCGTGGTTGCGGCCGAGCACGCGGGGCCCGAGCTTCTCGCTCATCCCGAAGCGCATGATCATCTGCTTCGCCGTCGAGGTCACCTTCTCGAGATCGTTGGCGGCGCCGGTCGTGACCTCGTGGAAGACGAGCTCCTCGGCTGCGCGTCCGCCCAGCGTCATCGCGAGCTGATCCATCAGCGCCGACTTGGTCGTCAGGTACCGATCCTCGCGCGGCAGCGAGATCGTGTACCCGAGCGCCTGGCCGCGGCTGATGATCGAGATCTTGTGCACATCGTCGGTGTGCTCGAGGTAGTGACCGACGAGCGCGTGTCCCATCTCGTGATAGGCGGTGATCTTCCGCTCCTCCTCGGAGAAGAGCCGCGTCCGCTTCTCGGGGCCGGCGATCACGCGCATGATCCCCTCCTCCAGCTCCTCCTGCTGGACGACCTTTTTGCCGCGACGGGCGGCGAGGAGGGCGGCCTCGTTGACGAGGTTTGCGAGGTCGGCGCCGGTGAAGCCGGGCGTACCGGCCGCGAGCGTGTCGAGGTCGACCTCGGGGGCGAGCGGCTTGCCCTTCGCGTGCACCTCGAGGATCTTCCGGCGGCCGTTGCGGTCTGGGCGGTCGACGACGATCTGACGGTCGAAGCGGCCGGGACGAAGGAGCGCGGGATCGAGGATGTCGGGCCGGTTCGTGGCCGCGATCAGGATGATGTTGTCCTTCAGCTCGAACCCGTCCATCTCGACGAGGAGCTGGTTGAGGGTCTGCTCGCGCTCGTCGTGCCCGCCGCCCAGCCCGGCGCCGCGGTGGCGGCCGACCGCGTCGATCTCGTCCATGAAGACGATGCAGGGCGCCGCCTGCTTCGCCTGCTCGAACAGATCGCGGACGCGCGAGGCGCCGACGCCGACGAACATCTCGACGAAGTCGGAGCCCGAGATAGAGAAGAACGGCACGCCCGCCTCGCCGGCGACGGCGCGGGCGAGCAGCGTCTTGCCGGTGCCAGGCGGACCGTAGAGGAGCACGCCCTTCGGGATGCGCGCGCCGAGCGCCTGGAACTTCTTCGGGTTCTCGAGGAACTCCTTGATCTCCTGGAGCTCCTCGACCGCCTCGTCGACGCCGGCGACGTCCTTGAAGCCGATCTTCGGCGAGTCGGGCGCCATCCGCTTGGCACGGCTCTTGCCGAAGCTCATCACCTTCGAGCCGCCGCCTTGCACCTGGTTCATCAGGAAGATCCAGAAGCCGAACAGGAGCACGAACGGCAGGAGCGAGGTGAGGATCGACCACCACGGCGAGCCGCCGACCCCCTTCGAGTCGAACGTGATCCCCTTCTTCTGGAGCAGGGACTGGAAGGCGACCTGCGACTGATCGCTCGGGTAGTTGACCTTGATCTTCTTGCCCCCATCGGCCAGGGTGGCGACGATCTGGCGCTTGCTCGGGGTGAAGAGGACGAGGTCGATCGACCGTGGTCTCTCGTTCGCCCGCTGGATGAGCTCGGAGTACGTGACCTTGGCGGGCGCCTTCGACTTCGGGATCAGCACCGTGCTCGCCAGGTAGACGAGCAGGACGATCACGATCAGGGGGAAGAGCGCGCTACGGAAGAAGCGATTCACGGCGTTTTCTACCCCGCAGGGTAGCAGGGTGGATTCGTCGTTCCCCCGCCCGCAGGGCTAGACGCCCTCTGGAACGAGCTCCTCGCTCAGCACCCCCACGTACGGGAGATTGCGGTACCGCTCCGCGAAATCGAGCCCGTAGCCGATCACGAAGCGGTTCGGGATCTCGAAGCCGATCCAGCGAACGGGCACGTCGATCTCGCGCCTCGCCGGCTTGGTCAGCAGGGCGCAGACCTCCAGCGACTCCGGCACGCGCGACTCGAGGTTCCGCATCAGGTACGAGAGCGTCAGTCCCGAGTCGATGATGTCCTCGACGACCAGCACGTGGCGCCCCTCGATGTTGATGTCGAGATCCTTGAGGATCCGGACGACGCCGGACGAGTCGGTCTGCGCGCCGTAGCTGGAGATGGCCATGAAGTCGACCTCACAGGGCACGGTCAGGTGCCGCATCAGGTCGGCCATGAAGAAGACGGCGCCCTTGAGGACGCCGATCAGGAGCAGGTCGCGGCCCTCGTAGTGCGCCGAGATCTCGTCACCCAGCTCCGCGACCCTGGCGCGCAGGGAGTCGGCGTCGATCAGGATCTCCCCGACCGCGTGCTCGAGCTCGGTCCGCATCACAGCCTCGTCACCCGTACCTCCGCATCCTCCACGATCCCGGGCACGGCGACAACCTCCTCCGCGCGGACGACCACCGGCCAGGTGTCGCGCTCGGCGCGCGGCACCTTGGCGTCGACGAACACGTCCTGGAGCTTCCGCCGCCGACCGCTGAGACGGTCGCCGGCGCGGCGAGTCCTGACCGCCAGCCCCGGCTCGGTCGCTTCGAGCGTCCACGGGCCCCAACGCACCGGCCCGTCGTCGAGCGAGACTCGCTCGTACTCGCGCACGGCCCGGATCCCTCTGCCCAGATCCCGGGACTTCGAGCCGTCGCGGGTCGCCAGCAGCTCGAGCAGCGTCTCCTCCATGGCGCGCGGCAGCCGTGGGCGCTCGTCGGCCACCCGGCGGATGTTCTCCTCCGCGGCCGGGTGCAGGCGTCGCAGGAGCGGCACGATCTGGTCGCGGATCAAACCGCGCAGCGTGTCGGCGTTGGTGGTGTCGTCTCGGGTCGCGAGCCCGTTCGCGGCGCAGTAGGCGACGGTCTCCTCGCGCCACAGGCCGAGCAACGGCCGGACGACGCCGTCCTCGCGGCGCGGCTTGATCCCGCGGGTCGAGCCGCTGGCTGCGAGCCGGTACAGCACGGTCTCGACCTGGTCCGAGGCGGTGTGGCCGGTGGCGCGCAGCCCGTGGCCGGCCGTGAGCGTGTAGCGCAGCTCCCGCAACGCCGCCTCCCGGTTCCCTCGCAACAGACTGTTACTTGCGTCGATTGCGCGGGCCTGCAGGACATTCGTGCAGAAGCGGGCGTCCTCTTCGGACTCGTCCCCTCTGAGGCCGTGGTTCACGTGGACCGCGGACATCCGGTAGCCGAGCGCGCCCAGCGCGTGCCAGAGGCAGGTCGAGTCCGGGCCGCCCGAGACGAGGCAGACGATCTCGCCGCCAGGCTCGATCAGCTCGTGCCGCCGGATCTCCGCTTCGATGCGATCGAGCAGCTCCACGCAGCCATTGTGCCGCCGATAGGCTCGTGCCGTGCTCTACCAGACGACCGAGTTCGGCCGGCACGCGGCGCAGCGGCTGCGCGACGAGATCATCGGCTGGCTGACGACCGTGACCGCCGACGGCGCGCCGCGGCCGATCCCGATCTGGTTCCTCTGGGACGGCGACCGCTCGATCCTCCTGTACAGCCGCCCCGGGAAGCGGAAGCTCGCCAACATCGCGTCGAACCCCCGGGTCAGCCTCAACCTGGACAGCAACGGGATCGACGCCGACATCGTCATCTGCTGGGGGACGATCGGCGTGACCCGCGACCCGCCCGCGAACGAGGTGCCCGCCTACGTCGCGAAGTACGCGGAGCGGATCGCAGCGCTCGGGTGGACGCCGGAGAGCTTCGCCGCGGACTTCTCGGTGCCGCTGCGAATCACCGCCACTCGCATCCACGGCCATTGAGGACATGTCAGGGGTCAGACCCCTGCCATGTCCATTCCGCCGCGATGCACCGCGCCCAAGCCATGCACGCCGAAGGTCATCCACACCCTCCTGGCCGTTCTGGGCATGTCCAGGGTCAGGCCCCGGACATGTCCCGTTTCAACAGCGTTCTCACCCACGAAGCCACTGTGAGGCGCGCCTGCCAAGTCGGTCGCGGCGGCGGATAATCACGTGTACTGGGCTCAGATGGTCAAGCGAGTGTTGAAGTTCGTGATGCTGGTGTGGCTCGTTCGTTGGGCCGCCATCGAGGTCGCCTCGCACCGGGCGCGGCTGAGACCCCGACGAACGAGGTGAGTCAACGCCGCCGCGACCGACATGGCGGTCGCGGCACGCGGACACGTCGAGGGTGCGAGCGGGGTTAGGGAAGGGGGCTCACGGGGGGAACCGGCTGTTCCCCCCGTGAAGCGAGCGGAGCGAGCGTCAGAAGATCAGGCTCCGGTAGGTGATCGTGCGTCGCATCCCGATCGACTCGTAGACGCGGATTGCCGGTGCATTCTCGGGCCGTACGAAGAGGCACACCCGTGGCACCTGTCCGAGCAGGCGGCGGCAGAGATCCCGCATCGCCCGCCGGGCGTTCCCCTGGTTCCGCACGGACGGATCGACCCAGACCTGCTGGAGCTGCACCGCGTCGGGCGTCCACGCCGACGCCTCCGCCTTGAACAGGATCGTGCCGTTCTCGACCCAGACCCAGGAGCGGCCCTCGCCGATCTGCGCCTGGGTCCGCCAGCGGAAGCCGTCCGGGTCACGTTCGAGGGGATCGAGCCCGATCTCCTCACGATGCGCCGCAGCGCAGGACGGGACGAGCAGCGGGAGGTCGGCGAGTGTCGCCTCGCGTAGTCCTGTGCCCCCCTCCGCAGGGGCTCGCTCGAGCACGTAGACGGGCTGGCCGGGACGATCCTCGCGCGGCGAGGACATCAACCGCTCCGCCGCGTCCCACAGCTCGGTCACCGCGCGCTCCTCGCCGATCAGCATCCGCGCGCGCCCCCGGGCCACCGCCCGCGCGAACACGCCGCACCCGGTGCCGGAGGGGACGACGTTGGCCCCGACGTGACAGAGGGCGGTCAGCCGCCGGTCGTCGCCGGCAGCCGCGAAGCGACCGATCCTCCTCCGGGCGACGTCCTCGAGAAAGACCCGCTCGACCGGATCCTCGGCACAGAAGGCGAGGATCTGGCGAAGCGTCGGCTCGAACGAAGTCCGCACGGTCCACCCGCCTTATACCGCTCCGAGACCGTAGTGTTGGGCCCCGTGCCGATCCACCTGAGAGCCGAGCCCGGGGACTACGCCGACGGCTGCCTCCTGCCCGGCGACCCGCTGCGGGCCAAGTACATCTCCGAGACGTTCCTCGACGAGCCCGTGCAGGTCAACGGCGAGCGCGGGCTGCTCGGGTACACGGGCACGTTCCGCGATCGGCGGGTCTCGGTGCAATCGAGCGGAATGGGCTGTCCGTCCGCGGGGATCGTGATCGAGGAGCTGACCCAGCTCGGAGTGAAGAGGATGCTCCGCGTCGGCACCTGCGGCGGGCTCCAGCCCGACCTGCAGATGGGCGACCTGATCGTCGCACTCTCCGCGACCCCGGCCGACGCGACCGCCACCCACCTGATCGGCGGCGAAGCCCATGCGCCGACCGCCGACTGGGATCTCGTCCACGCCGCCGTCCACCACGCGAAGGAGCAGGCCAAGCCCGTTCGGGTCGGCGGCGTCGTCTCGAGCGACGTCTTCTACAACCCGGACGGAGACCAGTACCAACGCTGGAGCGACCGGGGGATCCTGGCGGTCGAGATGGAGGCGGCAATGCTGTTCACGCTCGGTGCCCTGAAGAAGGTCCAGGCGGGTTGCCTGCTCATCGTCAGCGACGTGGTCGTGGACGGCGAGTTCAAGCGCATCACGGACGAGGAGATGCGCCTCGCAGTCGACCAGATGACCGAGCTCGCGCTCGAGACCGTCACTGCCGGCTCGGGCTGACGCCCGAAACGCCTAGACAAGGCCAGGCCCGCGTGTACCTCTAGCCTTCGCTGATCGTGCAGCGATCGGCGAAGGCTGTCTTCCTGGTCAACCCGGCCTCGGCCGCCGGGGCGACCGGTCGCCGCTGGCCCGAGCTCGCCCACCGCGCCTCCACGCTCGGCCTGACCGGCGACGCCCTCTTCTCCGAGCGGCCCGAGCACCTCCGCGACCTGGCCCGGCACGCAGCCGAGGAGGGAGCGAAGCTGGTCGTCGCCGTCGGCGGCGACGGGACCGTCAACGAGGTCGCATCGGGCGTCGTCGGCCTCGACGACGTCGAGCTGGCCGTGATTGCCCGCGGGACGGGCGTCGACTTCGTCCGTACGTTCGGGATCCCGACGAAGCTCGAGGCCGCGGTGGAGGTCGCGCTCCACGGGACGAGCCGCGCGATCGACGCTGGGCGCGTCGCCTTGCGCGCCTGGTCCGGGGACGCCGCCGAGGCCTGGTTCTTCAACGCCGCCGGCATCGGGATGAGCGGTGCGATCGCCCGACGGACGAATGAGTCCTCGAAGGCTCTCGGCGGGAAGATCTCGTACCTGTGGTCGACGCTCGCCGTGTTCGCGCGCTGGCAGAACACTCCCGTGCGCGTGTCCGTCGACGGAGAGGTCCGCACCGGAATGACGAACGAGGTCGTGGTCGCGAACGGGCGCTACCTCGGCGGCGGCATGATGCTCTGCCCGCAGGCGAGCCCCGACGACGGGTTGTTCGACGTCCTCGTGATCGGAGACGTGACGAGGCGCGACCTCGTCCAGACGATGCTGAAGATCTACCGGGGTACGCACCTGCCGCATCCGAAGACGGAGCTGCTCAGGGGGTGCATCGTCTCCGTCGACGCCGAGGTCGAGCTCCCGGTGCAGCTCGACGGAGAGCAGCCGGGGACGACGCCGGTCCGGATCGAGCTCGTCCCGCGTGCGCTGCGCCTGCGCGTCCCGCGCTAGGACGGGGTGGACGGGCGCTTCCGCGGAGTAGACGGCTTCCGGGCCGCCGGCTTCCGGGCGGTCGCCGTCTTGCGGGGGGCGGCCGAGCTCTTCGGCTTGGACAGCTCGTCGAGCCGCCGCTCCAGCTCGGCCACGCGGCGCTCGAGCGGGTCGAGCTTGCGCACGCGCTTGGAGATCTCGTCGACACGGTCGCGCAGGACGTTGCCGGCCTCGACCACCTTCGCGCCGCCGGGGAGCTCCGCCAGCCGCTGCAGGGCCTCCTCGCCCGTTTCTGCGAGCCGCTGAATCACGTCTTTCTGCTGCTTGCGTTTCGGCATGATCGGGACAATAACGGCGACCGGCCCTCCGCGGTTACGGATGGATCACGACCGGCGATCCGCCGTGGGTGGCGGCGAAGAGCCTCTTCAGCGTCGCATTCGGCGCTCGGATACATCCGTTCGAGACCGCACGGCCGATCGACCAGGGCTGATTCGTCCCGTGAATTCCGATCGGGCCCCCTTGCGTCCAGCCGGTCAGAACGTTCGAGAAGGCGGACACGCCGAGGGCCGCGGGCCCGAAGGGGCCGTTCGGATTCGTGGTCAGGATCCGCTGATCGACGTAGAAGCGACCGACCGGAGTCGGCGTGGACGACGAGCCGACCGCGACCGGAGTGGTCAGCACGACCCTGCCCGCGCGGTAGAACGTGAGTCGCCGTGCCGAGAGGTCGACCTCGATCCTGGTCGTGACCTTCTCGACGCGCACGTCTGCGGGCCTGATGTACGCCGTGACGCCGTTCGGCCGGATCGGAAGCTTGACGCGGTACCACGAGGCACCGCAGGCGCGGTTCACGACCGCGCCGACGATCCCGAACGTGGTCGGATAGCCGTTCTGATTCAGCTTGCCGAATCGAGCCAGCCGCACGCCTCCGGGCCGCCGGAACGTGTCGGTCGCCCCTTTCACCATCGCCGAGAACGCTTCGGAGCGCGTCCCGACCGGGTGCAGGACCCCCGGTCGACAGGTCCGCTCGACGTGCGAGGCAGTGCCGGCGGTCGCGGGCAGGATGGCGACCGCCAGGGCGGCGACCAGAATGACGGGAGCCAGCCTCACCCGCGCATTGTCGCAGGGAACGACGATGGAAGGCGCCTCGCGGTCCTGCTCCCTCGAGAGCTTCGCGGCCGACCTACGTCAGGGACAGACCCGCGGGGTCGGTCCGTAGCTCGTTCGCGCGCCGGGGCTCGGCGCTCTGGGTCGTCCCGACCGCGACCGCTCCAGCGATAGTTAGAGACGACATGGAGGGATTCCGGTTCTCGACCGAGATCGCCGTGCGTTTCGCAGAGACCGACGCGCAGGGCGTCGCCCACAACGCCGCCTACCTGGTCTGGTACGAGGTCGCGCGGATCGAGTACCTCGCTCGCTTCCGCGGCGGTTACAAGGGCCTCCAGGAGGAGGGGTACGAGGCGCTGACGATCGAGTCGCACGTCCGCTACCTGAAGCCGGTCTTCTTCGACGACCGCCTCCGGATCAATGCCCGCTGCATCGACCTCCGCGGCGCCCGCTTCCGCTACGAGTACGTGGTCGAGCGGGACGGGGAGATCGTCGCGGACGGCTGGACGCAGCACGCCGTCGTCGACCGCGAGTCGTTGCGGCCGACGCGTTTTCCGGGGTGGCTCGCGGCGTCGATCGCCGACGCGGAGGGCTAGCCGGTCGTCGTGGGCGTCGTCTCGGCCGGCGCGGTGTCGGCCGGAGTCGTGTCGGCCGGAGTCGTTCCGTCGGTGGGGACGAGGTCGCTCGGAAGGTACGTGCTCGCGTCGGCCTTCGGCTCGGGCTTGGGCTTCGGCTTCGGCTTCGTCCCGATCCGGACCTTCTCCTTCTCGCCGACGTAGCTCGAGTACCAGGTGTTCTCGTAGAGGAGCTTCCCGTCGGCGTCGTACACCCGGCGGGTGACGCTCGTCGACAGCGGGGGCGAGCCGGCCTCGTCGACGACCTTCGTGCCGACGAGGAGATCCGGATCCTTCGTGACCACCGTCGGCACCGCCCCGGTCGTCTGGAGCGGCGCGGTCTCGCTCTCGACGCGGCGGTGCTGCGGCGTGCCGTAGAGATTCACGGTCAGCGAGCTCGAGCTGACGAACGTGCGCAGGAGCAGCCAGTGGCCCGTGTCGTTGACGAACTTCAGGTCGACGTCCGGGTAGTTGACGGTCGCATCCCGTCCTTGCGGGTAGTGGCTGATGTAGAGGGCATGGTTCGTGCGCGCAGTGATCGGCAGGCCGGCCTCGTAGGCGGCGTTGAAGACGGTCGTCGACACCTGGCACGTGCCGCCGCCGAGCCCGTCCTGGAGCTCGCCGTTGATGATCACCGGCGCCTCGAGCAACCCCTTCGCGGCGTTCCGCTCGCCGGTCGTGGCGTTGAACGAGAACTCCTTGCCTGGAGCGATCAGCGCGTTGTCGACGAGGTGCGAGACGACCTCGACGTTGTGGATCCGGTTCGGCACGCCGCCGTAGACCGTCGTGTAGCTCGAGACGATGCCGGTGATCCCCATCGCCTTCGCGTCCTCCGTCGTCCGCTGGGCGGGCTTCGTCGCGACCGCGATCGGGGTGACCCGGTTCCCGCGCCGCGTCGCGGCGGTGAGCAGGCCGGCGGCCGTCTTGCGCACGTCGAGCACGCGTGCGTCGCGGGACGGCTTGATCGTGATCCCGCTGGAAACGACCAGAAAGTCGGCGTCGCGGGCGGGCATGTCGACGACCTTCTGCAGCCTGCCGAAGTACTCGTCAGCGCCCTTGCCGCCGATCCGCACCGCCCGCGTACCGCCCGCCGGCAGCTCGAGCAGGCCGGCGATGCGCCAGCGCGGCAGCTTGTAGCGAGTCGGTCCGAGCGTGAGCACGACCGGCGCGGAGACGGCCGCCCGCGCCTTTGCGAGCGCCGGCGCGAGCATCGCGCCGGTCACGTCGGGCTCGTCCACCGTCAGCGGGAGGGTGATCGGCCGGCCGCGATCGAGTGACGCCAGCGCGGCCACGATCGCCCGGCCGGCCACCTCGCGGTCGAGGAGGCTGCCCGCCTGGGCGGAGACGATCGCCGGCCGGAGACCGTGCAGGACGACCGCAGCCTCGCGATGCGGGCGGTCGACCCGTCTTGCGATACGCGCGAGCATCGCCTTCAGCGCCGACTCGTCGTAGGTCGCCTTCGTCGACACGCTGTCGCCGAGGAAACGAATCTTCATCCGGCGGAAGCCGCGCAGCGGCCCGAACCCGTCGCCTTCGTGGCGGGCGGCGGCGATCGCTGCCGCCCAGTCGGGCCGCAGGCCGAGGTCGGCCGCCTTCAGCACGAACGCGCGGCCGCCGGCCTCGAACCGGACCGGCTTTCCGAGGGTCGCCCGCGAGCGGCGGTCGAGCGCGGAGGTGGCGGCTGCGGTCGACAGGCCGCCCACGTCGATCCCCTGGATCTCGATCCCCTGCGCGATCGTCCCGGGCGATCCGGCGTAGACGATCGCCGCGACGACGGCGAGGAGCACCACGAGGGAGAACGACGCCAGCGTCAACCGCCTCATGCGGCGCACACGCGCCTGCCGTAGCCGGCGCATGGAATACGGAGATTGGGTGACACCCGCCTCGAGACGCAAGGCCCGCCATTGTACCGACGGGGCCGCCGGACTCAAGAGCCGGAGAACATCGGCCGCTCCCCGTCCAGGAAGGCCCGCACGCCGGCCTGGGCGTCCTCGGAGCCGAGCACCTCCCGAAACGCCTCGCGCTCGGCCTCGAAGCCGTCCCGGGACCAGGCGGCGCGGATCGCGCGCTTGATCCCGCGAAGGGCGATCGGCGCCTGGCGGGCGAGCCGGACCGCGTAGTCGCGGGCCTCCTCGTCGAGCTTTTCGGGCTCGATCGCGAAGTGGACGATCCCCTCCGCGGCCGCCTGCTCGGGCGAGAGCTGCAGCCCCTTCATGATCAGCTCGGTCGCGCGTCCGGGCCCGACGAGCCGGGTCAGCCGCTGGGTTCCGCCCGCGCCGGGGAGAAGGCCGAGACGCACCTCGGGTAGCCCGATCAGCACACCCTCGCCGCGGGCTGCAAAGCGAAAGTCACACGCGAGCGCCAACTCGAGCCCTCCGCCGAGCGCGTGCCCGTTGATCGCCGCGACCGTCGGCTGCGGGAGCTCGGCGAACCGCGTGAACACCTCCTGCGCGACGAGCGCGCGATCGATGCCCTCGGCCGCGATCCGCTCGAACTCGTGGATGTCGGCGCCGGCCATGAACACGCCTTCGAGAGCGCTGCGGACGAGGACGACGCGCGTGTCCGGATCGGCGGCGAGCTCGGCCGCCGCGGCCGAGAGCTCGGTGACCAGCTGCTCGTCGATCGCGTTCAGGGGCGGCCGGTCGAGCGTGATCACCGCGATCTGCTCGACGGGGAGACGCTCGAGGTGGACGACCCGATCGGACATGCTCAGAACGTGAAGAGCTCGATGCCGCCGCTGACGTTGAGGCCGACCCCGGTGATGTACGCGGCCAGGTCCGAGCAGAGGAACGCGATCGCATTGGCGATGTCCTGCGGCTCGCCCGGCCGGCGGAGCGCCGTTCGCTTGATCATCCGCTCGTTCAGCTCCGGGTTCCCGAACGAGAACGCCTCCGTACCGATGATCCCGGGGACGATCGCGTTGACCGTGATCCCGTGTCGCGCCCCCTCGAGCGCGAGCGACTTCGTCAGCCCGAGCAGGCCCGCCTTCGTCGTCGCGTAGCTCGCCTGGCCGAAGCCGCCGAGGGTGCCGGCGACGGAGGCCATGTTCACGATCCGGCCCCAACCACGCTCCCGCATGTGCGGCCAGACGGCCTGGGCGCAGTTGAACGCGCCGGTCAGGTTGACGCGCAGGTCGCGCTCCCAGAGCTCGGGCGACTGATCGGCGATCTGCGCGACGTGATCGAGCGTGCCGGCGTTGTTGACGAGGATGTCCACCGGGCCGAACTCCTCGACCGCACGAGCGACCGTGGCCGTGACCTGCTCCCGGTCGGTGACGTCGCACTTGACCGCCGCGGAGCGGCGGCCCATCGACTGGATCTCCTCGGCGGTCGCCTCCGTGAACACGAGTCCCTGCGCCCGGGCCACCTGCGCGAGCGGGCCGTAGCGCTCGACGTCCTCGTCCGTCGTCTCCGACTCGACCTGGATGTCGGCGACGACCACGTCCGCGCCGGCGCGGGCCAGAGTCAGGGCGTCGGCGCGGCCGAGGCCGCGCGAGCCGCCGGTGACGAGCGCAACCCGGCCGGAGAGGTCGATCTCGAGGGACACGCGGCTCTAGTCTCGCGGAATCAGGACGTCACGGGCGATCACGAGGCGCTGGATCTGCGAGGTGCCCTCGTAGATCTGGTAGAGCTTCGCGTCCCGCATCAGCTTCTCGACCGGGTACTCCTTCATGTAGCCGTAGCCGCCGAAGATCTGGACGGCGTCGGTGGTCACCTCCATCGCCGTGTCGGCCGCAAACCGCTTCGCCATCGACGAGTAGAGGGTGGCCTTTCGGCCCCAGCCCTCGTCGAGCATCCAGGCCGCCTGCCACGTGAGCAGCCGCGCGGCCTCGATCTTCGTCGCCATGTCCGCGATCATGAAGTTGACCCCCTGGTGCATGGCGATCGGCTGGTCGAAGGTGACGCGCTCCTTCGCGTAGTCGCAGGCGTACTCGAAGGCGGCGCGGGCAACGCCGACCGCGCCGATCGCCGTGCCGGGGCGGGTGCCGTCGAGCGTCTGCATCGCGATCTTGAACCCGTCACCCTCCTGGCCCAGGCGGTGCGCGACGGGAACGACGACGTCCGTCAGCGCGAAGGCCGAGGTGTCGGTCGAGCGTTGACCCATCTTGTCGAGATGCTGTTCGATCGTCACCCCCGGCGTGTCCATCGGGACGACGAACGCGGAGATCCCGCGGTGACCGCGCGCCGGATCGGTCTTCGCGAAGACGACGGTCCAGGCGGCGTACCCCGCGTTCGTGATGAAGGTCTTCGACCCGTTGAGGACGTACCCGGCGCCCGTGCGGACGGCGGTGGACGCGATCCGGGCGACGTCCGAGCCGGCATCGGGCTCGGTCAGCCCGAACGAGCAGAGGATCGGCTCGTCGACGAGCGGCGAGAGCCAGGCGCGCTTCTGCTCCTCGGTCCCGGCGACGATCACGGGGCCGGCACCGAGGCCGTTCACGGCGAGCGCCGTACCGATCCCCGAGCAGCCCCAGTTCAGCTCCTCGGCGACGACGCAGCCGTCGAGGAGCCCGAGCTCCGGCCCGCCGTACTCGGCCGGAACGTGGAGGTTCATCAAACCGAGCTCGTGCGCCTTCGCGATCACGTCGGCGGGATGGGTCATGTGCTCGTCGTACCCGGCCGCCTTCGGCCGGATCTCCCTGACGGCGAACTCGTGCGCGAGCTCGCGGAGGGCCCGCTGCTCCTCGGTGAGGGTGAATGCGACGCCCCCCGTGACGGCGTGCTCGGTCGTGGTCATCGTCGGCTCCTCCACGCTCGATTGACCGGTCAGTCAATAGTAGCGGGATCGCGATGACGGCCGCTCCGGAGCGACAGCTCGTCGATCGGGATCGCTGCCCGTGAGCCGATGATCTCACCCGGCGCCTATCCGCGACCGTGGTCTCGCCTCTTCTTCAGCGGCACCCTGCACCTAAGGCGTGGTTGGCGCTCGCGGCGGCGATCCTCCGGGTGACGCAGCTCGTCACCGCCGCGTGGATCTTCCGCAAACTGCCCTGGGCGCGGCCCCGATTCGTCGACGTCGTCCACCGCTTCGTCGGCCGGATCGCGTTCCTGCTGACGATTCCGGTCGCCTACCACTGCGTGTTCAAGCTCGGCTTCCAGACGTACGACGCCAGGCATTCCATAGACTCGCCATCGTGGACTTCGAGCTCTCGGACGAGCAGCGGCTGATTCAGGACACCGTTCGCACCTTCGTGGACGAGCGTGTGCTGCCGGTCGCGATCGAGAACGACACCGACCACAAGCTCGACCTGGAGCTGATCGAGGGCATGGCCGAGCTCGGGATCCTCGGGATCGTGATCCCGGAGGAGTACGGCGGCGCGGGCCTCGACTTCGTCGCCGAGGCGCTCGCCTGTGAGGAGATCGAGCGGGGCGAGGCGGCGTTCCGGACGCTGATCTCCGTCCACGTCGGCCTGAACTCGATGTCGCTCCTCAGGTACGGGACGGAGGAGCAGAAGCAGCGCTATCTCGTCCCGCAGGCGAGAGGCGAGAAGCTGGGGTGCTTCGGGCTGACCGAGCCGGGCGCGGGCTCCGACGTCGCCGCGATGCGGACGAGCGCCCGTCGCGAGGGCGATGTTTACGTCCTGAACGGCCAGAAGAACTGGATCTCGTACGCGACCGTCGCCGACCACCAGCTCGTCGTCGCCAAGACCGACGCGGACGCGGAGCACAAGGGGATGTCTGCGTTCATCGTCGAGCGCGCCTGGCCGGGGGTGATGACGCGGGAGACGGAGAACAAGCTCGGGGTGTGGGCCGGCTCGACCGGCGAGCTCTTCTTCGAGAACGTCGAGGTGCCGGCCGAGAACCGGCTCGGGGACGAGGGCCAGGGATTCGAGGTCGCCATGTACTCGCTCGACCAGGGCCGCTTCACGGTCGCAGCCGGCGCCTGTGGGGTGATCCGCGCCTGCCTCGAGCGCTCGGTCGAGTACGCGCGCGAGCGCGAGACGTTCGGCCAGGCGATCGGCCGCTACCAGCTCGTCCAGGACATGATCGCGACGATGGTGCTCGGCTACGAGACCTCGAAGCTGCTCGTCATGCAGGCGGCCTGGATGAAGAACGAGGGCAAGCGGAACACGCGCGAGACCTCGCTTGCCAAATGGCATGCGACCGAGTCGGCATTCGAGGCGGCGCATCTCGCGATCCAGGTGCACGGCTCGTACGGGTACTCAGGCGAGTACGGGATCGAGCGGTACTTCCGGAACGCGCGCGCGCCGATCATCTACGAGGGCACGACGCAGATCCACAAGATGATGCAGGCTGAGCACGCGCTCGGGTACCGCCGCCTGAACGGCCATACGGGCGAGATGTCGCCATTGGTCTCCTGGGGGCCTGCCCTCGCCAGAGCGTAGGCGCCCGGAGACGATCCGCGTAGAAGCAGCGCCGCTCGGTCGAGGGGGCTGGCCCGAGGGTCTGACCCTGCAGGTCGAGCCGCCGCGCGCTGCGAACGGGCAGGGACAGCGCAAGGTTCGGCGCGCTTGACCGGGATCGGCCGCGGCGCTTTGATCGGTTCGGCGTGTTCAGGCTGGCGCTCGTCCTGCTGAACCTCTCGCTTCCGTCGAACGCGGTCGTCGTCCCGGGCGTGAGCTTCGGCGGCCTGCGCCTCGGGGCGGCCGCGACTCGGGTCGAGGCCGTCTGGGGCCAGCGCCACGGCCGTTGCCGCTCGTGCGCGCGGCCGACCTGGTATTTCACCTACAAGCCCTTCGAGCCGCAGGGGGCGGGCGTGTCGTTCCGCGCGGGAGGGGTGGAGTCGTTCTTCACGATCTGGTCGCCGCCGGGGTGGCACACCGATCGAGGCCTGAAGGTGGGCGACCCCGCCGCGCGCGTGACGGCGCTCTACGGCGTCCTCCCGCGGGTCGAGTGCGGTACGTATGCCGCCCTCGTCCTCCGTCGTGCCCGCACGTCGACGCAGATCTATCTCTATCGGGGGCAGGTCTGGTGGTTCGGGCTCAGCTCGGTTGGGGCTCCGGCTTGCCACTAGGCTCCTTGTGGATCAGCGACGCCACGAGCGGGATCGCCGCGAGCACGGGGACGGCGCAGACCGGCCAGAGCGCCTCGTAGCCGTCGGTCTTCGAAAGGTAGGGCGACATCACGTCGATCATCACCCCGGCGACGAGTGGGCCGGCCAGCAGGCCGATGCCTTTCGTCGTCGTCGCGAGCCCGGAGATCGCGCCGCGATGCTGCGCCGGCATCAGCTTGAAGAGGAGTCCCCACGACAGGGTCATCACCGTGCCGCCGGCGACCGCGACCGGCAGGATCAGCCCGTAGTACCAGTTGTGCCACTCCTGGGCGGTCCCAGCGACGAGCAGCCCGGCGCCGTAGACGAACGAGGCGCCGAAGATCACGCGGGCGAGCCCGAAGCGGTCGCCGAGCGGCCCGGAGCCGATCGCCGCGAGCACGTAGCCGACCGCGACCGCCGCGAGCACGGCCGACGAGGTGGAAAGCGGCTCGCCGAGGCCCTCGGTGATGTAGAGGACAACGAACGTCCGCATCGCCGCGAACGTCCCCTCCCACGCGGAATTGGCGAGCAGGAAGCGGCGTACTTCGGGCACGTCGTGGAAGACCTGCCAGCTCGTGCGCACGTAGCTCCGGACGCCGCGGAAGACGCGCGAGCCCTCACCCGGAGCCTCGTGCACGAACAGGATCACCCCTCCGCAGGCGGCGGACGTCGCCACGGCTGCGAGCAGGAACGGGGCCGGGTGCCAGACCTTGAACAGGAAGCCCCCGCCGACGAGCGCGATTCCGAGCGCGATCCCGCGCATCACGTGCTGCACCCCCTGTGAGCGGCCGTACATGCTCTCGTGCAGCACGTCCGGGTACAGGCCTCGGTACGGCGGCTCGTACACGTAGTAGGCAAAGAAGAACGCCAGGACGATCAGGGTGATCGTCCAGATGTTCGGCATGAAGGCGAGGATTGCGAGGCAGAAACCCATCGGGCCGAGGGCGGCGAGCATGAAGGGACGGCGCCGCCCCATCGGCGTCTGGAACGTGTCGCTCCAGGGCCCGATCACGAGCGGCAGCGCCAGCGCGAAGACGCCCTCGGCGGCGAGCACCGCTGCGATCATCGTCCTCGAATCGGTGAAGCCGCCCAGGAGCTTCGGCAGGTACGCCGCCGTCGTCGTGATCGAGAACGCGAGCCCGAAAGCGCCCAGGCCGAGGATCCACGAGAGCCCTTTCCGGGTGGTCACACGAGCATCCCGTCGCAGAGCACGTCGACGACCGTCCGCTCGGCGGCTGCGACGTCGGCGTCGCCGTCCGGTAGCTGGCCGAGCACCCAGCCGGTCAGGATCTCCTCGATCGCGCCATAGAAGATCCAGGCGGCGAGGCGGGGCTCGAGATCGGCGCGGAAGACACCGTCCGCTCGCCCGCGGGCGATGATGCGCTCGATCGCCTGGAACGCGCGCCCGAGCTCGCCGACCTTGCTCTGCACCTGTGGGCTGCGCACGACCTCGCGGACGAGGACCCGCACGAGGTCGGGGTCGCGACGCCAGGAGCCGAGCAGGATCGCGGCAACCTGCCGCAGCTGCTCGCGCGGCGGGTCGGGCGACTCCTCGACGCCGTCGAAGGATTCCAGCACCTGACGCCAGGTCTCGCGGAAGACGGTCTCGAGCACCTCTTCCTTCGAGCTGAAGTAGTGGTAGAGGAGCCCGTGCGCAACGCCGGCCTCCTCGGTGATGTCGCCCACGCGACAGTCGTGGTATCCGCTGCGCGCGAAGACGCGGACGGCGGCGGCGAGGATGAGCTGACGCTTCTCTTCCTGGACGACTGACCGGTCAGTCAAAGCTTCCTCATAGTAGTAGCCTCGGTCCGATGAACCCCCTTGCGGGCCGGCTCGTGGTCGACTTCAGCTGGTACCTGCCGGGCCCGTTCGCAAGCCGGGAGTTGCTCCGGCTCGGTGCGCGCGTCGTCCGGGTCGAGCCGCCGGAGGGCGATCCTCTCCGCACGACCGCGCCCGCCTGGCACGACGCCGTCAACGCCGGCAAGGAGTCGGTCGTCTGCGACCTGAAGACCGAGCGTGGGCTCGCGCTCGCGAACGAGCTGTGCGCCTGCGCAGACGTCGTCCTCGAAGGCTTTCGGCCGGGCGTGTTCGAACGGCTCGGTCTGACAGTGCCCGGGACCGTCGTCCTCTGCTCGGTGACGGGCTTCGGGCTGGGCAACCGCCACGAAGGGCGTGCCGGTCACGATCTCAACTACCTCGGCTGGGCAGGCGTTCTCGCTGACACGGCGCCCGCGCTGCCGCCGACGCAGGTAGCCGACCTGGCGGCCGGCGGCCTCGGGGCCGCGCTGGAGGTCGTGGCCGCCCTGCTCGAGCGCGAGCGCACCGGCCGCGGCGCGCGGCTGACGGTCTCGATGACGCACGGCTCGCATCGGCTCGTCGCCCACCGGCTCGCGGGGCTCCCCGAGCAGATGCTGACCGGCGGTCTCGCCTGCTACCGGATCTACCCGACGGCCGACGGCCGCTGGCTCACGGTCGGTGCACTGGAGCCGAAGTTCTGGCGGCGTCTCTGCGAGGTCGTCGACGCACCGGATCTGGCCGACCGGCAGTACGACCCCGACCAGGAAGCCCTCGCCGAGGAGCTTGCGGCGGCGATCGCCGCCCATCCACTCGCGCACTGGCTCGAGCGGATTGACGGAGAGGACGTCTCCGCCGGCCCGGTCTCGACGATCATCGAGGCAGCGGCCGAGTTCGGCCTCGAGCCGCCCCTCCAGGCGCCTGCGCTCGGCGGGCACACCGAGGCCTGGCGCGTCGAGCTAGGTCTGTAGGCCGAGCGCGTCGAGCAGAGCCCAGAGGTCCGGGAGGCGCCGGGGCGCCTCCGGGTGACGACCCTCGCGATCGATCAGGAACGCGGCCATGCCGAGTGCGAGGGCGCCCTCGATGTCGTCCTCGACCGAGTCGCCGACCATGGCCGCGTCGGCGGGCGCCACCTGCAGCAGCTCGAGCGCCGCCTGGAAGATCGTCGGGTGCGGCTTCGTCCAGCCGTGCGAGCGTGACGTGATCGCGCAGTCGACATCGAGGGCGTGGTGGGCGACGAACTCCGCGATCTCGCGCGCGCTGTTCGAGATCAGACCCAGCTTCAGCCCGTGCCGCCGCAGGTCTGCGATCACCGGCAGGACGTCGTCGTAGAGGTCGAAGTTGGCCGAGTTCTCCCAGAGCCTGGTCATCTCGACGGCGAGATCGCGGGCGGCATCGGCGTCTCCCCCCATCCCTCGGATGATCCGCTCGGTGAAGGCGAACCACAGCTCCTCGTCGTGACGGAGCTCCGGGTGGCGCTCGAGGGTCTCGATCGCGGCGGCCCGTGCGGTCGCGTAGCGTGCGGGGTCGAGGACGAGCCCGTGGCGCTCGCCGAACCGCCGGTAGCCGTCCGGGCCGAGGTCCGGCCCCGGCTTGGCGAGCGTGAAGTCGACGTCGAAGAGAACGGCCCCGAGCGGCATCCGACGAAGTGTGCGCCGTGAAGCGGATCGCCGCTCGCGGGAGGGCTCCACGCGCGCGCGAGGCTCGCTGCGGCGCCCGGGCCTCGGCCTACGACCGCTTTCGCCAGCGGCGCCCCGGAGTGAGCGGCTGAACCTCGGTCGTCGCGTCCGTGTCCGGCTCCGCAGGCGTGCCGAGGTCCTCACGTACCCGAAGGTAGTCCTTTCGCGAGATCTCCCCCCGCGCATACCGGACGTCGAGCACGGCCAGCGCGCGTCCTCCGCGAGGGGTCCCGGACGGCGGCGGTCCGGTGAACGGCCTCGGTCCCTGCGATCGGCAGTAGGCGTCCAGGGCGATCGAGACGATCGTCAGCAGCAGGAGCGCGAGCAGCAGCCCGAAGATCACCCAGGAAAACGAGTGCGGCCCGCCGCCGTGATGCTCGACGACCCAATCGCCGAACGGGAACGGTCCGTGTCTGTATCTGTTCATGCGACAAACCGTAGGACGCACGCCTGAGAGAAAGCTGAGAAGCGTCGCTGTGGATTACGCTCACCGAGGGCACTCCGCCGACGGCTACCCGCCGCGGTCTCCCGCAAGGAGGGGCTCGCGGGGCAACCAGGAACCCCCGCCTCTCTGTCACTTTGACCGGACGTATTTGAACCGTCGGGCTCGTCGCCGCATCGCCTCCTTCACGAGCAGCGTGCGCCGGCTGCGGTCGGGAGCCCGAAAGCGCGTCTCGCATGCCGTAAGGGATTCGGCTCACGGGGTGCCTGGCACCTGCCCTACTCGGCCGGCTGGTGACGCCGGTGGAGGGGCTTGGTGATCGAATGACCGATGTGTCGAAACCGATCAGTCGCCGGCGGGTCGTGCTGGCAGCGGTGACGCCGCTGGCGTCGATCTTCGGCTCAGGCTTCCTCATCATTGTTCCCGTGCTCGAGCGCACGCTCGGCGCCGTGTCCGTGCTCGGGGCGGGGGCGATGTGCGGCCTCGCGTGGCTTGCTGGCACGGCGATCCGCCACTGCGTCCGGGTCGTGGAGCCGCGAGCCGACGCGGGCAAGCTCGACACCATCACCGGCCGGCTCGATCGCCTCGCCGACACGGTCATCGTCGTCGCCTACGTCATCTCGGTCGCGCTCTACCTGCGCATCCTTGCCCAGTACATCTTCCACTTCGCGGCCAGCGGCTCGCCCGTCGGCGAGCGCGTGCTTGCGTGCGCGATCGTGGTGGTGATCGTCGGCGTCGGCATCACGCGCGGCTTCCACGGGCTCGACCTGCTCGAGCGCATCGCGTTGATCGCCGTGCTCGTGCTCGTCACCGTGCTCGTCGCGGTGCTGCTCATCCACGACGTCCGCGCCCTGGGCGGCGGCGGCCTCTCTCTCCCCCCGGGTCCCCCCGTCGGCGTCGGCCGCGTGCTGTTGACGCTCGGCGGCGTGGTCATCACCGTCCAGGGGTTTGAGACGGTGCGTTACCTCGGCGACCAGTACGACGCCGAGACCCGCGTCTGGGCCTCACGGGTGGCGCAGCTTGCGGCCACATCGATCTACATCGCCTTCGTGGCGGTGGCCACCCCGGTGATGGGTCTAGGCACGAAGGCGGGCGTCGACACGACGCTGCTCGACATCACCGGTCGGGTGGCGCCGCTGCTTGCCCTGCCGCTCGTGATCACCGCGGTGCTGAGCCAGTTCAGCGCCGCCACGGCAGACACGGTCGCCGCCGACGGCAACCTGCGCGGCCTGGCCGACTGGATGCACGGTGCGCGGCCGTACCTGGTCAGCGGCGCCGCGGCGATCGCGCTCGCCGCGACGGTCGCGACCTTCACGATCGTCGCCATCGCCTCCCGCGCGTTCGCGGCCTACTACGCGATCGAGGCGGTCATCGCGCTCCGCACCACCACGGGCACGGCGCGCAAGCTCGGCTATGGCGCGCTCGCCGTGGTGATGGCCGCGATCACCCTGCTCGCCGAGCCCGTGGGATAGTGCTCGCCGAACCCGACCGGCCTTACGGGGAAGGCTCCCGCTTCGGTCATGCTGGAGGCAGAGGGCGGAGCCCGGCCGGTGGGCGTCCAGTCGGTGGTCTGGTGCGACCCGGGAGCAGCCCGGGTAACCGAGAGGCGAGAGCTGGGCCACCCGGCATCACGCTGTTGGCGTTGTTGCGCCGATCTGGCGTTGGATGTCTTCGAGGCTGCGGCCCCGGGTTTCGGGCACCCGGGTGGCGATGAACCACAGCGCGAGGAGCCCGATGCCCGCGTACAGCCAGAACGTGCCCGCGCGGGTGAGGACGGCGACGAGGCTGAGGAAGGTGAAGGAGACGGCGAAGTTGGTGGCCCAGTTGACCACCGATGCGGTGCTCTCGGCCGGTCCGCGCACGTCGAGCGGGTAGATCTCGGAGATCATCAGCCAGAACACGGGCCCGAGCCCGGCGGCGAACGACGCGATGTAGACCAGCAGCGCGACGAGCGCCAGCACGGACGCGTGGTGCTGCAGCCAACCGACGGCGAAGAACAGCCCGAGCGCGGTGAGGGAGACGACCATCCCGGCGGTGCCGGCGAGCAGCAGCGGCCGGCGGCCGACGCGGTCGAGCAGCAGGATCGCGACGGCCGTGAACGCGACGTTGGTGACGCCGATGAACAGGCTCTTGGTCAGGACGCTGCCGGCGCCGATCCCGGTGAACGACAGGATCGTCGGCGCGTAGTAGATCACCGTGTTGACGCCGACCAGCTGCTGAAAGGCTGCCAGCCCGACTCCGACGATCAGCATCGGCCGCACCGCCGGGGACAGCAGCGCGTGATGTCCGGCCTGGCGCTGGGCGGCCTGCTCGATCTCGTGCAGCTCGTCGTCGACGTCGTCCTTTGCGTGGATGCGGCGCAGCACCCGGCGGGCGTCGTCGGCGCGGCCCTGCTCGGCGAGCCACCGCGGGCTCGGCGGGACGAACAGCATCCCGACGGCGAGAGCGAGCCCGGGCGCGGCCGCCAGCCCGAGCATCCAGCGCCAGTTGTCCGCGAGTCCCTTCAGCGCCCAGTTGGCGATGTAGGCGGCGAGGATTCCGCTGGTCAGCATCAGCTGGTTGAAGGTGACCGTGGCGCCGCGGACTCGCTGTGGCGCCAGCTCGGAGATGTACATGGGGGCGACGAACGAGGCCGCGCCGACCGCCAGCCCGAGCACCAGCCGCGCCCCGACCAGCTGCCAGAGGCTCTGTGCCAGCGCGGAACCCAGTCCCCCACCGACGTAGATCCACCCGGCCGCGATCAGCGTGCGCCGCCGCCCGAGCAGGCCGCCAGCCGCCCGGCGAGCAGGGCTCCGACCACCGCGCCGACCAGCAGCGACGCCACGATCGCCTGCTGGTCGAAGCTGCTGCTCGCGTGCAGGTCGCGCTTGATGTACAGGAGCGCCCCGCCGATCACGCCCGTGTCGTAGCCGAACAGGAACCCCCAGATCGCGGCGACGCGCAGCAGGAACCGGTTCTGCCCGGCGAGCACCCAGCGCAGGAGCTCAGGCACGGCCCGCTCCCCGCGACACCGACCGTGACCCGCGCGCCGCGATCGACGAGGTCCTCCGACGCATCGCGTGGGTCCGTCCAAGGAAGGGTGTGGCTAGGGTCGACATGGTCAATGCCGAGGTGGCGTTCAGCGTTGTATCGATGGGAGCGTCGGGAGCAGCGGAGGTATGGCGGCCGCGGTGTCGTAGCGGCCGCGGAGTCGCGCGTACGCGTGGGCAAATTCGTGGAGGAGTGCGGTTGCGAGGTGGCGCAGGAGCACGCGGCTGACGCGGATGCCGTTTCCGGTCTTCCATTTCAGCTCGTCTTCGCCGACGAGGTTGGCGCGGTTGGCGACGGTGAGCGCGTGGTCGAGGGCACGTAGCCGCCGCCGGCGCTCGCTGTCGGGCAGGGTGCTGAGCGCTTGGACTTCGGCGAGGATGCGCACGGCCGATTGGAGGTGAGAGTCGACGACAGTGTGGGTGGCGGCGTCGATCAGGCCGGCTTCGAACTTCAGGTCGTTGAGTGCTGCTCCGACCTTGTAGGTGGTGGCCACGATCTGCTCGCGGGTCATCCAGTCGGTCTCGTAGGAGAGCATGTCCTGCCACGTTGGGCCGAGAAGGGCGTCGCGGTGGTCGGCGAGGGTGAAGAGCCGCCGGTGGAACCCGAGACTGTCCGCGTGCTCGTAGGCGCGGCTGCCCGGGTCGAGGAACGGGCCGAGCGGGGCGACGTAGAACTGCAGGCGGGGGTCGGCGCCGAAGCGTTCGACCAGGTGTCGGCAGTAGTCGACGGTGGCCATTGCTTTCTCCGCTGTCTGGCCGGACAGGCCGACCATGAAGAACAGGTCGAGCTTCTCGCAACCTTCGTCGAGTGCCGCTCGCAGTGTCTCCTCGACGGCGGCGTTGCTGACGGCGAACTTGCCGTTGCGTCGGCGGATCTCGGGGTCGGGTGACTCGATCGTGATCTGCAGGCTCCACGCGCTGGTCGCAGCCGCGACCTCGGCGAAGAACGCACCGTCGGCCGGGAAGAACACCTCGATCACCAGCTCGTTGTCGATCTTGGCGGCGGCGAACAGCTCGAAGAACCTTCTGCTGCGGGCGATGCCGCCGACGCGTGGGTCGTGGACCATGAAGATCGGCGCCCGGGAGAAGGTCGAGATCAGCTTGGCGTCGGCGACGAGCTTGTCCGGCGAGCGCATCCCGGCGTGCGCCCGGCCGGCAACCTCCCGGTAGGCGGAGCGGGACCCGCCGCAGATCGCGCAGTCGTAGGGGCAGCCGCGGGAGTTGAGCAGCATCGTCGACGGGTAACGCAGCCAATCGAG
>JBBRXG010000002.1:0-88057 GCA_038248655.1 Gaiellales bacterium
CTTCTGGAAGAAGTGGCCGCCCTCGATCCCGTCGGGATAGCGCTTCATCGTGAAGGGCCGGTCCCGGAGGTGAGGCAGGAGCACGGGGGAGACGGCCCGGTAGTAGGCGAGCAGGTCGCCCTTCGTGATCCCCTCGGCGGGCCAGAAGACCTTGTCGAGATTCGAGAGCTGGAGCACGCGCTTGCCGACACGGATCTCTGCCGGCATCGGCTCCTCGCGGCGCACGTCGCGCTCCGGCTTGTCGTCGCGCAACCCCTGGAACGACGGCGCTCGCAGCCGGCCGTCGTGCGTCCACTCGACGAACTCGACCTCGCAAAGGAGCTCCGGCCGGACCCAGACGACGTCGCCCTTCCGCACCTTCGGCATTCTCGGGACGACCGCGAACGGTGAGTCGGCCTGCTCGAGCGGCCCCAGGCGCGCGAGGAGCTCGTCGATCACCGCGTCGCCGAA
Organism: Gaiellales bacterium; assembly: GCA_038248655.1. GTDB lineage: Bacteria > Actinomycetota > Thermoleophilia > Gaiellales > Gaiellaceae > DATBLE01. The sequence goes on from JBBRXG010000002.1 coordinate 451, forward strand.
CCCGGTGCCGACATTCCCGACGTAGGCGAGCTCACGTCCGCGCCAGACCCCGAGGACGAGCGATCCGAAGCGCCCCGAGCGGCGACCCTGGCCCTGCGTGTAGCCGGCGATCACGAACTCCTGCCGGCCGTGCGTCTTGATCTTCAGCCAGTCGCGGCCGCGCCTGCCCTGCCTGTACGGGGAATCGGCCCGCTTCGCGACGATTCCCTCGAGCCCCTGGGCCTTCGCGGCCGCAGACAGCGCCGCACCGTCCTCGAACGCCTCGGACAGGCGAACCGTCCGGTTGCGCCGGTCGAGCAGCGACTCGAGCCGCGCCCGGCGCTCCGTCAACGGAAGATCGGTCAGCGGGTTGCCGTCGATCTCGAGCACGTCGAAGGCCTCGTAGACGATCGGCGTCCCCGGCTCGGCCCGCTGCATGGCCGAGAAACTCGGGCGGCCGTCCTCGTCGAGCGCGCAGACCTCGCCGTCGAGGACGCAGTCGGGCGTCTTCAGGGCCCGGACGACCTGCTTCGCGACCTCCGCGAAGCGCTCCGTCAGGTCGTTGCCGTTCCTGCTCACGAGCCGTGTCTCGCCTCCCCTGACGTAGGCGAGCGCCCGGTAACCGTCCCACTTCACCTCGAACAGCCAGCCGGGGCCGTGCGGGACGTCCTCCGCGAGCGTGGCCAGCATCGGGTCGTAGCTCCCCTGCGTCCGCCCCTCGCCCTCGTCGCCGCGCTTGCGGACGATGAGCCAGTTCCTCGCGTCGCCGTCCAGCCTCGCCGGAACGAGCGCCCAGAGCCCCCGAAGCCGCTCGCCGGCCAGGCGGACGGTGAGCCCGCCGTCCTTCTTCTCCTCGACCAGCTCGTACGTCCCGCGGTCCCAGATCTCGACGATGCCGGCGCCGTACTGGCCCTTCGGAATCTCGCCCTCGAACGTCGCGTAGTCGAGCGGGTGATCCTCCACGTGCACCGCGAGCGCGCGCTGGCCGATCTCGAACGGAACGCCCTTCGGCACGGCCCAGCTGGCGAGCGCACCGCCGCGCTCCAGCCGGAGGTCGTAGTGCAGCCGCCGCGCGTCGTGGCGTTGAACGACGAAGATCGGTGCCCGGCCACGCTTGCCCGCGCCGAACGGCTCCGGCGTCCGCTTCGGGTCGCGCTTGCGGCGGTAGTCGGCGAGATCTCCGCGGGTCACGCCGGAAGTCTTCCGCATGGCGGGGTCGAGCTCACCTCCGTCCGGCCGCTCACCGCGGACACGACGGCCCGGATCGGGTGTCGGAATGGCGTCGAAACGGTGGAAAAACCTGGCTTCGAACCGGGGAAAAGCCTGTGGAGAGTGTGGAATCTCCCCGCAAAAACGGGATCGTTACGCGAAGACGCCCATGTCGCGGAACTTTGCGCGCCGTGCACGCACGAGCTCGGTACCGGCGGTGCCCTCGAGCGAATCGAGCGCCTCGCGCAGGGACTCCTGGAGCAGCCTCGCCGCCTCCTTCCAGTCGTTCTGGGCCCCTCCGGCCGGTTCCGGCACGATCGCGTCGATCACGCCCAGCTCCAGACAGTGCGTCGCGTCCGGCTTGAAGGCGGCCGCAGCCTTGCGGGCCTCGCCCGCGTCACGCCAGAGGATCGCCGCGCACCCCTCGGGCGAGATCACGGAGTAGATCGCGTTCTCCTGCATCAGCACGCGGTCCGCGAGCGCGATCGCGATCGCGCCGCCCGAGCCCCCTTCGCCGATCACGCACGCGATCGTCGGTACACGCAGCCTGGCCATCAACGCCTGCGACCGGGCGATCGCCCCGCCCTGGCCGTGCTGCTCGGCCGCCACCCCCGGGTAGGCACCGGGTGTGTCGACGAGGCTGATCAGGGGGAAGCGATGGCGGTCGGCCAGCTCCATCGCCCGCATCGCCTTCCGGTAGCCCTCCGGGTATGGCATCCCGAACTGCCGCTTCGTCCGCTCCTGGATGTCGCGCCCCTTCTGCTGGCCGATCAGCACGACCGTTCGCCCCGTGAGGCTCCCGAGGCCGGCGACCATCGCGCCGTCGTCGGCGCGGCCCCGGTCGCCGTGCAGCTCGACCCAGTCGGTCAGGATCCGATCGACGTAGTCGAGCGTGTACGGGCGGTTCGTGTGACGTGCGAGCTCGACCGAGCGCCAGATCTCCTCGCCCGTCGGCTCCGCCTCCAGGCGGTCGAGCTGCTTCTGGAGCCGTTCGAGCTCGCCGGAGAGCTTCGCCCCACTGAGCAGGGACAGGTTCCGGAGCCCGCTCAGACGCTCGCGGAGCCTGCGCTCGGCCTCACCCGGCATGGCCGAAGAGGCGAAGCAAGCGACCGAGGAGGGGGCGCAGCTCACGCCGGGCGACGATCGAGTCGAGATGGCCGAAGCGCAGGTTCGACTCGGCGAGACCGAAGTCGTCGGGCAGCTTCTCGCGCGTCGTCTGCTGGACGACCCGCGGGCCGGTGAACGAGATCAGCGCACCCGGCTCGGCGAGCGTGACGTCGCCGAGGCTCGCGAAGCTCGCCAGCACTCCCGCGGTCGTCGGGTGCGCAAGGACGTTGATCAGGGCGACGCGCGCGTCGCGGAGATCCTCCACCGCGCACACGGTCTTCGGCAGCTGCATCAGGGACAGGATCCCCTCCTGCATCCGGGCGCCGCCCGATGCGGTCACGGAGACGAGCGGCACCTGCCGCTCGGCCGCCCGCTCGCAGGCACGGACGAACTTCTCGCCGACGACGCTCCCCATCGAGCCGCCCATGAACCCGAAGTCCATCACCGAGAGCTGGCAGGCCTCGCCCTCGATCTCGGATCGGCCGGTCATGATCGCGTCGCCCTCGCCCGTCGTCAGCTCGGCCTCCGCGAGCCGCTCGGCGTACGGCCGCAGATCGAAGAAGGCGAGCGGATCGGTCGAGCGCAGGTCGGCATCCTCCTCGGCGAACGAGTCCCGGTCGGCGAGCTGCTCGATCCGCTGGCTCGCACTGAGCGGGAAGTGGTGACCGCATTGGGGACAGACGCCGAGGTGACGATCGAGCTCCTCGTCTCGGTAGTGCGACCCGCACGACGGACAGGTGTTCGGGTGCTTTCGCCCCTCTGCGGGCTCGGGACCCCCCTTGTGCTCGATCGACACGTCGATGCGGGGCTGAGCCATGGCTCCGGATCTTAGACCCACGGTCCCGGGCGGCGGGTCACAGGCCGAGCGCGGCGCACAGGCGCGTCGCCGGGACGAGATTCGCCGGATCGAGGAGGAATCCGGTCAGACCGGCGCCGGCCACGGTCGAGGTGCCGGCGACTGCGCGGAGTGCGTCCTCGGCCTCGGCGAGCGGGATCCCACCGGCAACCGGCATGAACGCGGCGACCTCGGACGGGTCGAGACCGTCCGCGTCGATCGCGACGTACACGCCGTCCGCGTCGGCGAGCGCCCGCTCGACCGCCCGCCCGCCGGTGTGCAGACCGCTGGCCCGGATGAACGCCCGCTCGGGAGGGTCGAGATCCCGGGCGCCGACGAGGGCGACGTCGTCGGCCTCCACGGCGCCAGAGTCGAGGATCTGGCGCAACGGCATCCCCCACTCGTTCCCCGACGGGGAGCTCTCGGGCGTGTTCAGGTCGCCGTGCGCGTCCACCCAGACGACGGCGAGCCGGCGATACCGCGCCGCGAGGCCCTCGACGGCGCCGACGTGCGAGCAGCAGCAGCCCCCGAGCACGAGCGGGCGCTCCGGAAGCTCGGAGGCGAGCACGAGCGACTGCTCTCCGAGCGAGTCCTCGGCAACGACCGCCGTCTCGGGATACGGAAGCTCGAGCGCGGCGGCGGCGGCCATCGTCTCGCCGTCCTCCCCCCAGGCGCGCGGGACGCGGACGAGACCGGCGGCGAACTCACGCCCGCAGGCATGGCACTGGTAGTCGGGCCCGAGCGCGACCGCCGTGAAGGTCTTGCAGTCAGGGCACTTCGCGCGCAGGCGCGACACCTCTGAAGGCTACACGCGCTTCTCGTAGACGTCGGCCTGCCAGGCGACACGCATTCCGACGCTCTCGTAGAGGTGGGTCGCGCCCGTCTCGTTGCCGGCGTCGACCGCGAGCCCGATCCGCCGCTCGCCACGGCGGTACAGCTCCCCGAAGGCGATCAGGAGCAGGGCACGCCCGAGACCGCGCCCGCGCCAGGCCGCACGCGTGCCGAGCGAGCCGATCCAACCCATCCCGAACCGGACCGCGTTGACCGCGGCCGCCACGACCTCGCCGCCGGAGCGTACGAGGTAGGCGAGCGACGGATCCCACCACTCCTGTCCGAACATCGTCGTCTGCCAGTGCTCGAGGTCGCGCGGCTCGTGGCCCCAGTGGTCGGCGAAGGCCTCCTCGAGCGCCGCGTGCAGCACCCGCTCCTCACCGGGCTGGAAGACCGACACGGCGAACCCCTCCGGCCAGACGGGCGCCGGGGGCGGCGCGTCGAGGTCGGTCAGCATCCGGTAGAAGTGACGTACGGGGGCGAAGCCGCGAGACTCGGCGAGGTGCCTGGCGGCGGCGTCGGCGGCGAGCCCGGCGGTCTGCAGGGTCGGCCGCCCGCGACGCCACGCCTCTGCCTCCGCCCAGTCGAGCAGCGCCGATCCCAGTCCGCGTCCCCGCCGCTCCGGATGGACGCAGGCGTCGAGCTCGAGCGCATCCGCGCGGCGCGAGTACAGGGTGGCGCAGGCGACGAGGCCGCCGGCCGGCTCGAGCAGGAGAAGCGAGTCTCGCTCGAGGTCGAGCCGTGACCACCAACCGCTGACGTCGGCGGCGCTCGTGGTGTCCGGCTCCTCGAGGAACGCGCGCTCGAAGACGTTCATCAGCTCGGCGATGGCGGCCGCGTCGTCAGGGCGGGCCGGCCGCGCGGCATGCCCCGCGAGGGTCACGCGGGGACGAGCTCGTCGAGCACGTCGGCCAGCGGCGCCAGGTCGGCGATCTCCCGGGTCGGCTCGGGGCCAGGGCTGGAAGCGCCGACGGCGGGGCTGGGGCTGGAAGCGCCGAGGCGGTTCACCCAGACCGACCGTAGGCCGAGCTCGTTCGCCGGAACGATGTCGTGGAAGAGGCTCGCGGCGACGTGGACGTGCCGGTCACGGTCCGCACGCGTGCGCGCGAAGAACTCCGACCAGTGGCGGTGGCCCGGCTTGTACGACCCGATCTCGGAGGCGACGATCGTCTCGTCGAACGGCACGCCGATCCGCGCCTTCGAGGCAGCGATGAGGTCGCGGTCGGTGTTGGAGAGGATCGCGAGCCGCCAGCCACGCGCCCGGGCCGCCCCGAGGGCGGCGGGCACCTCGGGAAACGGCCGCCAGGAAGGAAGCGACCGGGCGAGCGCGTCGTCCTCGCCCTCGGGCAGATCGAGGCTCTCGGCCTCGGCGAGCCGCTCGAGCGCGAGCGTCAGCACCGTTCGGTACGTCCGCTCCGGGTCCTCCGCTTGCACCTCCGGCTCGAGCTCGTGGTAGCGCACGAGCAGCCGGTCGGCCGCGTCCTCGCCGAAGAGCCGCGCCAGCTCGGCGCGAATCCCCCCGTTCCAGTCGATCAGCGTGCCGTAGCAGTCGACCGTCGCCCACCTTGACGCGGGGGAACCCATGGTTCCCCCGCGAGCCCCCTCCTTCACGGTTGCGACCGCCCGATGGTGCGGGGGCTCCCGCCGGGCACAGCCCGGCTAGCCCTGGTATCTCGTCAGCACGATCGACGAGTTGTGGCCGCCGAAGCCGAACGAGTTCGAGAGCGCGACGTCGATCTGGGCCGGGCGAGCCTCGTTCGGGATGTAGTCGAGGTCGCACTCCGGGTCCTCGACCTCGTAGTTGATCGTCGGCGGGAGCATCCCGCGGTCGATCGCGAGCGTCGTGAAGATCGCCTCGACCGCGCCGGCGCCGCCGAGGCAGTGCCCGGTCGAGCCCTTCGTCGAGGAGATCGGCGTCCTGCGTGCATTCTCGTCGCCGAGCGCCAGCTTCATCACGCGCGTCTCGGCGGCGTCCCCCAGCGGTGTCGAGGTGCCGTGGGCGTTGACGTACCCGACCTCGGAGGCGTCGATGCCCGCGTCGGCGAGCGCCATCCTCATCGCCCGTGCCGGGTTCTCGCCCGTCGGATCGGGCTCGGTGATGTGCTGGGCGTCCGAGGAGACGCCGTAGCCGGCCAGCTCGCCATAGATCCTCGCGCCGCGCGCTTTCGCCCGCTCGAGCTCCTCGAGCACGAGCACGGCCCCCGCCTCGCCCATCACGAACCCGTCCCGCTCGAGGTCGAAGGGTCGACTGGCCCGCTTCGGATCGTCGTTCCGCCGTGAGAGCGCCCGCATCGCGCCGAAGCCGGCGATGCCGACCTCGGTCACGGGCGCCTCGGTGCCGCCGCAGAACATCACGTCGGCGCGGCCGAGCCGGATCGCGTCCGCGCCCTCGCCGATCGCCATGTTCGAGGCCGCGCAGGCCGTGCATTGCGCGCTCAGCGGCCCTCGCGTGCCGAGCTCGATCGAGACCCAGCCGGCCCCGAGGTTCGGGATGATCGCCGGGATCGAGAACGGGTTGACGCGGTCGGGGCCCTTGTCGCGAAGCTGCGTGTGGCAGTCCTGGAACGACCGGAGGCCGCCGATCCCGGTCGCGATCGACGCGCCGATGCGGTCGGCCTCCTTCGAGATGTCGATTCCACAGTCCTCCTCGGCCTGCCGGGCCGCTGCGACGACCATCTGGGCGAACCGGTCCATCCGCCGCGCGGTCTTGTACTCGATCCAGTTCGTCGGGTCGAAGTCCTTCAGCTCGCAGGCGAAGCCGGCGAAGTAGCCGGTCGGATCGAACTGCGTGATCGGGGCGGCGCCGGACTGACCCGAGACGAGGTTCTGCCACGACGTCTCCACGTCGTTTCCCAGGGGCGTCACCGCCCCGAGGCCCGTGATCACCACTCTGCGACGCCCGGCCATTTCCCTCCCGTTGGTCGGGAACTGGTTAGACGACCTGATCTCGTCGTGCTCGTTCACATCTCTCCTGACCATTCTGCGCAGCAGAATGGCGTCACATTCCCAGCCCTCCGTCGACGAGCAGAACCTCTCCGGTCACGAACGAGGCCTCGTCGGAGCAGAGGAAGCGTACCGCCCGGGCGACGTCCCCCGGCGTGCCGAGTCGGGCCAGCGGCGTGCTCGCGAGGATCGCCTGCTGGACCTCATCGGGGAGAACGTCTGTGAGCGCCGTCTCGATGTACCCCGGCGCGACCGCGTTCGCCCGCACCCCGCGGGACGCCAGCTCGCGGGCGAGCGACTTCGTGAAGCCGATGATCGCCGCCTTCGACGCGGCGTAGTTCGTCTGGCCGGGATTGCCGTGGATGCCGACGACGCTGGTCAGGTTCACGATCGAGCCGGAGCGCCGCCGCATCATCCCGCGCGCGACCGCCCGGCACGTGTGGAAGACGCCGCCGAGATTCGTGTCCAGCACGGTGCGCCAGTCGTCGTCCGTCATCCTCGCGATCAGCCCGTCCCGGGTCAGGCCCGCGTTGTTGACGAGGATGTCGAGATCACCGGCCTCCGCGACCAGACGCGCCGCCTGCTCGGGATCGGCGACGTCGGCCTGCACGGCCCGCCCGCCGACCTCCTCCGCCACCGCCCGGGCCTCGTCCACGCCGGTCCGGTAGCCGATGACCACCTCCGCGCCGGCTCGAGCGAGCTCGACCGCGATCGCGCGCCCGATTCCCCGCGAGGCGCCGGTGACGAGCGCGAGCTTGCCATCGAGCCTGCAGAAGTCGGCTGTCACGCGGCGGAGATCGTCTCTTTGATCTTCTCGAGCGAGGTGAGGTCGTTGACCGAGATCGCCTTCACGCTCCGGTCGATCCGCTTGACCAGGCCGGACAGGACGTTGCCGTGCCCGACCTCGACGAACGTGCGCACGCCGTCTCGGACCAGCTCGGTCGCGGCCTGCGTGAACCGGACGGGCGCCGTCAGCTGGTCGACCAGGAGCGCGCCCATCCGCTGCGCCTCCTCGAAGCGGGCGGTGACGGTCGACATGAAGGCGGCCTGGGGCTCGCTGAACTTGACCGCCTCGACGGCCGGACGCAACCGCTCGGCAGCCCGGGCGACGAGAGGCGAGTGGAACGCGCCGGAGACCTTCAACTTGACCGTCCGCCGGGCGCCGGCCTCCGCCGCGGTCGCACAGCACTCGTCGACGGCGGCGTGCTCCCCGGAGACGACGATCTGGCCCGGGCAGTTGTAGTTCGCCGGCCAGACTCCGAGGATCTTGCGGCAGATCGCCTCGACGACGTCGTCGTCCAGGCCGAGGATCGCCGCCATCGACCCGGGCCGCTCCTTTGCCGCCTCCGCCATTGCCAGCCCGCGCTCGCGGACGAGGCCGATCGTCTCCGCGACGCCGATCGACTCGGCGGCGGCCAGCGCGGCGAACTCGCCGACCGAGTGGCCGATCACGTACGCGGCCTGGATCCCGCGCGCGCGCAGCGCCGCGAGCACGGCCAGGCTCGTCGCGACGAGCGCGGGCTGCTGGACCTCGGTCTCGACCATCTCGTCGAGCGGGGAGTCGAAGCAGAGTCGCCGCAGGTCGAGCCCGCAGGCGTCGCTTCCCAGGTCGAAGACATCCATCGCCTCCGGCACCGCCTCGGCGATGTCGCGTCCCATCCCCTGTCCGAGCGACCCCTGACCGGGGAAGCAGAAGGCGATCTTGGTCATGACTCCTCCGTCCAATTCATCACTGCCGAACCCCACGTCAATCCTGCGCCCATTCCCGTCATCAGCACGGTATCTCCCGTGTGTACCCGGCCGTCCGCGAGCGCATCGGCGAGCGCCAGCGGGATCGACGCCGACGAGGTGTTGCCGTACCGATCGACGTTCACGACCACCTTCTCCTCCGGGACTCCGAGCCTGGCGACGGCATAATCGATGATCCTGACGTTCGCCTGATGGGGAACGTAGACGTCGATGTCGTCGATCGTCAGGTTCGCCCGTTCCAGAACCTGCTCGGCGGAGCTGACGAGCACCCGCGTCGCGAACTTGAACACCTGCCGCCCGTTCATGTGCACATAGTGATCGCCCCGCGCGACGCTCTCGGCCGTCGTCGGGATCCGGGAGCCGCCTGCAGGGAGATGGAGGTCGGCGCCGCCGGCACCGTCCGCGCCGAGCTCGAAGGCGAGGAACCCCCCGCTTGGGACCGCCTCCAGCACTGCCGCGCCGGCGCCGTCGCCGAAGAGCACGCAGGTCGAGCGGTCTGCGAAGTTCATCAACTTCGACAGTACGTCGGCGCCGACGACGAGCGCGCGCCTGCTCAGACCGGAAGCGATCATCCCGTAGGCCTGGGCGAGCGCGTACATGAAGCCCGTGCAGCCGGCGGCGAGGTCGTAGGCCGCCGCCTCGACCATCCCGAACCGGTCGGCGAGGAGCGCGGCAGTCGACGGGAACATCATGTCGGGGGTGACGGTGGCGACGATAAGCAGGTCGATCGAGCTCGCCTCCGCGCCGGCCGAGCTCAGTGCCTGCTCGATCGCGGGCACGCAGACGTCCGAGAGCGCTTCGCCGTCGGCCGCGAATCGGCGCTCCTTGATCCCCGTCCGGGTGGTGATCCATTCGTCGGACGTGTCGACGATCCGCGCGAGCTCCTCGTTCGTCACCACGCGAGCGGGCACGTGGCATCCGAGGCCGGTGATCGACACGTTGCCGTTGGCCGCGCCGATCATGCGGGTGCGGTCGCGAATGTGAGCGTCCCGCGAACCGCGAGCTCCTCGCCGACGCGCGCGGTCGCCTTGCCGCGGCCGATCGGGCCGCGCGCGGCCTCGAGCTCGCAGGTCAGGGTGAGCTCGTCACCCGGCTCGACGAGTCGCTTGAAGCGGAGGCCGTCGATGCCAGCGAAGAGCGCGAGCCGGCCGCGGTTCTCCTCGAGCGAGAGGGCCGCGATCGCACCGGCCTGCGCGAGCGCCTCGACCATGATCACCCCGGGCATGATCGGCCGGCCCGGGAAATGGCCCGGGAAGAACCACTCGTCCCCGCGCACCTGCGTGCGGGCGACGACGCGGGCGCCGGGCTCGAGCTCGAGCACCTCGTCGAGGAAGAGAAAGGGGTCGCGGTGCGGAATGATCTGCTCGATCACCTCGCGCCCGAACGGGGCCGCGGGAGCGCTCATCCGTTGCACATCGCGAGTTTAATCGCCGATCAGCGCGAGATCGTGAACGGCGCGGCATGTCTCGTCGTGCCGAATGGCCCGTCGACGAGCACCACCAACTCGTACTGCCCGTCCGGCGCCGCACCGCCGTCCCAGACGAGCTGCGCGGGACCCGCCGACAACGTGCCGCTGAACACCGAGGCGACCACGGCGCCCGCCTGTTCGACCTGCACCGTCGTCGCAGCGGCCGTCGCCAGCGTGAACCCGATCCCGAGCGTGTCGTCGGCGCCGTCCCCGTTCGGGGTCAGGAGAGTCGTCGTCAGCGAGAGTCCGCTCAGCGTCCGGTCGACCGAGATGGGCGCCTCGAGCCTTGCGGTCCGCCCGTCGTCGCCGGTGGCGAGGACGGCGAGCGTGTACACGCCGTCGGGCAGATCTCCCGGCGAGTACGGAAACGACTGCGTCCGAGCACTCTGGCGCTGGCCGGAGAAGAGGGTCGCCACCGGCACGCCGCTCACGTCCGCGACCGTGGCGGTCACCGTTGCACGGGCACCCAGCGTGTAGGAGATCGTCGTCGTGTCGGCGATGCCGTCGCCGTCGGGGGAGAGCACCGGTGGATCGACGGTCAGCCCGGACAGGATCGGGACGACCGGCGGAGGTGGGGCGGGCGCCCTCCCGATCGTGCCCGTGGCGGGCCTCGTCTCCGCGCCGGCCTCCATCGTCCAGGTGTAGACGGCCGGCAGCGCGCCGGCCGAGTTCCACGTCCACGAGACCGTGAGGCTCGTCCCCCCGCCGCGCGCGACCGGCCGGCCGGAGGCGCTTCGAACGGTCACGGACCACGGCCCCGGGGCAGAGAGCCGCGCGGTGAACGTCACCTGCCCGCCGAGCGTACCGACGACGACCGGTGCATACAGCTTGGGCAGCCCCCTGATCGCGACCGCGCGCGCGAGGTCCGGGAGCTTCGCGTACAGCGACGCCCCCGGGCAGCTCGTGAAGCCCGTGTCTCGGTGGCCCGAGATCGCCCGGACGACGACTCTCGTCCCGCGTCTGTACTTCGGGTTGCCCCCGGACACCCAGGTCACCGGGCCGAGCGGGTCGACGTGGGCGACGTCGAGCCGCCAGGCGAGAAGGCCGACCAGCGCCCGGGCGGCGGCCGGCGGGATCTTCGCGGCCGAGTAGTTGCCGATCACGGCAACGCCGACCGAGCCGGTGTTGAAGCCCTCCGCCTGCGCCCCGATGACGTTCCGGTCGATCCCGCCGGCGCGGCCCTCGAACACCTGCCCGTACTTGTCGACCAGGAAGTTGTAGCCGATGTCGTTCCAGCCGTTCCCGCGCACGTGGTAGAGCTCGATCGCGCGGACGATCGCTGCCGAGGCCGCAGGTCCGTAGGCGTTGGAGCCAGCCGTGTGGTGGACGATCGCGAGCGAGACTGTCTTCGCGTAGCGCGGCGGCGCGCGGCGGATCGCCTCGTTCGCCTTCCACTCCGACCGGGGCAGGATCTTCGGCGACCCTGCCGTCGAGACCGTCCGCGAGGACGGCGAGCGGTCGACCGGGCTCCAGACGTACCATGCTCGCAGCCGGTGGACCTCCCCGACCGTGCGGTAGGCGATCCGGTCGGACGCACCCGTCCAGTACGGACTCCCGAACCGCCACGCGGAACGCGGCCTCCTCTCAGCACTTCCCGGGTCGGGCCCGTCCTCCTCTTCGGGGGCGGCCGGCCGCCACGCACTCCAGCGGCCGCCGCGCGCGTGCGTGCGGAAGAGGACGGATCCGGCGCCCTGCCAGTGGAGGCCGACGAGATCGAACTCGCGCGGAGCGGTCGCGCCCGCCGTGGAGCGCGCACCACCCACCGGAAGGTCCTGCGAGGCGATCGTCGCCTCGCCGGCCCACGCGGTGCCCGGGAAGACGAACAGGCTGACGAGTGCGATGCGGAATGCTCTGGGCAAAACGTGTCCTCGGGCCAGTGTGCCCGGGGCGGAAGGGCGAGGCCGCGACGTTGATAGAATCCTTACGGCTGTGAAGGCCGCTTTCCTGCGGGCTCCGATCGCCGCCCTGGCCGTCTCGGCGGCGGTCCTCTTCGGCGCCGGAGCCGCGCACGCAGCGCCTCCGCGCGTGCTGGCGGTCGTGCTCGAGAACGACATCAACCCGGTGACGGCGAGCTACGTCACCCGTCAGATCGACCGCGCGAACGACCACGGCTACGCAGCGGTCGCGATCGTCCTCGACACCCCGGGCGGGCTCTCGGAGTCGATGCGGAAGATCTACAAGAAGGAGCTCGCCTCGAAGATTCCGGTGATCGTCTACGTGTCGCCGAACGGCGCCCGCGCCGCCTCCGCCGGGGTGTGGATCAGCCAGGCCGCCGACGTACTGGCCATGGCGCCGCAGACGAACATCGGCTCGTCGACGCCGATCGACGTCGGAGGTGGAAACATCCAGAGCGACCTGCGCCGCAAGGTGATCAACGACGCGGCCGCCTCGCTGATCGCGCTCGCGTCCAGCCACCACCGGAACGCGGTCTGGGCCGGCCAGGCGGTGCGCAAGGCGTCGAACATCACCGCTGCGAAGGCGCTGCGCATCAACGTGATCGACTTCGTCGCGCCGGCGCTGCCGGCGCTCCTGAAGCAGATCGACGGCTACAAGACCGTGCCGAAGGGCTTCGTGCTGCACACGGCCGGGGACGAGATCACGACCGTCCACATGTCGATCTGGCAGCGGATCCTGGACACGCTGATCGACCCGAACCTGATCGCGCTGATGCTCTCGCTCGGCGTGCTCGGAATCATCGTCGAGCTCTGGCATCCGGGGCTGATCTTCCCGGCCACCTTCGGGATCCTCTGCCTTGCGATCGCCTTCTTCGGGCTCGACGTGCTCCCGATCAACTGGGCGGGCCTCCTGCTGATCTTCGTCGCCTTCGCGTTCTGGATCACGGAGCTCTTCGTCGCGTTCAGCCACGGCGCGCTCACGCTGGCGGGCGCAGCCTGCTTCGTCTTCGGAGGGCTGATCCTGTTCGAGCCGGCCGGGTCCGGCTACCAGGTCTCGCTGCCCGTTACGCTCGGCGTCGCGCTCACGGTCTCGGCGTTCTTCCTGTTCGCGCTCGCGAAGGTCGTCCAGATCCGGCGCCGCCCGGCAACCGTCGGCACGCAGACGCTCGTCGGTGCCCACGGGCACGTGCGCACCGACAGCATGGTCGCCGTCCGGGGCGAGCTGTGGCGGGCGCGAGACGAGAGCGGCGACCCGCTCGAGCCCGGGGACGAGATCGACGTCGTCGGGATCGAGGGCCTGTCGCTGGTCGTCCGCAAGCCGCGGGCGACCGCCCCGGTCTAGGATCAGCACATCCCTGCCGGAAGGAGACCCGCGTGACCGCCGCAATCGTCGTCGTCGTAGCCGTAGCCGTGATCGTGCTGCTGTTCCTGCTCTCGGCCATCAAAGTCGCGCGCGAGTACGAACGCGGGATCATCTTCCGGCTCGGGCGCCTGCTCCCCGAGCCGAAGGGCCCGGGCCTCTTCCTCCTGATTCCGATCGTCGACCGGATGGTCAAGGTCGACCTGCGGACGATCACGCTGAACATCCCGCCGCAGGAGGTGATCACGAAGGACAACGTCCCTGCGCGGGTGAACGCGGTCGCCTACTTCCGGATCGTCGAGCCGAAGAACGCGATCGTCCAGATCGAGAACTTCATGGTCGCGACCTCGCAGATCGCGCAGACGACGCTGCGGTCGGTGCTCGGTCAGCACCTGCTCGACGAGCTCCTCTCCGAGCGCGACAAGATCAACACGATCCTCCAGGAGATCATCGACGAGGCGACCTCCCCGTGGGGGATCAAGGTCTCGATCGTCGAGGTGAAGGACGTCGAGATCCCGTCCGGCATGCAGCGTGCGATGGCGCGTCAGGCCGAGGCCGAGCGCGAGCGGCGCGCGAAGGTGATCAACGCCGAGGGTGAGTTCCAGGCCTCGGAGCGGCTGAAGGACGCCGCGCTCGTGATCGAGGAGCATCCGATCGCGCTCCAGCTCCGCTATCTGCAGACGCTCCTCGAGCTCGGATCCTCGCAGGCGACGACTATCATCTTCCCGGCTCCGATCGACCTGCTCACGCCGTTCCTCGAGCGGAAGAACAAAGAGAGCTGAGCGAGCTCCGCCGCGACCCGCTCTCGGGCCGGCTCGTCGCGATCGCCCCCGGCCGGGCCGCGCGGCCCGGAGCAGGACGCACGCTGATCGAGGACGAAACTCCCGACGAGCTCGACTCGTGCCCGTTCTGCGCCGGCCGCGAGGACCGCACGCCCCCCGAGGTGCTGCGCATCGGAGAGCCCTGGCAGGTGCGGGTCGTGCCGAACCTCTACCCGGCGGTCGACCACCAGGAAGTCGTGGTGCACTCGCCGCGGCACGTGCGGACCTTCGCGGAGCTGACCGATGGAGAGCTGTCCGCCGTTGCCGAGGCGTGGCACGAGCGCGGAGAGGCAGCGCACAGCGCGGGCTACGGCTACATGCATGCGCTCGTCAACGAGGGCCGCGCTGCCGGCTCGAGCCTGGCCCATTCCCATTCGCAGCTCGTCTGGCTGACGGAGGAGCCGCCCGAGGTCGCGGCCGAGCGTACGCGGTCGGACGGCGAGTGCACGCTGTGCGCGCTGCTCGCCTCGCGCCAGGCCCGCGAGCTCGAGCTCGCCCGTGACGGCGCGCTGGTCGCGATCGCACACCCGGCGGGCCGGCTGCCGTACGAGGTCCTGATCGCAGGTGAGCACCGGGGCGGTCAGTTCGGCCACGACGGAGGCGGCTTCCTGGTCGCCGCGCTGAGGCTGGTCCGCGAGTGCGTCGGCCGGCTGCGTGCGCGGGAGGGGCCCGTTCCATGGAATGCCTGGCTCCATTCGGGCGACCACTGGCATCTGGAGGTGGTGCCGCGGCTGACCGTGCTGGCCGGGCTCGAGCTCGGCGCCGGCGTCTACGTCAACACAGTGCCGCCCGAGGAAGCGGCCGAGCGGCTGAGGACGGCCTAGGGACTCTCGCCGTCCGCGGCGGCGAGAGGAGCGGTGCCGTCGCCGTTCTCGGCGAGCTCGACCGGCGCGGCCTCGGCGACGGGCGCGATGCTCGAGACCATCTCGCCGTCCCGGAGGCGCACGACGATCACGCCCTGCGTCGCACGGCCGAGCCGCTTGATCTCGTCGACGGACATCCTGATCACGGTCCCTCCGGTCGAGATCAGCATCAGCTGGTAGCCCTCGCGGACGATGCGCGCTCCGGCGAGCTTGCCCTTGGCGTCGGTCAGCTGCACGGTCTTCACCCCGAGGCCGCCACGGCCCTTGCGCGGGTACTCGTGCACGGGCGTGCGCTTGCCGTGGCCCTGCTCGGTGACGACGAGCAGGTCGTCCGAGTCGCGCGCGATGTTGATCTCGATCACCTCGTCGTCCTTGCGAAGGCGCATTCCCTGGACGCCGGCTGTGGCGCGGCCCATCGGGCGGGCCTCCCGCTCGTTGAAGCGGATCGCCTGGCCGCTGCGCGAGACCATCAGGATGTCGTCGTCGCCGGTCGAGTGACGGACGCCGATCAGCTCGTCCCCGTCGCGGAGGTTGATCGCGATGATCCCGTCCGCCTTCAGGGGCGTGTTGTACTCGGCGAGCTTCGTCTTCTTCACCATCCCCTTGCGGGTCGCGAAGACGAGGAACTCCGACTCTTCGTAGCTGCGCGTCTGGACGACCGCCCTGATCTGCTCGTCGGAGCGGAGCGGCAGCAGGTTGACCACCGCGCGCCCCTTCGACTGGCGCGAGCCGAGCGGGAGCTCGTGCACCTTCAACCGGTACACCTTGCCGACCGAGGTGAAGAACAGCAGGTACTCGTGGGTGGAGGCGACGAAGAGGTGCTCGATGTAGTCCTCGTCCTTCAGCTCCATCCCCATCACGCCGATCCCGCCTCGGCGCTGCTCGCGGTAGGTGGTCACCGGCAGGCGCTTGATGTAGCCCGAGCGGGTGATCGCGATCACCATGTCCTCCTCCGCGATCAGGTCCTCGAGCTCGAGCTCGTCCTCGGCGGCGACGACCTCGGTCCGCCGGTCGTCGTTTCGTCCGTACAGATCCTTCAGCTCGAGCAGCTCCTCGCGGATCAGCCCGTCGATGCGGGCCTCGTCGCCGAGGATCGCCCGCAGCTCCGCGATGCGCTCCTCGAGGTCGGCGTGCTCCTCCTCGATCCGCTTGCGCTCCATCTGGGTGAGCCGCTGGAGGCGGAGATCGAGGATCGCCTGCGCCTGGATCTCGCTGAGGTCGAACGTCTCGACGAGGCCGACCCGCGCGGCGTCGGGGTCGGCGGCGGCGCGGATGAGCTTGATCACGGCATCGAGCGAGTCGAGCGCGATCAGGTAGCCGCGCAGGACGTGTGCGCGCTCCTCGGCCTTGCGCAGCTCGAACTTGGAGCGGCGGGTGACGAGCTCGCGCTGGAAGTTCAGGTACTCGCGGATCAGCTCGAGCACCGACAGGGTGCGCGGGACGCCGTCGACCAGCGCGACCGCGTTGTAGCCGAAGGTGGTCTGGAGCGGCGTGTGCTTGAACAGCTTGTTCAGCGCCACCTGCGGAACGGCATCGCGCTTCAGCTCGACGTAGATGCGCATCCCCTCCTTGTCGGAGTGGTCCTGCAGCGCCTCGTCCGACATCGGCACCTCGTTCAGCGTTCCGGCCTTGACCAGGTCGGCGATCTTCTCGATCACCCCGCCCTCGCCGGCCTTGCGAACCCCGTAGGGGAGCTCGGTGATGATGATCGCGTTCTTGCCTCCGCGGAGCTGCTCGACGTGCGCCCGCCCCCGGACGACGATGCGGCCGCGGCCCGAGCGGTAGGCGTCCTTGATCCCCGAGCGGCCGACGATCGCGCCGCCGGTCGGAAAATCGGGCCCCTTGATGTGCTTGCTCAGCCGCTCGACGTCGATCGTCGGGTCGTCGATCATCGCCAGGATCGCGTTCACGACCTCGCCGAGGTTGTGCGGCGCGATGTTCGTGGCCATCCCGACCGCGATTCCCTGCGCCCCGTTGACGAGCAGGTTGGGAAAGCGTGCGGGGAGAACGAGCGGCTCGCGGCGCGACTCGTCGTAGTTCGGTGCGAAATCGACGGTGTCGGCGTCGATGTCGCCGAGCATCTCGGTCGCGATCCGCGCCAGCCGGCATTCGGTGTAGCGCATCGCTCCTGCGGGGTCGCCGTCGATCGAGCCGAAGTACCCCTGCCCGTCGACGAGCGGATAGCGCATGGAGAACGGCTGCGCGAGCCGGACCAGCGTGTCGTAGATCGCCTGGTCGCCGTGCGGGTGGTAGTTGCCCATCACGTCGCCGACCACGCGGGCGGACTTCCGCGTCGGACGGTTCGGCTGCAGCCCGGCCTCGTGCATCGCATAGAGCACGCGCCGGTGCACCGGCTTCAGACCGTCGCGCACGTCGGGCAGCGCGCGGGCGACGATCACGCTCATCGCGTAGTCGAGGAAGCTCGTGCGGACCTCGTGCTCGAGCTCCCGGCTCTCGATGCGGCCGGCGCCGAGCGGCTCGTTCGTCAGGTCAGACATCCAGGTTCCTGACCTCGAGCGCATTCTGCTCGATGAAGAGGCGCCGCGGCTCGACCTCGTCGCCCATCAGCCGCGAGAACCAGAGGTCGGCGGCGGCCGCGTCCTCGACGTCGACCCGGATGAGCATCCGCCGGACCGGATCCATCGTGGTCGCCCACAGCTCGCCGGCGTTCATCTCGCCCAGACCCTTGAAGCGGGTGATCTGGATCCCGGTCTTTGCGAGCGCGAGCGCGGCGTCGCGCAGCTGCTCGAAGGTGAGCGCCTCCTGCGACTGCTTGCCGAGCCTGAGCGAGAACGGGGGCAGCGCGCCGACGGCCTCGCCGAGCGCGGCGTGCGCCTTCCGAACGCGATCGTAGATCGGGGAGTCGAACAGCTCGGCCGGGACGACGATGTTGCGGGTCGCGTTCGTCGCGGTCTCGACGATCCGGACATGGAGGCCGTCGTCGGAGGCCGACGACTCTAGCTGGTAGCCGTTCGGCTCGAACGCCGCAATCGCCTTCGTCGCAGCCGCCGGCGAGTCGGCGTCGACCTCGACGAGGCGGTGGGCGAGGACGAAATCGGCGGCCGGGTGGCCGAAATCGGAATGCAGGCGGGCCGTCCAGCCCAGGTACTCGGCGAGAAGCTTGGAGAAGCGGGAGTACCGTGCCTGGGTGAGCTTGACCGCGCTCCCGCCGCGGCCGGCGATCTGCAGGTCGCCGAAGCGCTCGCGGACGAGCAGCTCCTCGAGCTGTGCATCCTTCTCCAGGTAGTTCTGCTGGTTGCCGAGGCGGGCGAGGTACAGCGGCGGCACAGCGATGTAGACGTAACCCCGGTCGAACAACTCCGGCATGTGCCGGTACAGGAACGTGAGCACGAGCGTGCGGATGTGCGCGCCGTCCACGTCGGCGTCGGTCATGACGATGATCCGGTGGTAGCGGAGCTTGGCGAGGTCGAACTCGGCGCCGATACCGGTGCCGATCACCTGCACGAGCAGCTGGATCTCGGCGTTCGAGAGCACCTTGTCGATGCGATTCTTCTCCGAGTTGATGATCTTCCCGCGCAGCGGGAGGATCGCCTGGTTCGCCTTGTCACGCGCATCCTTGGCCGCGCCGCCGGCGGAGTTGCCCTCCACGATGAAGACCTCGGCCAGCTCCGGGTCGCGCACCTGGCAATCGGCGAACTTCTTCGCGATCTCGCCGCCGAACGCACCCTTGCGCCGGGTCAGGTCGCGCGCCTTGCGAGCGGCCTGGCGGGCCCGTGCGGCCGCGATCGCCTTCTGGATGATCTGCTTCGCGTCCTGAGGATTCTCCTCGAGGAACTCCGACAGCCGGGCGTTCACCGTCTGCTCGACGAACCCGCGCACCCACGGGTTGCCGAGCTTCGTCTTCGTCTGGCCCTCGAACTGCGGGTCGTGAAGCTTCACCGACACGACCGCCGCCAGCCCCTCGCGCACGTCCTCGCCCTCGAGATTCTCCTCCTTCTCCTTCAGCAGGCCGAGGTCGCGCGCAACCTTGTTCAACGTCCGGGTGAGTGCGGCGTTGAAGCCCGAGAGATGCGACCCGCCCTCGTGCGTGTTGATGTTGTTGGCAAAGGTGTAGACGGCGTCCTGGTACGACCCGCTCCACTGCATCGCCACCTCGACGCTGCCGTCCGCGTGCTCCCCCTCGAAGTACGCGATGTGCTTGTGGATCGTGTCCTTCGACGAGTTCACGTGCCCGACGAAGTCGCGGATCCCGCCCTCGTAGTGGAACTCGACCCGCTCGCCGCCGGCGCGCTCGTCGACGAGGACGATGCGCAGCCCCCTCGTCAGGAACGCCGTCTCGCGCAGGCGTGTCTGCAGCACCTCGGGCTCCCAGACCGTCTCGTCGAAGATCTCCGCGTCGGGCTTGAAGCTGATCGTCGTGCCGGTCTCCTTGGTCGGCCCGGTCGCCTTCATCTTGGTCGTCGGCTCACCGCGAGCGAACTCCTGGCGCCACGTCTTCCCGTCGCGCCGCACCTCGGCGGTCAGCCACTCGGAGAGCGCGTTGACCACCGAGACACCGACCCCGTGGAGGCCGCCCGAGACCTTGTACCCGCCCTGGCCGAACTTCCCGCCAGCGTGCAGCCTGGTCAGGACGACGGTCAGCGCAGGCAGCCCCTGGTCGGCCATCACGTCGACCGGGATCCCCGAGCCGTCGTCTCTGACGGTCATCGACTCGTCGGGATGGATGGTCACCTCGACGTTGTCGCAGCGGCCGGCGAGCGCCTCGTCGACCGAGTTGTCGACGACCTCGAA
This sequence comes from Gaiellales bacterium, assembly GCA_038248655.1. Taxonomy (GTDB): domain Bacteria; phylum Actinomycetota; class Thermoleophilia; order Gaiellales; family Gaiellaceae; genus DATBLE01. The sequence continues at coordinate 20,263 of JBBRXG010000002.1, forward strand.
GGCGAGGTGGTGCAGGCCCCTGGACCCCGTCGAGCCGATGTACATCCCGGGCCGCTTCCGGACCGGGTCGAGCCCTTCCAGGACCGTGATGTCCTTTGCGGTATACGCTGCTTCAGCCATAGAAAAAGCCCTGCAAATCAACTATTTGCGGGACGCCGTAAGTGTATCAGAACGGGAGGTCGGACGTGGGTCGCTCGAGCCCCAGCGCAACGGCCTTCGCGACCCGCCCGCGCAGCTCCTCGTCCTCGATCCCGGCGGTCAGCTCGCGGGCTCGTTGCAGGGCTTCCTCGCTCGGGGCCGGCGCCTCCGCTCGACGGTCCGCGGACTCCGGCGGCGCCGGCTCCGGAAGGTGCCCGACCGCAAATCGCAGCTGCTTCGGTGCGAGCTCGCCGAGGTGGTCGTGGAGGCGGTCGGCGATCTGCGGCGCCAACTGGGCGAGCTCGAACGCCCAGGTCGAGGACGAGGTGTTGACGTGCAGCGTCCCGTCACGTGCGAATCGCGCCGGCCACGCGTTGGCCGCGACCATCTCCCCGACCGCGGCCGGCCACGCGGCGAGCAGCTCGGGCATGCCGCCCTGGGCGCCGAAGCGCGCGAGCTCGCGCCGGGTCTCGCCGCTCAGCCGCTCCACTACTCGACCTTCCCCGGCGAGACTCGGAGAAGCTGCGCGGGGTCGCCCGGCAGGGCATCTGCAGTCGTCGCCGTGATCAGCGTCTGGCCCCGACCGTCGACCTGGGCGATCAGCACACGGCGCCGTTCGAGGTCGAGCTCGGACAGGACGTCGTCGAGGAGGAGGAGCGGTGGTTCCTCCCGGCGGCCGGCGAGCAGCGTCGCCTCGGCGAGGAGCAATGCGAGGACCGCAGTGCGCTGCTCGCCCTGCGAGCCGAACGCGCGCAGGTCGCGGGCGGCGGAGGCGATCGAGACGTCGTGGAGATGAGGCCCGAGCCCGGTCGACCCGCGGTCGAGGTCACGGTCGAGACGGGCATCGAACTCGTCCGGGGTCGGCGTCTCCCCCTCGTAGGCGAGTCGGGACGAGTCGAGTCCGAGCTCGGCGGCGGCAGCCGCGAACGGCGGGCCCAGGAGGTCGAGCGTCTCGACCCGGGACTCGACGAGCGAAGCTCCGAGCCTGGCCAGCTGGGCGGTCCAGGGCGCGACCGCCGACCGGTCGCCTCCCTTGAGGGCGGCGTTGCGCTGCGCGAGGGCAGCGGCATAGTCGGCGGGAAGCGCAGCTCTCGCCGGGTGCAGGCGGGCGAGCACACGGTCGAAGTACGCGCGTCTCGCGGCGGGGCCGCCCTTGACGATCGCCAGCCTGTCGGGCGTGAAGACGAGCGTGCTCGTCTCGGACCGCAGCTGCTCGGCGGCTCGCAGCCGGGCCCCGTTCAGCTCCGCCCTCTTGCCCTCGAGCGCGGAGAGCGTAACGGCGATCCGGGTCGGCGCCGACCCCCGGGCACCTTCCAGGCGGATTGCAGCCGCCTGCTCGCCGAACCGGATCAGCTCGGCGTCCGATCGGGTGCGGGGAGAAAAACCCTGCGTCCCGACATGCAACGACTCGAGCAGATTCGTCTTGCCGGCGCCGTTCGGCCCGACCGCGAGCACGAGCCCGGGTTCGAGCGCGAGCTCGAGGCGCGCGTACGAGCGAAGGTTCGCCAGAAAGACCGAGCCGACGATCAGCCGGCGAGCCTGATCGGCATGATCAGGTACCAGAAGTCGTCGCCTGCGCCCTGGATCAGCCCCGGCCGGAGCGGGTCGATCAGGCGCAGCCGGATCTCCTCTCCACCGGCCGACTCGATCCCGTCGCGCAGGAACTCCGCGTTGAACCCGATCTCGAGCGGCTCACCGTCGAATCGGATCGGCAGCGTCTCGCGAGCTTCGCCGACGTCCTGTGTCTGCGTCCAGACCGTCACCTCCCCCTCGGCGAAGCGCAGACGGAGCGGAGAGTTGCGATGGGCCATCACCGACGTCCGGCGGACGACCTCGAGCAGCTCCTCCCGCGGCAGCGTCACCTCGTGCTCGAACTCCTTCGGCCGGAGCTCGTCGAACTTCGGAAACTGCCCCTCGATCCTGCGCGTCGTCAGCCAGGTTTCGCCCACGCCGAAGACCACCTGATTCTCCTGGACGCCGAGCCGGATCGTAGAGCCGCCGGCGAGCCGGCGCAGCTCCTCGAGCGCACGGGCCGGAACGATCGCCTCGAGCTCCGGTGACGGCCCCTCGACCGGAGTCTCCTTGTACGAGAGCCGGTACGAGTCTGTCGCCGCCATCACGAGCTTGCCCTCGGCGAAGCGGACGAGGATCCCGGTCAGCACCGGCCGGGCCTCGTCGCGGGATACAGCCCTCCCGACCGAGGCGAGCGTCTCGAGCAGCGTCTCGGCGTCCAGCGCGTGGGTGGCCGCCGCCTCGACCTCCGGCAACCGGGGGAAATCCTCCGCGCCGTAGGTGTTCAGGCGGTACTCGGCAGACCCGCAGCGCACGTGGAGGGTGTTCTCCTCCTCGCGGTGCTCGATCGCCACCTCGCTCTCCGGGAGGAGGCGGGACAGGTCGACCAGCAGCCGGCCGGGCACGACCACCGCTCCCTCCCCGTCCACCTGCGCATCCAGCGTCGTGCGGATCGACAGCTCCATGTCGGTTGCGGCGAGCTCGAGCCGCCCGCCGACCGCGCGGACCAGGATCCCGCTGAGGATCTGGACTGCCGACCGCGTGGAGACGCCCCGTCCCACCACGGCGAGCTTCTGCGCGAGTTCCTCCCGCGAGCAGACGATCCTCAATCCCGACCCGATCATGGCTTCTGTCTTATTCATTTAAACCTCTGTCGTAGTACATAGGGGGTGTGAACCCTGGGGATGGAGGGTATTTTGGGCCTGTTTAGGCACGCGAGGCTGTGGGCGGCCGCTGGGGACAAGTGCTCCTTTTCGACAGGGCGCTCGGAGACGCCGGGAGGAGTCCACAGCCTCACCGGACCTGCTTGACGCGCGCGGTCAGCTCCTGCACAAGGTTGTACACAGTCCGGTCGGCGCGGATCATGTTCTGGATCTTCGCGTTTGCGTGCAGCACCGTGGTGTGATCGCGGTCGCCGAAGTGCTTGCCGATCTTCGGGAGCGACGAATCGGTCAGCTCCCGGGACAGGTACATCGCAACCTGTCGGGGGTAGACGATGTTCTGTGAGCGCTTGTGGCTGCAGAGCTCTTCGAGGCTCATGGCGAACCGCTCGCACACGATTTCCTGGATGCGCTCGATCGTCACCTGGGCAACCTCGCCCTGCGGGAAGACGTCTTTCAGGACGTCCTGGGCGAGATCGGCGGTCATCGGCCGGCCGGTCAGCGACGCGAATGCGACCACGCGCGTGAGCGCGCCCTCGAGCTCCCTGATGTTGGTCGAGATCCGGCCGGCGATGAACGTGAGGAGCTGCGGATCGGCGATCGCGATCCCGTCGGTCTTCACCTTCTTGCGCAGAATCGCGATCCGGGTCTCGAGGTCGGGGGGCTGGATGTCGGTGATCAACCCCCATTCGAAGCGCGAGCGCAGCCTGGCCTCGAGCGTCGCGATCTCCTTCGGCGGCCGGTCGGAGGAGAGCACGATCTGGCTTCCGGCTTCGTAGAGCGTGTTGAACGTGTGGAAGAACTCCTCCTGGAAGCGCTCCTTGCCCTCGAAGAACTGCACGTCGTCGATCAGGAGCAGGTCGTAGTTGCGATACCGCTGCTTGAAGCCCTCGATCCGCTTGTCGCGGAGCGAGTTGATGAAGTCGTTGACGAACGACTCGCTCGTGACGTAGCGCACCGACATGTTGCCCGGGTGCTCCATCACGTACTGCGCGATCGCCTGCAGCAGATGGGTCTTCCCGAGGCCGGTGCTGCCGTAGATGAACAGCGGGTTGTAGGCCTGCGCCGGTGCCTCGGCGACCGCGAGCGCGGCTGCGTGCGCGAAGCGGTTGGACGACCCGATCACGAAGAGGTCGAACGTGTACTTCGTGTTCAGCCCGGATTCGCCGACCCGCTGCGTGGGCGCGCGCGCAGTGTCGGGGGTGTCGCCGATCTCGGCGACGGTCAACTGCACCCGGCGCTCGTGGCCGGTCGCATCCCGTACGGCAGCGCGGATCAACTCGAGGAAGTGTCCCTCGATCCACTCGCGCGTGAAGTCGTTGGGCACGGCGATGACGAGCGTGTCGTCCGTCACCTCCATCCCCTCCACCTCGCCGAACCAGGTGCGGTACGTCGAATCGTTGAGGGCCCCCTTGAGTCGGCCCGCCACTTCGGTCCAGAGGCCTTCTGCAGTCAGCTCGATCGGTTGCTCCACCCGCCCCGCCCCGGCTCCTTCTTCGACGACAGCGAGGGGCGAGCATAGCAACGCCGAACGCGCCTCACAATGGGCTCTCCCCGGAAGCTCTCCGCCGGTAGAAACGGCGATTCTGCAGGGTTTTCTCGTACTTCCACACGACTCTCCACAGGTGTGGAAAGCGGCCCTCGAACGGGGGGCGGCCGGGGGTGAAAATGCATCCTGCGCACGGCCTTTACCAACGAGGGGTGTCCACAGCCGGCCTGTGGAGAACTCGTTCCAAAACCTCGTCTATACTTGGCGGCCCGCGGCCGCATCAGCCGCTCTCTTTCGTGCGCGGGACACCTTCGTGAAGCGGACCTATCAGCCCAACGTACGTCGGCGGAAGCGCAAGCACGGGTTCCGCGCCCGCATGTCGACCCGAGCGGGCCGCACGATCCTCAAGCGCCGGCGCGCCAAGGGCCGGAAGCGGCTCTCGGCCTGACGCAGGGCCTGCGCGGGATCGTGCAGCGCCGCCACCGCCTCTCGCGCTCCCGGGACTTCGACGCTGTGTACCGGCACGGCCGCTCCGTGTCGACGCGGTTTCTCGTCCTCTACTGGTTTCCGCGGGAGGACGACGGCGCGCCCCGGCTCGGGATCGCAGTGCCGAAGGGGGCGGGCACCGCCGTCGAGCGCAATCGGGCCAAGCGACGGCTTCGCGAGACCTGGCACGCGCGGCTGGCTCACATTCCGGCCGGCCGCGACTACGTCCTCGTCGCGCGGCCCGCGCTGGGAGAGACGCTCGAGGGCCGTGATGCTGCGTGGCTGGGCCAACGGGTGGACGAGGTGCTGGGGAAGGCGGCCGCGTGAGGTACCTCAGCCTGTTGCTCCGCGCCTTCTTCCCGTCCCCCGGCGTCGCCGGGGCGCCCACGTGCAAGTTCCACCCGTCCTGCTCCGAGTATTCGACACTCGCCTACCGTGAGTTCGGGCTCCTCGGCGGGACGGCCCGAACGATCTGGCGGCTCGCCCGCTGCAACCCGTGGAGCCGGGGCGGCGTCGACTATCCCGGGAGCCTGCGCCGGTGATCGTCGCCGGCGTCCTCGCCCCGCTCGAAGACGTCCTCCGCTGGCTGCTCGAGCACCTGCACGACTCGGCCGGGCTCTCCTGGGGCTGGTCGATCATCGGCCTGACGGTGATCGTCCGCGTCCTGCTCGTGCCGCTGATGGTCCGTCAGATCCACTCGATGCAGTCGATGCAGGCGCACATGCCGGAGATGAAGGCGATCCAGCAGCGCCACAAGGGCGACCGCCAGCGCCTGAACGAGGAGCTGATGAAGTTCTACAAGGAGAACAACATCAACCCGGCCGCCTCCTGCCTGCCGCTCCTCTTTCAGTTTCCGATCTTCATCGCTCTCTACTTCGTCCTCAAGGACTTCGAGAAGCACATCCAGGCGCCGGTCAGCGAGCTCCGCTGGCTCCACATCGTCCCGAACATCACCGACAAGATCACCGCGCACTGGTCGGGGTACCTGTTGCTCGTCGTCTACGTCGTCAGCCAGGTGTCGTCCGGGTACTTCGCATCGGTCTCGGCGCAGAAGAGTCAGCGGATCCTCCTGATGGTGCTGCCGGTCTTCTTCGTGCCCGTCATCACCCGCTTTCCGGTCGGGCTGCTCATGTACTGGATGACCACCAACCTGTGGACGGTCGGGCAGGGGATCATCACGAGGAAGATGACGCCGAAGCCCGCTCCGCCGCCGAAACGGTCGTCGCGCGCGCCGCCGAAGGACGACGGGCGAAGCGGCGACGGCGCCGGCCCGCCCGAGCGCTCGAAGCCCGCTCCGGCCGCCGCTGGGCCGCCTCGCCGCGTGAAGCGGAAGAAGCGGAAGGGAGGCCGGTGAGCGACGAGGCGATCTCGGTCGAGGCGATCGGAGAGACGGTCGGCGAGGCGAAGTGGCATGCGCTGCGAGAGCTCGAACGGCTGGCGCCGGGTCTGGACAAGGCGACGGTCCGGTTCGAGGTCGTCTCCGAGGGAGAGCGCGGCCTCCTCGGAGTCGGGTATGCCCCTGCGCGCGTGCTCGCCACGGCCCGGGTGCCGCCCCCCGCCGCGACCACGCCCGCGGAGGATTCCGCTCCTCCAGCCGCCGGCAGCGAGCTCGCCGCCGACCTCGGGGAGCTGCTCGAGCGGATCACCGCCGGGATCGGAGTTCGATGCCGGGTCGAGGTCTCCGAGGACGACGAGACGGTGACGGCCTCGCTGACCGCCGACGACCTCGGCCTCCTGATCGGCCGCCACGGCCAGACGATCGACGCGGTCCAGTACATCGCCAACGTCATTGCCTACCGGACGTACGGGGACGACCGCAAGGACGTGGTCGTCGACGCGGCCGGCTATCGCGAGCGCCGCCGGGGAACGCTCGAGGCCCTGGCGATGCGGAGCGCGGGGCACGCGAAGGAGTCGGGCGAGCCGGTGGAGCTCCAGCCGATGACGTCGATCGAGCGACGCATCGTCCACCTGCGCCTCCAGGACGAGCCCGGCGTGAGCACTCGAAGCGAGGGCGACGAGCCCTACCGGTACGTCGTCGTCGAAGCTGACTGACCCGCGGCTGGAGCGCTGGCTCGCCCTCCTACTCGCGACGCCGGGGCTGACGGCGATCCGCGACCCTTCCGAGCTGCGGCGACGCCATCTCGAGGAGAGCCTGGCCGCGGTGCCGCTCGTCGAGCGCTTCCGGGGCCCGATCGTCGACGTCGGCTCGGGGGGCGGGGCGCCCGGAATCCCGATCGCAGCATCGCTGCCGAATCGCGAGGTCGTCCTGCTGGAGGCGAGCAGGCGGAAGTGCGCGTTCCTCGAGACCGCCGCGCGCGACTTCCCCAACGTGCGCGTCGTGAACGGACGAGCCGAGGAACGAGAGACCGACGAGCTCGGGGTCGCGGTCGCGAAGGCACTGGCCCCGCCGGCGGTGGCGGTGGAATGGTGTCTTCCGTTGGTTTCAACCGGCGGCGCGGCGATCCTGTTCGTCGGGCGGAGCGCCGACGCCGATGCGGTCGCCCGCGTTGCAGCGCGGCTCGGAGGCGGCCCGCCCGAGGTGCATCCGGGCCTGCTCGTCGTCCCCAAGGTCGGTCCCACCCCGCCGGGCTTCCCGCGCCGCCCGGGTGTCGCGCGGAAGCGCCCGCTCGCCTGATCGGCGCGCAGGACGGGGCCGTCCGCCCGCGAAGAAAGAATGGTCGAGTGTCCGGCAAGGTCTACGCGGTCGCGAACCAGAAGGGCGGGGTCGGAAAGACGACCACGGCCGTCAACCTCGCCGCCTGCCTCGCCGAGGCGGGCGAGAAGGCGCTCGTCATCGACCTCGATCCGCAGGCGAATGCGACCTCGGGTCTCGGCGAGCAGGCGAACGGCACGTCCAGCTACGACCTGCTCGACGGCGCGCCGCTGGTCGAGCTCGCGAAGCCGACGCGCTTCGACAACCTCTGGCTCGTGCCGTCGCGGCCCGAGCTGGCAGGCGCGGCGGTCGAGCTCGCACGTCGGGACGACGGCGAGCGGTTCCTCGCCGAGGCGCTCGCAGGCGCGGGCGGCGGGTACTCGTTCGTCTTCCTCGACTGCCCGCCCTCGCTCGGGCCGCTGACCGTGAACGCCCTGGCCGCCGCCGACCGTGTGCTCGTGCCGGTGCAGGCCGAGTACTACGCGCTCGAGGGGCTCTCGCAGCTCCTCCGTTCGGTGGACATCATCAAGGCTCGTCTCAACCCACGGCTCGGGATCGCCGGTGTGCTGCTGACGATGGTCGACGGCCGCACGCGGCTCTCGGCCGACGTCGACACGGAGGTTCGCCGGCACCTGGGCGAGCTCGTCTTCAAGACCTCCGTGCCCCGCTCCGTCCGCCTGGCCGAGGCGCCGAGCCACGGACTCCCCGCAATCGCCTACGACCGGCGCTCAGCCGGAGCCGAGGCCTACTGGAAGGTGGCGATGGAGCTTGTCGAGCGTTCCTAGCGAAGGGCCGGCCGCCCCGCCGGCAAGGCGCGGGCTCGGCCGCGGGCTCGAGGTCCTGATCGGTGGCGCGACCGAGTCCGAGCTCGCCCAGCTGCCGGTCGAGCTGATCCACCCGAACCCGCGCCAGCCGCGGAAGCGCCACGATCCGGACGCCGCCCACGGCCTCGCCGAGTCGGTGCGCTCGCAGGGCGTGATCCAGCCGGTGGTCGTGCGCCGCCGGGCCGCAGGCGGCTTGGAGCTGATCGCGGGAGAGCGACGCTGGCGCGCTGCACGCGAGGCCGGCCTCGCGATCGTCCCCGCGGTCGTGCGCGACGCCGACGACCGCGACTCGCTCGTGCTCGCGCTCGTCGAGAACGTCGCCCGCGAGCAGCTCTCCGCGGTCGAGGAGGCGAAGGCATGCGCGCTCCTGATCGACGAATTCGGCCTCTCGCTCGGCGAGGTCGCCGAGCGGGTGGGCCGCTCGAAGCCGAGCGTCTCGAACCGTATGCGCCTGCTCGACCTGTCCGACGACGTCCTCGCGCTCGTCGAGCGCGGCGAGCTCAGCGAGGGTCACGCGCGCGCGGTGCTCGCCGTCCCCGATCAGGAGGGTCGCCGCCGCCTCGCCCGGGAGATCGTCAAGACGGGGATGTCGGTCCGCGCGGCCGAGGGGAAGGCGCGCTGGTCCGGAGCGAAGCAGAAGCCGCGCGTGAAGGGCGCGCCCGTCGACCCGGCGCTCGCCGCGCGGGTGCGCGCCGCCGCCGAGCGCGTGACGGGCTTGCCGGTCCGGCTGACACGCGGCCGGCTCGAGGTGCAGTTCGCCGACGAGTACGAGCTGGCGTAGCTGGCCGAGGCGCTCGAGCGCTCGCTGGGCGGCTCCGCCGCCTCCGCTTAGCTTCACGGGGGAACCCCTGGTTCCCCCGTGTTCCCCCTCCTTGCTGGGCGGCCGCGGTAGGAGCGTTGGTGGCGGAGCCGGCGATTGGCTCTGGTTGCTCCCCTGGAGGCTGGTGACTTCGGGCGGCTGTGGGCCGCGCCCGCCATGTCGGTCGCGGCGGCGAATGGAACCCACCGCTCACCTCGACTGGTCGGGGGCCCCGCTACAATCCGCCGTCGCGCGGGCGATTAGCTCAGTCGGTTAGAGCGCCGCTCTGATAAGGCGGAGGTCCGTGGTTCGAATCCACGATCGCCCATCGCACGCCCATTGCGACGCTGGCCAGCCTGAGAGGATCGGCGGGCGAACGCGGCGGATCTCGAGCTTCGCAACCTCACCTACCGGCTCCCGGTCCGTCGGCAGAGGCTTGGCTAAGATCAGTCGGAGAGGCCGCTCGCATGCAGGAGATGCACATCTACGGCGTCAGCTTCGACATCGTCGGCAAGCAGCCGATCGTGCTGTTGAAGACCGCGGAAGGGAACAAGTTCCTCCCGATCTGGATCGGCCATCCCGAGGCCGCGGCGATCCTGATGAAGCTGCAGGGAGCCGCGACCCCGCGACCGATGACACACGACCTGCTCACCGACATGCTCGCCCAGCTCGAGGCGAGAGTGATCCGCATCACGGTCACCGAGCTCCGTGACAGCACCTTCTACGCGAGCATCACGATCGGGCAGGACGGCTCGGAGATCGACGTCGACTCCCGCCCGTCCGACGCGATCGCGCTGGCCGTCCGCGCCGAGGCGCCGATCTTCGCCGAGGATAGCGTGATCGAGGAGTCCGCGATCGAGTTCGCCGAGGGAGAAGAGGTGAACGAGGAGGAGATCGTGGACGAGTTCCGCAAGTTCCTCGACCAGGTGACGCCGGACGAGTTCGCGGTCGAGGGCGAGGAGGAGTAGCGCGGGCTACTCGCCGGGCGGGCCGGAGACCTCTCGCTTCGAAAGGTCGAGGATCGTCCGGAAGAGCTCGTGCAGGCCGTCGTCCGAGAGCGGCCCCCGATTCGCTCGCGTCAGGTACTGCAGCATCCACTGCTCGCGCTCGGGGTCGAGGAAGCCGAGGCCGCGCGACTCCTTGTAGGCCTTCACCTGCGCGACCAGACGGAGGCGCGTGTTCACCGCGTCCAGGATCGCCCGGTCGTTGTCCGAGATCTGCTCCCTGAACTGGCGGATGACGGGATCGTCCTCGCCGCGGCGGTCGCCGGTCACGGCCGGCCCTGCCACCGCACGTACACGCGTTTCCGCGTCGCCGGAATCGTGATCAGCCGGTAGGGCGAGGTCAGCCGCACCGCCACCCGCTCGCCCAGGACGGGGGTGGTCTCCCTCGCAAGCACACGGACGTCCGAGCGACGCTCGGTGATCCGGACGATCTCGACGCCGTAACCGGTGCTCGACCGCGGGCCGGCGGCGACGAGCACGAGCTTCCGGTGCGCGAAGTCGAACCGCGGCGCGGCGGGCGCGGCGAGCGGGAACGTCCTGGCCAGGTAGCGCGCGACTTGCTGTTCCTTCCAGAACGAGCGCGTCACGGATTCCGGCCACAAGACGGGACCCATCCGGGCGGTCACGTCCTGCCAGGCGACCCGCTTCGCCCCGCTGTCCTGGACGAGCTGCGTCCAGGCGACGCCCCCCCCGATCACGAGCGAGACCACGACTGCCCCCACGAGCGAGAGGCTACGAGTAGACGTAGACGGTCTCGCCGTACGGCTCGGACGAGAACAACCGGTAGATGACGAAGTTGGGGACGCGGACGCAGCCATGGGACGCGGGGTAGGGCAGCACCGACGGGCTCCCGTGGATCGCGTACCCGCCGGTGAAGTACATCGGATCGAGCAGCACGCCGAGGGGGCTCGGATCGTACCCGGTCACCTTGCGGTAGATCGCGAACCTGCCCTCTGGCGTGTAGTAGCCGGCGATCCCGGCCGTCGACACCGGTGAGATCAGCGCGATCTGCCCACCCCGGACGAGATACAGCACCTGGTGCGTCTTGTCGATCTCGATGTGATCGGCGGGCTCGCGGTAGCGCGGCTCGGGAACGCGCGGGTTCTCGAGGCGCCCCCAGAGGGTCGCATCGGCGGTCCCGGTCCGCTGCAGGCCCTGCACCTTCTGGAACGCGTAGACGGTCTGCAAGAGGTCGTCGCCGAAGGTCGACGACAGCGACGGGGTCGCGTAGTGGAGCGCCGACAGCTGCCGGGCGAGCTCGGACACCGCCGGGCTCGCCGTCCCGAGCGACAGGAGGGGCGGCCGGAGCGTGGTGCTGAGCTCGCGCGTCAGCCGGTCGTAGCCGGGCTTCGGCACGGTCGTGAGGAGGACGCGGAGCGCTCCGCGTTCGCTCGTCCCGAGCGACACCTGCGCGCCACCGGGGTAGCGGCGGTCGAAATCGATCTTTCCTCCGCGGAGCACCCGCACCCGCACCGATCCCGCGGAGCCGGGGTTCAGGCGGGCGACGAGTCGAAGCGGTGACCCGACGACGCGGCTGCCGACGAGCTCGGCGTCCAGCCGTGGGCGGATGCGTACGCGGACCTCGTTCGAGGAGGCGCCGAGCCAGGCGGCGTGGAAGGGGCCCGGACCGGCGATCCGGACCGGAATCCGGAAGGTTCCGTCGCCGCGAACCCGACCCGTCGCAACGAGCACCGATCCACGCATCAGACGGACGCGTGCGTTCGGCGCGGCCGGGCTCAACCGCCCGACGAACTCGATCCGATGCAGGTACATCGTCACCGCCGGCGCTTTCAGCGTCAGCGAGGGGTCGAGCGTCGAGCCGGGTAGGGCGGCGGCTCCGCCGGGCCACGCGGCGAGCACGGAGAGCACGAGCAGCGCGCGGCGCACGCTCGCAATATAGACGGGGGTCAGGTCGTCACCGACACGATCAACGCGATCGCGTTGAAGGCGGCGTGCACCGCGATGCCCGGGTAGACACTGCCCGTCCGGGCGCGGATCAGGGCGAGGCCCGCGCCGAAGACGATCAGGATCGGGAGCCCCTCGACGAGGCCGTGCGCGAGCCCGAATGCGAGCCCGATCCAGAGAATCGCCGCACCGCGGCCGAGCGGTTCGAGCAGCGAGTAGCCGAGGCCGCGAAACGTGAGCTCCTCGACCGCCGGCGCCACCGCCACGAAGACGGCGAAGTTGACCGCGAACTGCGCCGCCCGGGAGGAGTCCCAGTGGTCCGGGGTCAGGCCCTGCTCGCGCCCCGGGTCGCTGTAGGTGAGAACGACTGCGCTCGTCGCGTAGACCGCGGCGAACGCGAGCAGCGCCGTCGTCACGCCCCGGAGGTAGGAGGAGGGCCGGCGCAGCGCGAGCAGCGGCCAGTCGGGCCTCGCGATCGCGAGGACGACCGCGAGGATGATCGCGTACTGGATCACCCCGCCGACCGCGGTCGAGTAGCGATATGCGGCATCCTGGGGAGGCTTGCCACCGGCCGCCCGGCTCGCGTAGCCGAGCGCGCTGAGCAGACCGACCAGTACGAGCCAGGCCGTCAGGCGCCCGCGGTCGAAGGCGGCTGTCACGACCAACCCTCGAAGGCGGTCGACAGCGGAGCGGCGGCGAAGTGCATCCCGACCGCCTGGGCGCCGGCCTCGTCCTCGCCTTCGTCGCCGACGTGGAGCGCCCGCCCGGGCTCGACACCGAGGCGCTCGAGGGCGAGCCGAAACGGGGCGGGGTCGGGCTTCGCCGCCCCCGCCTCGGCCGAGGTGACGATCGTCGAGAAGAGGCTGGTCTCACCGAGCCGCGCGATGTGCTCGGCGAGGCCGACATCCCAGTTCGAGACGACGGCGACCTCCAGGCCGCGCGCCCGGAGCGCGGAGACGGCCTCGATCGCGCCGGAGATCGGCTCGAACGCGATCGCGCCGACGAAGGCGTCGACGAAGGAAGCGGGCTCGAGCTCGGCGCCGGCCGCCTCGAGAAAGACCCGCGTGCACTCGACCCTGAGTGCCGCGAGCGACCGGGCGTCGCGGCCGCGCACCGCCTCCGGCCGGTAGTAGGCGACCTCGGCTGCGAATGCGGAACGAGCGAGCCCGAGCGGGCACTCGATGCCCCGCTCGCCGAGCGCGCGGGCCAGTCGCGGCGCCGGATCGATCAGCCGGACCAGGGTCCCGAATCCGTCGACGGTGACGGCGTCGAGCTCAGCGAAATGCATTCGGATGAAGCAGGCGCGCGACCTCTGCGAGCCCCTCGCCGATCCGGGGGCCGGGCTCGAGCAGGTTCGAGTCTGCGACGGCGAAGCGCCCTGCTCGGATCGCGCGGAGCTTCCGCGTCGCAGGGTTTCGGCGGAGATCCTTCAGCGTCAGGTCCGCATCGGAGGTTGCGAGGTAGACGTCGGGGTCGAGCCTGGAGAGCTCGTCGGCCTCCACCGGGCCGGACCCGGCGCTCGTCCCGGCGACGTTCCTCCCGCGAGCCTCGCGAATCACGTCGCCGATCAGGGACTGATTCGAGACGGTGGTGAAGAACCCGGTGTCGACGAACACCGACACGAGCGGTGTGCCCACGAGGCGTGCTGCGACCGCGTCGCGCTGTGACTCGATCCGCCGGACCAGCGAGCGCGCGGTGATCGGCGTTCCGGTCAGGAGGCCGATCTGGGTGATCGCATGATCGACCTGGTGGATCGAATCACCCGGAGCCGTGTATACCGGCGCGCCGGTGACCGTGGCGGCCCGGGACAGGTCGCGAAGGTCGGCTGCCTCCGACGCGACGATCAGGTCGGGGTGAGCGCGTCGCAGCTCTGCGAAGTCGATCCGGTTCGTCGGAGCATGAGCGACGATCCGCGCGCCGACCCCGAGCGTGTTCAGGATCGCCTCGGCGGGCCCGTCGAGCACGGCGATCCGTCGGGCCGGCCTGGAGAGCACGATCGGCCGGCCGGTCGCCGACTGCACGGTCACCGGATAGAGGGACACGCCGGCGCCCGTCGGCTCGGACCGCTCCCCGCAGGCTGTTGCCACGGCGAGCAACAGCAGAGCGAGGCCGAGACCTAGGCGACCCATTGCCAGAGCGCCCACTGCGTGACGGCGACGCCGAGCATCACAGAGCTGACGACCAGAATCGCGGTGTGCACGCGGGGCCGCCCGCCGAGCGCGGCCAGGCCCAGAAAGCACGGGAAGAGGACGAGGCCGAACCGCGGAATCGAGAGGAGCGGCCAGCGCTCGCTGGGAACGCTGAGCGGGATCGCGAGGCTGACCGCGCAGAAGACGCCGTACGGGGCACCGAAGCGTCGCCACGCGATCACGGTCAGGACGATGAGGAGAACGAGGAAAGCAAGCGCTTCGAGGTTGACTGCGGCGACGCGCATGGGGTCGGAGTCCTGCACCGGCGCCCAGTAGGCGTGTGTGTGCGAGCCGGAGGCGAGCTGGCGCACCCCGGCCCAGCCTGCCCGGAGTCCGTCCCAGAGCCCGCCGAGCGGTCCCGCGTGGGAAAGGTGCCGGTTCCAGAACCCCTGCGAGCGGGCGAAGGCGAAGGCGTCCCCCTGCGCCAGGCCGAGGTAGAGCGGATACGCGGCGAAGACGGCCGGCGCGATGCCGAGGCTGACGATCGCGCGCCGCCGCCCGGGCCGTCTCCAGGCGAGAACGACGAGCGCCGGCAGGAGGGCGACACCCGCGATCCGCGTCAGGACTGCGAGTCCGGTCACGGCTCCGGCCGCCGGCCAGCGTCCCCGCTCGGCCAGCAGGAACGCGCCGAGAACGAGAGCGAGGAAGAGCGACTCGCTGTAGACGGCCTGAAGGAACAGGCTCATCGGGAAGACGGCGAGGTAGAGGGCGGCCCGCCGCGCGCCGTCCGCGCCCAGCCGCTCCTCGGCGAGCCGGTGGAGCAGCTCGAACGAGACGAGCGCCGCGGTCAGCGAGACCGCGATCCCGGCGAGCACATAGTGACCCCCGAGGACACGCCCGAGCCCGGCGAGGGTGAGCGGATACAGCGGATAGAAGGCCGAAGCCGCTCCCGCCGCGGCGCCGTAGCCGTGCTCGGCGATCCGCAGGAACCAGACGCTGTCCCAGCGTGCCCAGACGTCCGTCACCCACCCGAGGTCGCGCGTCAGGGACGGGTCGTCCCACCGACCCGCCCTCGGATGGCGGTTCGGCTCGAAGACGAGCCAGGCGAAGAGGGCCGCCGCCCAGATCGCGCTGCGGCTCCAGACGAAGATTGCCGCGGCCGGTCCTCCCGCCGATGGCGCGCGCAGCTCGGCGAGGCGTGCGGGCACCCGGGGACGCCGCAGGCGCCCGGGCTGTCCGGCGGGGCGCCACCGGCTTTGCCGGGGGCGCTTCCAGCGGGTGGGCTCTCGGACCCGCTGACCCTTGCTAGGAGCACCCACGCGGCCTCGATCATACTTCGGCCGTGGAGCGCGTCTTCACCACCGAGGAGGCGAACGCCGCGCTCGCCGAGCTGCGGCCGCTGGTCGAGCGCATGGTCGGGGCCAAACGGATCCTCGATCAGGCCGAGGAGCGTCGTGACGAGTCGGCCCGCCGCATCGCCGGAAACGGCGGCGGCATGCCGCCGCGCGAGCTCGCCGCTCTCCACGCGGAGGTCGACCGGGCGTTGACCGAGCTCGGGGGGGCGCTCGACCGGATCCGCGCTCTCGGCGTGGTCGTCAAGGATCTCGACTCGGGCCTGGTCGACTTCCCGGCCGTCCGCGACGGCGACCCGGTCCTGCTCTGCTGGCGGCTCGGCGAGGACGAGGTCGCGTTCTGGCACGGCCTCGAGGACGGGTTTGCCGGCAGACGCCCGATTTGAAGCAGTGAACGTCCTCACGATTGTCACTGAGGACTGAGACCACCGAGCGTCGAATAGGAGTGGTCGATGCCCTTCTGGGAACGAGCTGCCGTCCTCGGCGCGGTCGTCGCCTCCAGCTTCCTGCTCGCGAAGCTGATCGACGCGCGGATGCGCCGGGGGCACCTCGCCGCCGGGGCAGAGACGCGCTACCGGGTCCTGCGCCGGAGCATCATGAGCGCGATCGTCTTCGTCGCCCTGATGTCGGGCCTGCTCGTCATCCCACAGGTGCGCGCGATCGCGGGTGCGCTCCTCGCCTCGAGCGCGGTGATCGGGCTCGTGATCGGCTTCGCCTCGCAGAAGACGCTCGGGAACTTTGCCGCTGGTCTCCTGATCGCGTTCACGCAGCCGCTCCGCCTGGGCGACCGGATCGCTGTCGACGGGGCCGAGGGCGTCGTCGAGGAGATCCACCTGACGCACACGTTCGTCCGTGCCAACGACGACTCGAGACTTGTCGTCCCGAACGAGAAGCTCGCCTCGGATACCATCCGCAACTCCACCATCGTCGACCGGGCGCAACGCGCCGAGATCACGGTGCAGGTTCCATTGAGCTTCGACCTCGAGAACGTCACCGGGTTGCTGCGCACCGAGTGCGCCGGTGAGCGCGAGGCCGACGTCTTCGTCAGTGCCCTCGAGACCGGCACGGCGACGGTCACGGTCAGAGCGCTCGCCGTCGATTCCCGTCACGCGGAGGAGTTGGAGCACGAGCTCCGGCTTCGCGCGCACCGCTGCCTGCGAGCGGCCGGGATCTTCGCGTGACCAGGAAGGCGGGGCGACCGGGCCGGCCGGACGACCTCCCGCGCGGCACCCGGCGCCGCCGGATCAGGGCCCGCGGTCGCAAGCACGGCCGCCGGAACACGATCGCGATCGCCCTCGTCGTCGCCTTCGGCATCCCGCTCGTGCTCGTCCTCACCGGGCTCGGCGCGACGGCGGCGTTCAAGTCGAGCTGCACGCTCGCCTCGCTCCGACCCGTGTCGATCGGCCAGAACTCGTTCGTGTACGCAGCCGACGGGACGCTGCTCGGCTCGATCCCGGCCGAGCGGAACCGCCAGCCCGTCTCGCTCCCCCGGATCAACCCCTGGATGGCGAAGGCGGTGATCGCGACCGAGGACCGGCGCTTCTACCAGCACGGGGGAGTCGACTGGGAAGGAATCGTGCGGGCAGCCTGGCGCGACGTGAGCAAGGGCAAGGTCGTCGAGGGCGGCTCGACGATCACGCAGCAGCTCGTGCGCAACCTGTACATCTCCCGCGAGCGGACCTTCCAGCGCAAGGTCAAGGAGATCTGCCTGGCCGCCAAGCTGAGCAAGCACTGGTCGAAGGAGCGGATCCTGACCGCGTGGATGAACCAGGTCTACTTCGGCAACCACGCCTACGGCGTCGAGGCGGCTGCTCAGACCTACTTCTCGAAGCACGCCGAGCAGCTGACGATGATGGAGTCGGCCCTGCTCGCCGGCCTCCCCCAGGCGCCGTCGTTGTACGACCCCGTCCTCCATCCGGAGGCGGCCCTCACGCGCCGCGCCGCGGTGCTGAAGGCGCTGTACGACAACGGCGACATCTCGATCGGCCGCTACGAGGCCGCCCTCGCCGATCGGAGCCTGCACCTGAAGCCCGGCCGCCTCTACACGCAGATCCGCGAGCCGTACTTCTTCAGCTACGTCCGCGACCAGCTGATCGCGAGGTACGACGCCCAGACTGTTCAGTCCGGCGGGCTGCGTGTCTACACGACGATCGACCCGGCGTTCCAGCGCGCCGCCAAGGAGGCGATCCGGGAGACGCTCTACCTGAAGGACGACCCCGCTGCGGCGCTGGTCTCGATCAACCCGGCGAACGGCGCGATCAGGGCGATGACCGCGGTCTATCCCGGCCGGACGCAGAACCAGTTCAACCTGGTCGCGCAGGCGCGGCGGCAGGCGGGCTCGACGTTCAAGACCTTCGTGCTCACCGAGGCGGTCGACCAGGGGATCAACCCGGCGACCGCGACCTACGTCTCGGCTCCCTTCCGGTACCAGCCCGACCCGGCGATCCCGGCGTGGGAGGTCTCGACGTACAGCCACTCGTACTCGGGCCTGATCAGCGTGCAGCAGGCGACGCTCCAGTCCGACAACACGGTCTATGCGCAGCTGACGCTCGACGTCGGCCCTCAGCACGTCGCCGACATGGCGCATGCGCTCGGCGTGCAGAGCCCGCTCGAGCCCGTGCCGTCGATCGGCCTGGGCTCGAATGCCGTCTCGCCGCTCGACATGGCCTCGGCGTACGCGACGATCGCGGCCGGCGGGGTCTACTCGCAGCCGATGGCGATCCGCAAGGTGATCCTCCCGAACGGCAAGGAGGACGTGGGCGCCGGGTGGGGCAAGCCCAGACGCAGGCGGGTGATCCCCGACGGGGTCGCCTACACCGTGACGCAGATCCTCGAGCAGAACGTCCAGTACGGGACCGGCACGCGCGCGAACTTCGGCCGTCCGGCTGCGGGGAAGACGGGCACGACCGACGACCATGCCGACGCCTGGTTCTGCGGCTACCTGCCGAATCTGGAGGCGACGGTCTGGGTCGGCTACCCGCAGGGCGAGATCTCGATGGAGAACGTCCACGGGATCGCGGTCGCAGGAGGGAGCTTCCCGGCCGAGATCTGGCGGCTGTTCATGGAGCGGGCAGTGCGGTACTCGCCGCCGCAGGACTTCGCGACGCCGACGACCTACCCGACGTGGAAGTACTTCCAACGCGGCCAGTACGCGATCCAGTTCGTCCCCGCGACGAGCTCGAGCTCGACCACGACGGCACCGGCCACGACCGGGCCGACGACGACCACGTCGCCGGCGACGACGGAGCAGGTGACGATCCCGGTCGACCGGCCGACGCAGGTGACGCCGCCGCCGACGACGACGACGGTCGCGCCGCCGCCTCCGCCGCCGACGGCGCCGCCCCCGGCCACGACGCCGCCGCCGCCGCCGACCGAGCCGCCGCCGACCGAGCCGCCGCCGACCCCCGTTCCGCCGCCGACCCCCTAGACGATTGATCGATCAATCGACCAATCGTCTAGCTGAAGCCGGGATCCGAGATCCCAGGGGCAATGCGCAAACGCTACGGCAGGGCTCGCCGCCGCCAAGTCGAGTCACATCACCTGCGAGATGATTGATCGATGAATTTCCGATCGATCATCTAGTGTCCGTGCCCGCCTCGCGCGTCGCGCGCCGGGCGACGCTCTTCGTCACGCCGCTTCTCCTCGGCGCACTCGCGGTGCCGAGCGGAGGGCTCTTCCGAGGCGCGAAGTTTCGCGACCTCCACCTCTACCGGCAGTACGGCGACGCGCTCCTCGACGGACGGATCCCCTACCGCGACTTCTTCGTCGAGTATCCGCCGGGCGCCATCCCGCTCTTCGCCGCACCGTCGCTTGCCCCGGGGGGCGCCTACGACGCGATCTTCAAGGTGGTGATGACGGCCTGCGCGCTCGCATCGATCTATTGCGTGTCCTTCGTGCTGGCACGTGAGGGGGCCTCGCTCCTTCGGATCGCGGCGGCGGCCGTCTTCCTGGCGGTCGTCCCGATCGCGCTCGGGCCGGTGTCGCTCAACACCTACGACGCCTGGCCTGCGGCCCTCACCGTCGCTGCCGTGGCCGCGCTCGTGACGGAGCGTGATCGCCTCGCCCTCGCGCTGATCGGCATCGCGGCCGCGGCGAAGCTCTACGCGGTCCTGCTTGCTCCGCTGGCGCTCGTCTGGATCTGGCGGCGGAGAGGGTCGCGCTCCGCCCTCGGCGGTCTCGGTGCCTTTGCGGCGGCGGTTGCCGTCCTCGTCGTTCCGTGGCTCGCGCTCGCTCCGGGCGGGGTCTGGGACAGCGCCCACTCGCAGGTCGGCCGCGCCCTCCACGCCGAGAGCCTCGCCGCGAGCGTCCTCCTCGTCGCCGACCGCCTCGGTCTCTACGACGCCCGCGTGGTCACGGCGGCCCCGGCGGTATCGCGTGACCTTGCCGGCACGCTCCCGGATGCGCTCGCGACCGCTTCGGCGGCCGTTGCCGTCGCGGCGGCGCTCGCGCCCGGCCTGATCGCGCTCCGACGCCGTGTCGAGCCGGGGGTGATGTTCGCGGCGAGCGTCGCCGGCTTCCTGGCCTTCACGAAGGTGCTCTCCCCGCAGTATCTCGTCTGGCTGATCCCGCTCGTCCCGCTCGACGGGATCGCCGCGGCGGTGCTGCTCGTCGCCGCCCTCGCTCTCGCCCAGAGCTGGTACTTCCACTACCGCGACCTCTGGGCGGTCGGGCCTCAGGCGTGGACGCTCTTCGCGCGGAACCTCGTCCTCGTCGCGCTGTTCGCCGTGCTCACGGCGGGGCTCTCCGGAAGACGAGCACCCCGTCTCGCTCGAAGACGAGCCGCCATTCCGGATCGCGGCGCAGCCTGACCAGCGCCGCAGCGGCGGGCAGGGGCGCGACCCGGTCGGCGTAGCTGGAGCGTGTCTCGTCGGCGGCGACCCACGTCGCGTCGGAGAGCTTCGGCAGGCTGAGCACCCGGCGCCGACCCGAGAGGTGGCCGCCGAGCACGTTGGTGGCGCTGACGACCTCGTGCGGGGGGACGAGCGAGACCGCCCGGGCGGCGATGCGGTCGTGCGTTGTCACCCGCCAGTCGGACTTCTGGAAGTCCTCGCCCCCCGGGATCTCGCCCCAGAGCGGAACGGCACCGAGCTTGTAGTTCCCGATCAGTGCGATCACCACGGCGCCGGCGGCGAGCGCTCCGGTGTACGACGGTCTGCGTCGCGCGAGCGCGGCGGCGCCGAAGATCGCTGCGACCAGGAGCGGGGGAATCGCACCCGCGGAGTAGTGGAAGTGAATCGAGGTCTGGGTCGGCGTCGCCGAGAGCATGTTCAGCGCGAGCTCCGGCAGCGCGGCGAGGAGGACGAGCGGCGCGAGGACGACGACCAGCCCGAGCGGGAGCAGCAGGTGAAGCAGGTAGTGGACGTCGCCCCGTCCGAACGCCTCCGCGACCAGCCGCCAGGGGTGCGTGATCGCGGTCTTCGCGATTCCGCCTGCCGAGCCGCCGATCGCGTCGTACCGGCCGTAGAAGGCCGAGCCGGCGCCGGCGTTGAAGTGCGGGATGACGACGGCGATCGCGATCGCCGAGACGGTCGCTCCCGCACCGGCGACGAGCCCGCCTGTCCACCACCTCCGCCGGCTGATCGCGTACCAGGCGCCCATCCCGGCGACGACGAGTCCGACCTCCTCCTTGGTCGTCATCGCGAGCACGGCAAAGACGGAGAACGGGACGAGCCGGTCCTCGTCGAGGTACCAGAACGCGAAGAGGAGGAAGGGGCAGGCGAGCGCGACCGGGTGGAACTCGTTCAGCGTCAGCCACTCGGTGGCGGGGTAGAGCAGGTACACGAGGGCGAAGGCCAACCCGCTTCGCTCGGAGCCGAGGTGCTTGCGGGCGAGCCGGAAGACGGGCAGCGCGCCGACGGCGACGGCGACTGCCTGGGCGGCGAGAAGCATCTCGGGGCTGGGCCAGATCCACCAGAGCGGCGCGAACGCCGCGAGGATCGGGTCGAAGTGGGCGGCGAGCCGCGAGATCTGCCGGCCGTCGCCGCTCGTCATCTGGAGGACATGTCCATGCGCCGTGTTCCAGACCGTCTGAACCATGTTTCCGAGGTCGTAGCGGCCGGTGTTGAAGGCGCGGTGGCGGAGAATCGAGAGCGACCCGAACCCGGTTGCGTACGAGGCGATCGCCGTCCAGAGGAGGATGCGGACCCTCACAGTGTGCTCTCGAGCAGCGCTCGCCAGCGGGCGCCGAGCACGTCCTCGCTCGCGCGGGCGCGGTAGGCGGCCAGGCCCCCGGCCGAGAGCGCATCCGCCAGAGCCGGCTCGGCGGCCAGGCGGCGGACCGCGGACGCGAGCGCCGCGGGATCGCCGGCCGGGACGAGCAGGGCGCTCTCGCCGTTTCGCAGCAGCTCTCTCGCCGCAGGCGTATCGGCCGTTACGAGGGGTGTGCCGCAGGCGATCGCCTGGAAGGCCTTGTTCGGAATCACCCGGGCGGCCTTCGGGGAGGTGCCGAAGATGCCGAGCGCGCACGAGGCGCGGTGCAGCTCCCGCGCGAGCTCGTCGTACTCGACCCAGGGCACGTGGACGACGTTCGACGGTAGGCGAGCGAGCAGCCGGTCGAGCTGCCCGCTGCCGACGATCCGGAAGCGGAGCTCGGGGGCGAGGTGCGCAGCCGCAAGGATCGTGTCGAGCCCGTGGAGCGGGATCAGCTTGCCGACGAACACCGCGGTGAACGAGTCCGGTCGCTCCCAGCCGGGGCGGAAGACGCGCTCCTCGGCACCGACGAAGCAGACCTCGACGCGGCGCGCTCCCGTCGTGGGCCGGAGGTGGGCGGCGTGGGCGACGGTGTCGGCGACGACGAGATCGGCGGCCCTGAACGACGCCCGGTCGAGCGCGGCGAGGGCGCGCCCCGGGAGGCTCCGCGCGCGAAACCGGCCACGGTCGGCGACGAGGGTGTCGGCGAGGGAGACGAGCGGGTTGAACACGACCGGGCGCTCCCCGGCGGCGCGTCGCGCGGCGATCAGGTCGGGGTGACCGGGGTACCCGACGAGCAATACGTCGAAGGCGATCCTCGGCCGCCGCAGCAGCCGCAGCTCGGCGGCCGCGAGTCGGGCGGCCGAGGCCGGTCCGGCTCGCCACGTGTGCTCCCGGCCCTCCCACACGTCGACATGCCGCTCGGACACCTCGACGCCGGCACGCCGGAGGCACGAGATCACCTGGGCGTTCCGCGGGTACCGCTGCTCGTAGGTCCCGAAGTAGAGGACCTTCAGGACAGGATCTCCTCGACGAGCGCCTCCGCCCGCTCGCGCTCGGACGACCGCTCCTCGTGGTGGCTCGTGATCAGCTCGGTGATCAACCCGAGCGAGAAGACCTGGATCCCCACGACCACGAGCAGCACTCCGAGGATGAGGAGCGGCCGACCCCCGATCGCGTGGCCCATCGCCTTGACGACCGTGAGATACGTGAGCACGCCGACGCCGGCGGTCGAGAGGGCCAGCCCCAGCCCCCCGAACAGATGAAGCGGACGGTGGCGGTACCGGCCGATGAACGAGACCGTCAGGAGGTCGAGGAAGCCGCGCAGGTAGCGCTCGACGCCGTACCGCGAGCGCCCGTGCTCGCGCGGCCTGTGGTTGACCGGCACCTCGGCGATCCGGTAGCCGCGCTGGTGCGCGAGCACCGGGATGAACCGGTGGAGCTCGCCGTACAGGCGGAAGCCGCGGACGACCTCGCTCCGATAGGCCTTCAACCCGCAGTTCATGTCGTGGAGCCGGACGCCCGAGATCCAGCCGGCGACCGTGTTGAACACGCGCGACAGCAGGCGGCGCCCGAGCGGATCGCGCCGGCGCTCCTTCCAGCCGGAGACGAGGTCGTACCCCTCCTCGAGCTTGACGAGAAGACGCGGGATCTCCGCCGGATCGTCCTGGAGGTCGCCGTCGATCGTGACGATCACGTCCCCCCGGGCCCGGGCGAAGCCCGCCGCGAGCGCCGCAGCCTTGCCGAAATTGCGGCGCAGGCGGATGATGGTGACGTTGCCTCCTTTCGCGTGCAGGCGGGTCAGGGCCGCATACGTCCCGTCGGTCGACCCGTCGTCGACGAAGATCGTCTCCCAGTCCGTTCCGAGCGGCTCGAGCGCCGAGTCCAGCTCGTCGTGGAGGAGTGCCACGCTGCGCTCCTCGTTCCGGACCGGGACGACCACGGAGATCACCCGTGCGAGCCTACCCCGGCGGGGCCGACCGCGGGCCCGTCGCCGCCGAGCTCCGCGAGGAGGGCCGCCCCGTCGCGGGGCCGGTCCGCCGGGCTCTTCGCCAGCGCGGCCGTAGCCGTGCTCTCGAGCCTCGCGGGCGCGTCGGGGCGGAGCTCCGCGATCGGCGGCGCGGGGCGGTCGCGGTGCATCCCGACGGTGACGAGGGCGTCGTCCGATTCGAATGGCAGCCGTCCGGTGAGCATCCGAAAGAGGAGCACGCCGAACGAGTAGACGTCGCTGGCAGGCGTGACGGACTCTCCGGCCGCCTGCTCCGGAGCGATGTAGGCAGCCGTGCCGAGCACCGTTCCCACGGCCGTGAGCCCGTCTCCCTCTCCGAGCCTCGCGGTCCCGAAGTCGGCGATCTTCGCCTGCCCGGCGGCGTCGAACAGGATGTTCGCGGGTTTCAGGTCGCGGTGGACGAGCCCGCGCCCGTGCGCGTGCGCGAGCCCGGACGCGATCTCGGCTGCGATCACGCGCGTCTCCTCGTCCGGCAGCGGTCGGCCGGCCACGAGCCGGTCCTCGAGCGATCCGCCGGCGAGGTACTCGAGCACAATGAAGGGTCGACCGGCGGCCTCGCCGTAGTCGTAGAGCGTGCAGATGTTCGCGTCGGCGAGCGCAGCGGCTGCGCGCGCCTCTCGCTCGAACCGCGCACGGTCGGCGTGCGGCCCGAGCAGCTTGACGGCGACCCGGCGACCGAGATTGCGATCCTGCGCCGACCAGACCTCGGCCGTGCCGCCCGTGCCGAGTCGCTCGTCCAGCCGATACCGGCCTGCGATGACCTTGTCTGCCACCGGGGTAGCTTATGACTCCGATGACCGGGCTCATCTCGCTCCACGAGGCTCAGGCGCTCGTTCTCGGCCGCGTGAGGACCCTGCCGTCCGAGCGTGTTCCGATCGGCGAGGCGGCCGGCCGTGTTCTCTCCGAGACGGCCCGCGCCGTCGTCGATCTGCCCTCGTTTCCGAGCTCGGCGATGGACGGATACGCGCTCCGGGCTGCCGATACGCCGGGGACCGTGCCGGTCGTGTTCCGGATCGCGGCGGGTGCGCCGTCACCGCGCCCGCTGGCACCCGGCGAGGCGATGGCGATCGCCACCGGCGGGGTCGTTCCGGAGGGAGCGGACGCCGTCGTCCCTCACGAGGTCGTTGGCGAGCGAGACAACACACTGGAGGTCCCGAAGCCCGTTGTCTCAGGAGCAAACATTCGTCCGACCGGGGGAGACGTCGTCGGTGGAGCGGTCGTGGTCGAAGCCGGTATCCGGCTGGGACCCGCCCAGCTCGGTGCTCTCGCTGCCTCGGGTCTGGCAGGCGTCGTGTGCGCACGGCGGCCGCGTGCTGCGGTGCTGACGACCGGGACGGAGCTCCGCCCCCCCGGCACGCCGCTCGATCTCGGCGAGGTCTACGAGGCCAACGGCGTGATGCTCGCCGCTCAGCTGGCAGCCGCGGGTGCGGACGTACGCCGGCTCCAGGCGGTCGCCGACGACGAGCAGGCTCATCGAGCTGCGCTCGAGGACGGACTCGGGTCGGATGTTCTCGTCACGTCGGGCGGCGTCTCGGTCGGGCCGCATGATCTGGTGCGGCGGGTCGAGGCGGAGCTCGGCGTCGAGGAGGTGTTCTGGCGAGTGGCGGTTCGTCCGGGCAAGCCGGTGTCGTTCGGCGTCCGCGGCTCCACGCTGGTCTTCGGTCTCCCGGGCAACCCGGTCTCGTCGCTCGTCGGCTGCGAGCTCTTCGTCCGGCCCGCGCTGCTCGCGCTTCAGGGTGCGGGCGACCCTGGGCCCCGCTTCGCTTCGGGCCGGCTTGCGCGGGTGGTGGCTCGGAACCCCGGTCGCGACGACCTCCTCCGCGCCCGGTCGAGGGTGACCGAGGACGGTGTCTCGCTCGAGCCGGTGCGCGGCCAGGAGTCGCACATGATCGTGCGCGCGGCCGAAGCCGATGCGCTCGTCCATGTTCCGCGGGGAGAGGGCGAGCTCGAGGCCGGCTCGGCGGTCCGCTATCTCGCGCTCTGAACGTCTCGCCGTGAAGCGAGCGAACCGAGCGGGCTAGGCTAGGCGATCGGCCCGGAGGGGCCGACTGTGTACGGCCGCCCGTCCCGTGGTGTGACGCGGACCAGCCTGGCGTAGGCGATCCACCGGTGGGTGGCGAAGAACCGCGGATGACAGGCCTGGAGAGCAAGGACCTCCTTGTGCCGGCTGCGCAGCACGTCGAGGTCGTCCGAGGGGACGATGGTGTGAGTGGTGATCTCGTACTGGAAGCTCGCGTACGGAAGCTGGAAGGTGACCAGGTCGCCCCGGCGGAGGCTGTCGATGTGCGCGAACGGCGCCAGGTACGTGGTGCGGTGGCCGGCGACGTACACGAGCTCACCCTCGCCGGGCATGAACGTGTGGAGCTCGCGACCCGGGCCTCTCGTCAGGTCGTCGTGGCTCGTCCCGTTGACGACGATCGTCTTCAGGCCGAGCCGGGGAACGATCATGCGACCGACCGGTTGGCCCTCGCGAAGCGCGCGGCGGTAGGCGACCGCCGCCTTCTTGACGCGCGCCCGCTCCGCCGCGACCGAGGTTCTCGCGACCGGGACCGTGCTCGCGGGCGGGCGGTAGTCGTCGAAGCGGCGGGCGAAGCTCGAGGCGAGCTGGTGCTGCTGGTACTTGGTGTAGATCGCCGTGAACGGGTCCTGCCACTGCCAGACGACCACGACCCAGGCGATCCCGCAGAGCCCGACGACGATCATCGCCGTGCCGACGATCCGCGCGATCCGCCGCATCACAGCTCCGCCGCCCGGCGATCGTCGGCCGCCGTGCGCCGGCGGGCCCGGACGGCGAGCACGATCGAGCGCACGGTGTTCCGGACCGGCCCGCGCGGCGGCCGCTCGGCGGCGCTCGGATACGCCGCGTAGCAGCCGGCCGCAATCGCGGTCAGCTGGGTCAACGCCGCGACGCAACCGAGAGCCAGCAGGAAGGTCACGATCGAGACATAGTCGATCGCCACGAGCTCCGCAAGGTACCAGGGCGCGTCGAAGCCCAGCCCGAAGCGGAACATGAACGATCCGACGAGGATGAACGGCCCGCAGAGGCCGAGTGCCAGCAGCCCGAGCCGCACGGGGACTGCGCGATCGCGCGCGTGCGGGAGCCACAGCCAGATGTGCAGCGCCGGAAGCAGGAACACGAGCGCGAAGGGGTTGGTCGCGACGACGAGCAGCGCGACGACGAGCAGGGCGAGCATCGCCGCCGCGTGACCGGCCAGCTCCTCCTCGGCGGTTGCCGGCCGTCGGGGGACGAGCCGCGAGCGCGAGACGAGCCAGCCCGGAACGGCGAGGACGGCGACGGCCAGCAGGCCGAATGCCGGCCAGTTGCCCGCCGCGCCCGTCTCGGGGTTGACCGGACGGGCGGCACCGCCCGGCCAGACTCGGACGAGAGCGAAGAACAGGAAGATCGCGCCGACCCAGAGCCAGGCACCGAGTCGGCTCCGGTAGGCACGGAGCGCGGGAACGACGGGGATCCTTCGCCGCCGGCAGCGGGCGAACAGGTCGACCGCCGCGACCACGAACGGCAGCAGCATCGCGACCAGCGCGAACTCGATCGCCCAGCCGCGCACGATCCGCGGCCCGAGGTAGACGTAGCTGCGCGTGCCGCGCGTGAGCTCGAGACCCTCGTCGAGCGACTCGACGACCGTCTGGGCTGCGCGACCGATCTCCGTCAGACGCCTCAGGTGGAGGCGCTCGCGCGTATCGCCGAACGATGCCGGTGGCCGGTCGCCCGCGGTCGTGATCGTCACCGCCGGGATCCCGCGGCCGACCAGCGGCGCCTGCTCGTAGAGGCTGAAGGGAAAGCCGAGATCGATCAGCTGCCCGAGGGCGCTGGTCCGGCCGGGGCTGGACCCGCTCTGCTCGACGATCCTCGCGGCGGTCGTCTCGACCAGCGTCGGCGCGGGCGAACGGGCCTGGTCGCCCGCGATCTCGAGCCGCGGCGGGCCGCGCCCGGCGATCGAGTCGAGGTTGAGTGCGGCGACGATGTGCAGCTGGTACGGCGGGTGGCGAGCGAAGTAGTCGGCACCCAGGCCGCCGAACGCGCCGCCGTCGGTGGAGAGGAAGAGGAGCGTGTGGCTCGGCTGCGGCGGCTGCGTCGTCGACCCGCGCGGGCTGACGTACGAGCGGGCCAGCTCGATCAGGGCGCCGGTGCCGGAGGCGTTGTCGTTTGCCCCGGGGCCCAGCCCGGAGTCGTCGCGGTGCGCCATGACGACGATCGTGTCCTCCGAGCGTCCCCGGACGACGAAACCGGCGTTCCGGAGCGTGACCTTCCCGCGGCCGGGGATCGTCGCCCGGAACGTGTCGACGAACGTCTCCACGCGGGCGCCGTTCACCTTCGGGTCGAACCCGTAGAGCGCCATCTTGCCGGCGACCCAGCGGGCAGCACCGATCGCGCCGGAGGTCCCCGGGGTGCGGTCGGGATAGAGGCCGACGAGCTCCCTGGCGAGCTCTTGGGCCGACACCCCGTCGAACTGCGGCTGCGTCTGCGGCGGCGGCAGCGCCGTCGGCCGCTGCACGCTGAAGGCGGCGACGAGGAGCGGCAGGCCGACGAGCAGCCAGGTGCCCCGGTAGAGGCGGCCGTTCAGGGGACGCTCTGCGGTGCCGCGGCGCCGTCGCGCCGGGCGCGGTCTGCGGGGTTGGGCGCTGATCAGGGGCTATAGTACGTCGGCCCGCCGGTCGGCTTGCGATGCCGGAATCAGCCACCATCCTGCTCGTCGACGACGAGGAGTCCGTCCAGAAGCTTCTGACCTATCCGCTCGAACGGGACGGCTACCGCGTCGTCCAGGCCCGAGACGGCGACGAGGCCCTGGCGCGGTTCGAGGCGGAGAGGATCGACCTCGTCGTCCTCGACGTGATGCTGCCGAGGCTGGACGGACTCGAGGTGTGTAAGCGGCTGCGCGCGCGGAGCACGGTTCCGATCGTGATGCTCACCGCGCGGGACGACGAGCTCGACAAGGTGCTGGGGCTCGAGCTCGGGGCCGACGACTACATCACGAAGCCCTTCTCGATCCGAGAGTTCCGGAGCCGGATCCGCGCGCTGCTCCGTCGGGCGACCACCCTCCGTCACGAGGCGGAGCCGGACGAGACGATCGAGGTGAACGGCCTCGCGATCGACGGTGCGCGGCGCGTCGTCGAGCTCGACGGAACGCCGGTCCAGCTCACCTACGTCGAGTTCGAGCTCCTGCGCACGCTCGCCCGGCGCCCCGGTCGCGTGTTCACCCGCAGGGCTCTGCTCGAGGCGCTCTGGGGCGGGTCGGACTACCGCGAGCCGCGCACGATCGACGTGCACGTGCGGCATCTGCGCGAGAAGCTGGAGCGCGACCCGCGCGACCCGCGGTACATCCTGACCGTACGCGGCGTCGGCTACCGCTTCCGTGAGCGGTGAGGCGGCCGAGCGGCGTCGGCGCCCGGCTCGGCATTGCGCTGCTCGCCGTTCTCGCGGGCGCGCTGGCCCTCGTCTATGTGATCGTCGTCCCCTCGCTCGAGAACCGCCTGGTGCGCTCGCGCGTCTCCCAGCTCGGGCGGGCGGCGCCGGGCCTCGCCCGCGAGTTGCCGGCCGACCGCTTCCGCTGGCCCGACGTCCTCGAGAGCGCGTCCCAGAGCGCGAACGCGCGCGTCGTCGTCTATGACTACCTGTCTCCGCCCGCCGCGCTCGTGGTCGTCGGCGACTCCCGGGGAGCGAGCTCGGCCGACGCCGAGCACGACGCCGGCGCCCTGAAGGCGGCGCAGACGAGGCGTCTCGTCGCCGGCGCGGTCACCCACGGCGGAGAACGGTTCGCAGAGGCGTCCGCGCCCGTTCCCGGCACCCGCTCCGTCCTGATGGTCCAGGCTCCGCTTCGCGACGTGCTCGACACGGTCGAGCTCGTGCGAAGCCGGCTGCTCGTCGCCGGTCTCCTCGCGCTCGCGGGCGCGCTCGCAGTCGGATACGTGGGAGCCTGGCTCTTCGCCCGGCGGCTGCGGCGGCTCGAGACCGCGGCCGAGCGGATCGCAGCGGGACGCTTCGACGAGCCGATCCTCGACACCGGCGCGGACGAGGTGGGCGAGCTGGCGCGGACGTTCGATCGTATGCGCGTGCGCCTGTCGGCGCTCGATCACGCCCGCCGCGAGTTCATCGCGAACGCGTCGCACGAGCTGCGCACACCGCTGTTCTCGCTCGGCGGCTTTCTCGAGCTCCTGATCGACGAGGACCTGGACGAGGCGACACGCGCCGAGTTCCTCATGGCGATGCGCGAGCAGGTCGACCGCCTCGGCAAGCTCGCGACCGAGCTCCTCGACCTGTCCCGGGCGGACGCCGGTCACCTGCGCGTCGAGCGGGAACCGCTCGATCTCGGCCGCATGGTGGAGACCGTGGCCGAGGAGTTCGCGCCCGTGGCACAGGCGGGCGACCGGCGGCTCGAGGTCGTGACGACCGACGGCCCACGCGTCCTCGGCGACGAGCAGCGTGTCCTCCAGATCGGCCGCGCGCTCGTCGAGAACGCGCTTGTCCATACACCGCCGGGCACACACGTGTGCGTCCGGGCAGGCGCGGGCGAGCTGGCGGTGGAGGACGGCGGTCCGGGGATCTCCGCCGAGCACGCCCAGCACGTGTTCGAGCGCTTCTACCGGGCCGACGGCGGGCGTGCGTCGGGGAGCGGCCTCGGTCTGGCGATCGCCCGCGAGCTCGCCCGGGCGATGGACGGCTCGCTGGAGCTCGAGTCGGAGCCGGGTCGGACGGTGTTCAGGCTGCGGTTGCCGGTGGAGAGGGACGGCAATCGGTGGGATCGACGAGTTCCCTAGCAATGCGAGAAAACACGTGGAAAGGGATGCCGGTCAACTCGTTCGCCCGTAGTCGCCGGCGACGGCTGAGCCAGGGCCACATCAACGCGAGGCAATCGAGACCGTCTTCCTTCCTGGCAATCCACACCCAGACCGGCTTTCGGCGCCAGCCGTCGTGTTCGTCCCTTTGATATGGCCCGTAGATCGTTCCTCGACCGAGGGCATCGGCAAGGCGGTGGATCAACTCTGCATCCGTGTTGCCCACCCTGACGTAGAGCGCGCCGCCGCTCATCGTGATCGTCCCTTCGTCGTCGAAGAGACCGGCCGCCCACGCAATTCGCTCACCGCGAGATCTCATCAGTAGTCAGTCTAGACAACGGGACGGACGGCCTCAGATGAGTACAGTGAGAGCGATGCGGCCGCGTGGACTGACGACGATTGCCCTCGGCTCAGCGCTCGTCGGCGGGGCAGCGGTGCTCGCCGTCGCGTGGGCGGCCGGATGGCTGAACGGCGAGCGCCGCACGGTCGTCGTCCAGGAGCACGCCCCGGCGGTCGAGGTGTCGGCGGCGCGCGGCCGCCCCCTGCTCGGGAGCGGGTTCGATCCGGCCCACATCTACGCTGCCCGCTCCGCGGGGGTGGTGACGATCTTCTCCGTCTTCGGGAGCAGCTCGTCCGCATCGCAGGGCTCCGGCTTCGTCGTCTCGGGCGACGGGGTGATCCTCACCAACTCGCACGTCGTCACGGACGCCGGCACCGGCGACGGCTCCGTCCGGCCGGCGGACCGCGTCTACGTCGAGTTTCGCGATCGGGACCGGGTTGCCGCCACGATCGTCGGCTGGGATGTCTTCGACGACGTCGGCGTCATCCGGGTCGACCCGACGGCGCACGCGCTTAGGCCGTTGCCGCTCGGCGACTCGAGTCGGGTCGTCGTCGGGGACCCCGTTGCCGCGATCGGTAGCCCGTTCGGGAACGAGAACTCGCTCGCGGTCGGGGTGGTCTCGGCCACCCAACGGTCGATCGAGTCCCTGACCTCCCGGTACAACCTCGTCGATGCGATCCAGGTGGACGCGCCGATCAACCACGGCAACTCGGGCGGACCGCTGTTCGACGCGCAGGGACGCGTGATCGGGATCAACGCTCAGATCCGGAGCGACAGCGGCACGGCGGAAGGAGTCGGCTTCGCGGTTCCGATCAATGCGGCCCGGCGCTCGATGGGCGAGCTCCTCGCGACGGGCAAGGTCACGTACGCGTACGTCGGGGTGACGACGGAGGATCTGACGCCCGGGATCGCCCGGCGCTTCGGATACCCCGTCCGGTACGGGGCGGTGATCGCCTCCGTGCGGCCGGGCAGTCCGGGAGCAACCGCCGGCCTGCGGGGCGGATCCGACGAGCGCGACTTCAACGGCGCCTCGTTCACGCTCGGCGGAGACGTCCTGGTCGCGCTGGACGGTCGCCCGGTCCGGAGCGCCGCCGGCGTCGTCCGCCTCGTCAGCACGCGACTCCGGCCCGGTCAGCGCGCGATGTTCACGATCTTCCGCGACGGCAGGAAGCGCGACGTTCCCGTCGTTCTGGCCGAGCGCCCGGAGGATCCGGACGCCGGCCGCTAGTTAGCGCTTTCGCTCGTCTGGATATGAGGGAGAGAAGCGCGCTGTCCGGCCGCCGGATTCGGTAGAAAGGAGCAAGTTCGCTCGATCGATGAGCACGACGCCGACCTCCACCTTCCCGCTCGACGCGTCCACCGAGGGCGGCGACGCGCGGCACGTCCTCCTGAGGATGCCGGCGCGGGCCGAGTACATCACCCTCGGCCGGCTCGCCCTGACGGGCCTGTCGCGGCTCCGCGAGCTCTCCGACGAGACGCTTGCGGATCTGAAGCTCGCACTCACCGAGGCGTGCTCCAACTCGGTGCGCCACGCGTATCGCGACGGCAGAGAGGGAGTGGTCGAGATCCTCTACGACCTGCGGCCCGACCGGCTCGTGATCGAGGTCTCGGACGACGGCCCCGGTTTCGACTACGTCGAGTCCGAGGGCGAGGACCGCGAACTGAGCGAGGGTGGTCTCGGCCTCGAGATCATCCGAGCGCTGTCCGACCAGTTCGAGCTCGGTGAGCGCGGTCCCTCGGGCGGCTCGCGGCTCAGGTTCGTCAAGAAGCTCGCCTAGTCCGCCGGTGCTGCAGCTCGTCAACGTCGGGCACAAGCACCTGGCCGACTATTCGACGATCGCGACCAGGGGACTTATGGATCAGATCGAGCGGCTCGCCGCGCCGCTCGCCGGCAAGCGGGTCGCCCACGTCTCCGCGACGGCGTTCGGCGGCGGTGTCGCCGAGATCAACTACACGCTCGTTCCGCTGATGCGCGACGCAGGCCTGGACGTCGAGTGGCGGGTGATCCGTGGCGAGGACGAGTTCTTCCAGGTCACGAAGGCGATCCACAACGGCCTCCAGGGGAACCCCCGCGGGCTGACCGAAGCCGACCAGGACGTGTTCCGGCGCTACAACGCGCTGAACGCAGCGGAGTTCGACGACGACTACGACTTCGTGATCGTCCACGATCCGCAGCCGGCGGCGCTGGTCGAGTACGCGCACGGATCGACGGCCAAGTGGATCTGGCGCTGTCACGTCGATCTGTCGACACCGAACCGGGACGTGCTCGACGTCCTGCTCCCGTCGATCGCCCGGCACGACGCGGCGATCTTCCACATGCAGCAGTACGTGCCGGCCGAGGCCGGGCTCCCGCCGTGCTTCATCTGGCCTCCGGCAATCGACCCGCTGATGCCGAAGAACATGGCACTGTCGGCCGAGGACGCCGCCTACATCGTCGACCAGTTCGGAATCGACGTCGCTCGGCCGCTCATGACCCAGGTCTCGCGGTTCGACCCGTGGAAGGATCCGCTCGGAGTGATCGACGCCTACCGCGCGGTGAAGGAGACCCATCCGGACGTGCAGCTGGCGCTGGTCGGCTCGATGGCGCACGACGATCCCGAAGGATGGGCCTACTACGACCAGACCGTGGCGTACGCGCAGGGCGACCCCGACATCTACGTGCTCTCGAACCTGAGCAACGTCGGCGCAGTCGAGGTGAATGCGTTCCAGGTGCACTCGTTCGCCGTGCTCCAGAAGTCGATCCGCGAAGGCTTCGGGCTGACCGTCACCGAGGGTCTGTGGAAGGCGCGGCCCACGGTTGCCGGGCGCGTGGGCGGCATCGTCGCCCAGATCCAGGACGGCACCACCGGCTGGCTCGTCGAGAGCTCGTCCGAGGCGGCCGAGGCGTGCAGGGAGATCCTCCGGGAGCCGGCAGCGGCCCGGGCGCGCGCGCTTCGCGGCAAGGAGTTCGTGCGGAGCCACTTCCTGACGCCGCGGCTTCTGCGCGACTGGCTCGCGCTCTTCAACGTCCTGCTCGGCGACGAAGCCGCAGGGACCGTGCTCGTACGGGCCGCCGCCGAGCCCGCCTGATCGTCCCGTCGCGACGAGGGCTAGGCTTCCCCGGTGCAGGTCCCGCGGCGCAAGCTGATCGTCGTCTCCAACCGCGGGCCGGTCTCCTACCGGCGGGACGAGGACGGAGGGCGCTCGACCCGGCGTGGGGGCGGCGGGCTCGTCACCGCGCTCGGCCCGCTGGTCTCCCGGCACGACGTGACCTGGATCGCCGCCGCGATGACCGACGAGGATCGGATCGTCGCGGGCGAAGCCGGCGTTGTCGCGTTCGAGGAGCATGGTCGGGACGGCGCCGCCTATCGGCTGCGGCTCGTCTGCACGGATCCCGCCGACTTCGACCGCTACTACAACGAGTTCGCGAACCCGACGCTGTGGTTTCTGCAGCACTACCTGTGGGATCTCTCGCGCACACCGACGATCGGCCCGGAGGCGCACCGTGCCTGGGCGGGGTATACGGCCGTGAACGAGGCATTCGCGACGGCGGTGGTCGAGGAGCTCGACGACGATGCCGACAGCGCCGTCTGGTTCCACGACTACCACCTCTATCTGGCCCCGAGGCTCGTCCGTCGCGCCCGGCCGGATGCGACGCTCTCGCACTTCGTGCACATCCCGTGGCCGGGACCGGACTACTGGACCGTGCTCCCCGAGAGGATGCGCCGCGCCGTCTACGACGGCCTGCTCGCAAACGACGTCCTCGGCTTTCACACGCGCCGCTGGTGCGAGAGCTTCCTCGCCTCGGCCGCAGCCGTGCTCGGCGCCGAGGCCGACCCCGAGTCGGGCACCGTCGATCACGACGGCCGGCGCGTCCTGGTCACGGCTCATCCGATCTCGGTCGACACCCGCGAGTTCGGCGAGCTCGCGTCGAGTCCGGCGGTGCTCGAGGCGCAGCGGGAGCTCGAGTCCGTCTGTGCGGAGAAAGTGATTCTCCGCGTCGACCGGACCGACCCATCGAAGAACATCGTGCGCGGGTTCCGGGCGTTCGAGCTCTACCTCGAGCGGCACCCGGAAGCGCACGGCCGCGTCGGGATGCTCGCCCTGCTCGACCCCTCGCGGCAGGAGGTCGAGCAGTATACGGAGTACCTCGGCGAGGTCGAGTCCGTTGTCGGTGAAGTAAACGACCGGTTCGCCACCGGCGGCTGGACCCCGATCGTGCTCGAGATCCGCGACGACTTCGCCCGTTCGGTGGCGGCGTACAAGCGGTATGACGTGCTGCTCGTGAACGCCGTCTTCGACGGGTTGAATCTCGTCGCAAAGGAGGCGCCGCTCGTGAACGAGCGCGACGGCGTTCTCGTTCTCTCGGAGAATGCCGGCGCCCACGAGGAGTTGGCCGAGTGGGCGGTGACCGTGAACCCGTTCGACGTCGACGGCCAGGCCGACGCGCTGCATCTGGCGCTGGAGCTGGCCGCGGACGAGCGACATGCGCGGGCAGTGGCGATCCGCGCCCATGTGCGCGAGCACGACCTCGGTGCCTGGCTGGCGGCTCAGCTGGCCGACCTGGACCGGGTTTCGGTCCGCTCCTAGCTACGATCGCTCGCGATGGGCGATCTGTCCCACGTCGACGACGCCGGCCACGTCCGCATGGTCGACGTCGGCGCCAAGCCGCTGTCGAGGCGTCGCGCGGCCGCGGCGGCGACGGTGCGGATGGCGCCGGAAACCGCCCGCCGGCTCCGCGAGCTGCCGAAGGGCGACGCGCTCGCGACCGCGCAGCTGGCCGGGATCATGGCCGCGAAACGGACTGCCGACCTGATCCCGCTGTGTCATCCCCTACCGCTCACCCACGTCGACCTGACGGTAGACGTGGGTGAGAGCTCGGCGGAGATCGCCGCCACGGTCGAGACGACCGCCCGAACGGGCGTCGAGATGGAGGCGCTGACCGCTGCGACGGTCGCCGCGCTCACCGTCTACGACATGGCGAAGGCGATCGACAAGCAGATGACGATCGAGGGCGTGCGGCTGCTCGAGAAGACGAAGGAGCCGGCGCCGTGAAGGCGGCCGTGCTGACCGTCTCCGACGGGGTCTCCGCCGGGACGCGGGAGGATCGAAGCGGCGTGGTGCTCGAGGAGCTTCTCCGGGCAGCGGGGTTCGACGTCGCGCGGCGGGTGGTCCCGGACGAGCGGGACGCGATCGCCGAGGCGCTCGCGGCGCTCGCCGACGAGGCGAGGCTCGTCCTGACCACCGGCGGGACCGGCGTCGGCCCACGCGACGTGACGCCCGAGGCGACGATCACGGTAATCGAGCGCGCCGCGCCGGGGATCGCCGAGGCGATCCGGGCCGACTCGCTCGCCCGGACCCCGCACGCCCTCCTCTCGCGCGGCGTCGCCGGGGTGGTCGGAAGGACGCTCGTCGTCAACCTGCCGGGCTCGCCCGGCGGCTGCCGCGACGGCTTCGAGGTCTTGCGGCCGGCGGTCCGCCACGCGCTCGAGCTCCTCGCCGGCGAGACCCGGCCGGCCCACCGGCAGACGTGACGTGATCGCGGTCGACGTCCCCCGCCGGTTCGCCTCGCTCGTCAAGCTCGAGCACACCGTCTTCGCGCTGCCCTTCGCCTACGTGGGCGCCTTCCTCGCCGTCGACGACGTTCCCGGCGGTCACGACCTCTTCTGGATCACGATCGCGATGGTCGGCGCGCGTTCGCTGGCGATGGCGCTGAACCGGCTGATCGATGCGCAGCTGGACGCCCGCAACCCGCGCACGGCGGGCCGCGAGCTGCCCACCGGCCGGCTGAGCGTGTTCCAGGTGACCGTGTTCTGCCTCGGCTCGCTGGCCGTCTTCCTGGTCGCCGTCTGGCAGCTCGATCCCCTCGTCCGCTGGCTGTGGCCGATCCCCGTCGCCGCCGTGGTCGTCTACCCCTACCTGAAGCGGTTCACGTGGCTGGCACACCTCTGGCTCGGCGCCGTGGACGGCCTCGCTCCGCTCGGTGCCTGGGCGGCGATCCGCGGCGATCTCCCGTGGCAAGCCTGGGCGCTCGGCGGCGCGGTTGCCGCCTGGGTCGCCGGCTTCGACCTCTTCTACTCGCTCTACGACCTCGAGGTCGACCGCGTACAGGGGCTCCACTCGTGGGCGACCCGCTGGGGGTTGCGCGGCGTCTTCACCGGGGCGCGCGCCCTGCACGCCGTCACCGTCGCCCTCCTCGTCGTCGCCGGTCTCGGGCTGCCGGTCGGTGCGTTCTACTGGTCGGGGGTCGGCGCGGTCGCGGCGCTGCTCGCGTACGAGCACCTGCTCGTGCGACCGGCCGATCTGCGGCGGCTCGATGCCGCGTTCTTCACCACGAACGGCGTGATCAGCGTTGCCTTCTTCGCCCTCGTCCTCGTGGACGTGCTGGCGACGTGATCCGCGCCAGCCGGCTCGGCCGGACCTACGGTACGAAGCACGTGATCCGCGATCTCGATCTCGATCTTCCGCAGGGCGGGTTCCTGCTCCTCACCGGGCCGAACGGCTCGGGAAAGACGACGCTCCTGCGACTCGTCGCCGGGCTGCTCGTCCCCACCGCAGGCGAGCTCGAGGTGTCGACGACGCGCGACCGGGTCGGCTTCCTCGGCCACGAGCCGCTCGTCTACCGAGAGCTGACCGCGCTCGAGAATCTCGACCTGTACGGACGGCTGTACCGGATCGCCGAGCGGCGCGAGCGGATCGGGATGCTCCTCGAGCGGTTCGGCCTCTGGGAGGTGCGGAGCGTCCGGGCCGACTCCTTCTCGCGCGGGATGCTTCAGCGGCTCTCCCTCTGCCGTACGCTCCTCCACGACCCGGAGCTGCTGGTGCTCGACGAGCCGTTCAGCGCGCTCGACGAGGAGGGGGCGGCCCTGCTCGACCGAGAGCTCGCCGAACTGCGGCCGCGTGCCACCTTCCTCGTCTCCACGCACGATCCCGGCCGGGTCGAGCACCTCGCCTCCGACCGGCTCGCGTTCGCATGACCGGCTACCTCGCAGACGTCGCCGTGCTCGCCGGCAAGGACCTTCGGCTGGAGCTGCGGGTGCGCAACACCGTGCCGGCGATGCTCCTCTTCGTCGTCGCCGCGCTCGTCGTCTTCCACTTCGCGCTCCCCGCCGGGAGCTCCGACCTCGCCGCCAAGGGGCTGCTCTGGGTGGCGATCGTCTTCACGGCCCTACTCGGGCTCACCCGCGCGTTCGTCGCCGAGCGGGAGCAGCGCCTGCTCGACGGGCTTCTGCTCGCGCCCTGCGACCGCAGTGCGATCTGGCTGGCGAAGACGATCTCCGTGCTGGGCTTCCTCGTCGCCGCCGAGCTGGTCGCTCTACCCGCGTTCGCGCTCTTCTTCTCCGGGATCGACGGCGCGACGATCGCCGCCGTCGCCCTCGCCGACCTCGGCATCTGCGCCGTCGGCACCGTCCTCGCAGCGATGGCGGTCGCCGGCCGGGCGCGCGAGCTCCTGCTCCCGCTGCTCTTCCTGCCGCTCGCGATCCCGATCGTCGTCGGCGGCGTCGGTGCCAGCGTCGCCGCCGAACCGGCTCGTTACCTGGGGTTTCTCGCGCTCTACGACGGCGTCTTTGCGATCATCTCCTGGGCGTCCTTT
Source organism: Gaiellales bacterium (assembly GCA_038248655.1). GTDB lineage: Bacteria > Actinomycetota > Thermoleophilia > Gaiellales > Gaiellaceae > DATBLE01. The sequence continues at coordinate 58,616 of JBBRXG010000002.1, forward strand.
GAGTATGTCGTCACCGAATAGCCGGGCACCGCTCGTCGCAGGCCTCGCCGCGGCGCTCGTTCCCGCGGCGATCGCGCTGACCTTCTTCTACGCACCGGTGGACGAGGACGGCCTCAACCAGAAGATCTTCTACTTCCACGTCCCGATCGCCCTCACCGCGTACGCATGCTTCGGGTGGGGCGCCTGGAAGGGCCTGCTCCACCTCTGGAAGGGACGTCCGGGCGCGGACCTGGAGAGCTACGTGGCGATCCACCTCGGTGTGATCTTCGGGGCGATGACGCTGATCACCGGCTCGATCTGGGCCAAGTACCGCTGGGGCCACTGGTGGCTCTGGAGCGAGCGGCAGCTCGTCCTCTTCCTCGTCCTGTTCCTCTTCTACTCCGCCTACTTCATGCTCCGCTACTCGATCGAGGCGGGGCCGCAGCGCGCCAATCTCTGTGCGGTGTACGCGATCTTCGGGGTGATCCTGATCCCGATCAGCTTCCTGGCGATCAGGCTCGCGAACCAGTACATCCACCCGGTCGCCTTCAACCGGCACGGGCCGCAGATGGCCGGCTCGCAGTTCCTCACGTTCTGCGTCTGCCTGGCCGCGATGCTCGCGCTCGGAGGTGCGCTCTACCACTTCGAGCTCGCCGGCAAGCGGCTCGACGCTCGGCTTCGCGAACTCCGGGAGCTCCTGACGTGACGCATCGGCCCGGCGCCGGCCGATGAGCACCGAGGAGAAATACGTCGCTGCCGCGTACCTCGTCGTCTTCGCCTTCGTGCTTCTCTACCTCGTGATCATGGCGCTCAAGCTCACCCGCCTCGAGCGCGAAGTCGGCGAGCTGGCCGAGCTGGCGCGGAGGCGCCGCGATGGTTGAGCTCCTCTTCTGGCCGGCGTTGCTCGCGTACGGCGAGGCGGCCGTCGCCTACGCAGGCGACGCCAGACGGCCCGGATCGGCCGTCCACCTGGCGACCTGGGGCGTTCGGATCGGCTGGCTGCTCCAGACCGCCCTGATCGTCGTCCAGGCCGCGCGCTCGGACGGTTTCCCGTGGACGACCTGGGCCGGCTCGCTGAACCTCTTCGTCTGGCTCGTCGTCAGCGTGTACCTCGTGTGGGGCTGCCGCACGCGCTACCGGCTCATCGGGCTCGCCGTGATGCCGCTCGCGGTCGTCCTGCTCGTACTCGCCCGGCTCGGGGGCGGCACCGGCGACAGCGTCCGGAGCAGCTACTCGACGGTCTTTCTCGTCCTGCACGTCGGTCTGCTCACGTTCGCGTTCGCGGCCTTCACGCTCGCTGCGGCGCTGTCCGCGCTCTACCTCTGGCAGGAGCGTCGGCTGAAGCGCCACCGCCCGGGAGCGCTGCTCGGCCGAGCGCCTGCGCTGGCCACGCTCGAGACGCTCTCGGGCCGGACGATCGTCTTCGCAGTGCCCGCGCTGACCGCCGGGATCGTCGCCGGGTTGCTTCGGCTGCGACGCGACGGTGGTGGTGTCGATGCCCTGATGGCCGTCACCCTCGGCGCCTGGCTCGTCTACGGCGCCTACCTCGTCCTGCGCTACGAGGCCGGCTGGCGCGGCCGGCGCGCCGCCTACCTCGCGCTGGTCGGATTCGCGCTCGTCATCGTCGCCCGTGTCGGCCTCCAGGTGAGCCACTTCTCGTGACGCTCACGCTCGTCGGGCTGTCGCACCGGGCCACCCCGCTCGCCGTTCGGGAGCGGGCGTTCGTCCCGCTGCCGGAGGCGAGGGAGCTCGCCCGTGCGCTCGCAGCCGAGGGCGAGGCGGTCTGTCTCTCGACCTGCAACCGCACCGAGCTCTACCTCGTCGGCGACGACGCCGAGCGACGCGCGTTCGATGCGCTCGCGCGGTTGAGCGGGCTCGCCGAGGACGACCTGCGCGCGGTCGTGTACCGGCTCGCAGGCGAGGCTGCCGCTTTGCACCTCTTCCGGGTCGCGGCCGGCCTCGACTCGATGGTGCCGGGAGAGGGCGAGATCCTCGGGCAGGTGCGCACCGCCTTCGAAGCCGGCGCGACCGGGCCGGTGCTCGACCGCCTCTTCCGGCAGGCACTGCACGCGGGCAAGAAGGTGCGCGCCGAGACCGCGATCGCCGAGAGCCCCGCCTCCGTCTCGTCGGCCGGGGCGGCGCTCGTCCAGCAGGTGTTCGGACGGCTCGCGGGCTGCCGGGTGATGCTGGTCGGGGCCGGGCACGTCGCCGAGCTCTCGGCCCGGAGCCTCGCTGCGAGAGGCGCGACGATCGCCCTGGTCGCGAATCGCTCGCTCGAGCGCGCTGTCGCGCTCGCCGGGCGCTTCGGGGGAACCGGCATCGCACTCGAGTCGGCGGCCGAGCGGCTGGGCAGCGTCGACGTGCTCGTCTCGTCGACGGGGGCGCGCGGGCGGGCGTTCGACCGGGCCGATGTCGAGGCCGCCCTCCAGGGCCGGAAGGGACGGCCGCTGTTTCTGATCGACCTCGCAGTCCCGAGGGACCTCGATCCGGCGATCCACGAGCTCGACGGCTGCTACCTCTACGACATCGACGACCTCGAGTCCGTGGTCGCCGCGAGCCTCGCCGGCCGCCGCCGCGAGGCCGCGCGCGCCGAGGCGATCGTCGCCGAGGAGGGGGATCGGTTCCGCGACTGGCAAGCCTCCCGCGAGGTCGTGCCGGCGATCGCGTCGCTCCGCGCAAGGGCCGAGGAGATCCGCGCCGCCGAGCTGGAGCGGGCCCGAGGGCGGCTCGGGCTCTCGGAGTCGCAGCACGCCGCCGTGGAGTCGGTGACCGCGCAGATCGTGAACAAGCTTCTGCATCTCCCGACCGTCCGTCTCAAGGAGGCGGCCGCGGGGACGGACGGCGGCAGCTACGCGCAGGCGGTCCGCCACCTCTTCGGGCTCGGCGACGACGAGCCGTCCACGCGGCGCTGATGCTCCTCCGGCTCGGCTCGCGGGGCAGCCGGCTCGCGGTCACCCAGGCGTCTCTTGCCGCCGAGCACCTGCGTGGGCCCGGCCGCGAGATCGCACTCGTCCCGATCACGACCGCGGGCGACCGTGACCGGCGCAGCCCGTTCGGCCAGATCGGCGAGCGCGGCGTCTTCGTCAAGGAGCTGGAAGAGGCGCTGCTCGAAGGGCGCATCGATGCCGCCGTGCATTCGGCGAAGGACATGACCTCGACCGACACGGCCGGGCTCGCTGTCGGCGCGTACCTGCCGCGCGAGGATCCCCGAGACGCGCTGTGCGGCGTCGTTCGGCTGCGCGCAGGACTGCGGATCGGCACGGCCTCCGTGCGCCGGCGGGCGCAGCTGCTCGCGCTCGAGCCCGAGCTCTCGATCGAGCCGCTGCGCGGCAACATCGACACGCGGCTGCGTAAGCGCGGCGAGCGCCGGCTCGACGCTGTCGTCCTGGCCGCCTGTGGACTCGACCGGCTCGGGCTGGCGCACGAGATCGGTCACCGGTTCGATCCCGCCGAGCTGCTTCCCGAGGCCGGGCAGGGGGCGCTTGCGATCCAGGTGCGGGCCGGCGAGGAGCCGCTCGTCGCCGAGGCTGACGATCGCGAGACGAGGCGCCGAGTCGAGGCCGAGCGCACATGTCTCGCCGCGGTCGGGGGAGGCTGCCTCGCGCCGGTGGCGGCGCACCACGACGGCACGACTCTGGTCGGCCTGGTCGCCGACGAGGACGGCCGGTGGCTCGAACGACGCTCGGGCGACGATCCGGCAGCGGTCGGAGAGGAGCTCGCACGGGCCGCCGAGCGATCGTCCTGACGCGGCCCGAGGGCCGCAACGAGCGACTGGCGGCGCGGCTGCGCACGCTCGGCCACGAGGTCGTCGTCCGACCGCTCGTCGCCATCGAGCGGATCGAGACCGGCCCTGTTCGTCTGGACGGGTATGCCTGGCTAGTCCTGACGAGCGCCACCGGAGCGCACGAGCTCAGGGCGCGCGCCGAGGGCGCCGCGTCCCGCGTGGCCGCGATCGGGCCGGCGACGGCGGAGGCGTGGGGGACGGTCGATCTCGTTCCGGCTGTCTCGACCCAGGAGGGGCTGCTCGCCGAGCTGCCGCGGCCGGCCGGCCGCGTGCTCTTCGCCGGCGCCGAGGGCGCGCGCCGGCTGCTCGTCGACGCTCTCGACGCGGAGTTCGTCGCCCTCTACCGGACGAGACCCGTCTCCGGGGGCGGGACGATCGAGGGCGACCTCGCCGTGGTCGCATCTCCGTCGGCGGCCCGGGCGCTCGCCCGGCGGACTCGCGCGCTGCCGGTGGTGACGATCGGTCCCGAGACGACCCTGGCCGCGGAGGCGGTCGGACTCCGGGTCGCCGCCGAGGCGCCGACCGCGGATCTAGAGGGTCTCGTCTCGGCCGTGGTCGCGGCCGGATAGCTTCCAGCGCGTGGTCATCTCGTTCCTCTCCGACTTCGGGCTGCAGGACGATTTCGTGGGCACGTGCCACGGCGTGATCAAGCGGATCGCGCCCGGCGCGAGCGTCATCGACATCACGCACGGGATCGAGCCGCAGGCGGTGCTCCAGGGTGCGCTCGTGCTGGCGAGCACCGTCCCGTACATGCCGGAGGGCGTGCACCTCGCGGTCGTCGACCCGGGGGTCGGAGGCGGCCGTCGCGCGCTCGCCGTGCGCGACTCCGCCGGCCGGCTGTACGTCGGGCCCGACAACGGGCTGCTCGTCCCGGCTGTCGAGAGGCTCGGCGGCATCCACCAGGCCTGGGAGCTGACCAATCCGGCGTACATGCTCGAGCGGGTCTCGCGGACGTTCCACGGCCGGGACGTGTTCGCGCCTGCCGCCGCTCATCTCGCGAACGGGGTCGCGCCGGGCGAGCTCGGGCCACCGGTTCCGAGCGGCTCGCTCGTTCGGCTCGAGCTCCCGGCGCCTGAGATCGGCGAGGCGCGGATTCGCGCGACCGTTCTCTACATCGATCGCTTCGGGAACGTTCAGCTCAACCTCTCGCGGGCGGATGTCGAGCGGACGGGAATCGTCCCGGGGGCGAACGTCGAGCTCGACCTCGGTGTCGATCGGTACTACGCGAGCGCCGCGACCACGTTCGCCGACGCGCGTGCGGGCGACATCATCCTCTACGAGGACGCGTACGAGAACATCGCGGTCGCGATCACCGGCGGGAATGCGGCAGAGATGTTCTCGATCCGTCCTGGCCAGCAGCTGACGATCGCGCTGGTCCGCTGACAAGATTTCAGCTCACCCCTCGTGGCATGATCGTGGTATAACAGTGGCATGGCGCGGGTGAGAATCAGCACTACCGTCGACGAGCAGTTGCTGGCCAGCGCGCGACGCGCTCGTTCCGGGTTGGCGGATTCGAGGCTCGTCGACGAGGCGCTCGCTGCTCTCGTCGCCCGGAATCGCGCCGTCGAGATCGATGCCGCCTACACGGCGTACGACAGCGTTCCGCTCGACTCCGGCGACGAGTGGGGAGACCTTGCCTCGTTCCGCCAGGCCGCCGCGGCGTCGTGAACGAGCTCCCGGGCTTCCGGCCCGGGGAGAGGTCTGGTGGTGTGAGCTCGCCGACGAGGGACGTCGACCGGTCGTCGTGCTGTCCCGAGACGCGGCGATCCCGCGGCTTCGGCGCACGCTGGTCGGACCCTGCACGACCACGGTTCGTGGTCTCCCGAGCGAGGTGCTGCTCGAGCGGGGCGCCGACCCCATCCCGAGCACCTCGGTCGTCAACCTGGACTCGGTCGAGAGCGTGCCGGTCGGAACGCTCGTCGAACGGCTCGGCCGGCTCAGCGACGAGCGGATGCGCCAGCTCTGCGAGGCGCTCGCGGTCGCGGTGGCGTGCGATGCCCGATTCTGACGGCGGGTGGAGCCACACACTGGAACGATTCTGCGGAGTGGCGAGGGCCGGAATCGAACCGGCGACACCACGGTTTTCAGCCGTGTGCTCTACCGACTGAGCTACCTCGCCGAGCGGCGAAGTGTAGCCGAGCTCCTTGGTGAGTTCGTCGCCGCGACCGACCTGGGCGGGCGCGGCCAGCTGCCGCTCGCGGACGGGCGGAGAAAGGAGGGGGCTCGCGGGGGAACCATGGGTTCCTCCGCGTAGAAAGAGGACGTCCGGGCCGGTGCTACCGCGCCGCGGACGTCCTGTGAGGCAGGACTCTACAGCGAGGAGCCGGGCGAAGAAGCGGATTCCGTTCCAATCGGCCGCGAGGCCTGGATCCGCTCGAGCAGCGCGTCGATGATCGCGCCCTTGACCAGGACGGCGTCGGCCCCGGCGTCGCTGGCGGCAGCGTGGAGCCGCGTGTCGGCGTCGCCGGTGAGCGCGATCAGGCACACGCTCGGATGCTTGGCGCGCATGTGCGCGACCGCCGAGACACCGTCGAGCCGCGGCATGTGCAGGTCGACGACGATGGCGTCGGGCACGAGGTGCTCGACGAGCTCGATCGCCTCTTGGCCGTCCCTGGCGATCCCGACGACGGTCAGCTCCGGCTGGCGCTCGATCAGCCTGCGCAGCGACGCAGCGTAATCGGGGTCGTCATCGGCCAGGACAACGCGGATCGGACGGGAGACGGGTGCGGCCACTCCGGTCACGTCGCGGTAGGTTTCCCCACCGTGGCCGACCTGGAAACTCCTCAACCCGTCGCGATCATCGGGGCGGCTCTCGATCTCGGGGCAGGCCGCCGCGGCGTGGACATGGGCCCGTCCGCGATTCGCTACGCGGGCCTGAAGGAGCGAATCGAGCAGCTCGGCCGCAACTGCCTGGACATGGGCAACGTCCTGACGGCCGTTGCGGAGGCGGCCGATGTCGGCGACGAGCGCATGCGCTTTCTGGACGAGATCCTCGAGACCTGCGGCCGGGTCGCGAGCCGCGTCGAGGAGGCGAGTGCCGAAGGGCGTCTCCCGCTCGTCCTCGGCGGCGACCACTCCGTGGCGCTCGGCACGCTCGGCGGGCTCGCCCGGCTGCACGGGCCCGGCGGGGTGCTCTGGATCGACGCTCACGGCGACCTGAACCGGCCGGAGACGAGCCCCACCGGGAACGTCCACGGGATGGTGCTCGCGGCGGCGATGGGGCTCGGCGGTCCAGGTTTCGGCGACGCGGGCTGGCCGGTGCCGTCCGTCCAGCCCAGCCGCGTCGCCCTCGTCGGCGTCCGCTCGCTCGACCAGGCCGAGCGTGACCTGCTTCACGAGCTGAACGCGAAGGTGTTCACGATGAGCGACATCGACCGTCATGGGATCGAGCCGGCGATCGAAGCGGCGTTCGAGCACGTCGAGGGTCCCGGCTTCGTCCACGTCAGCCTGGACATGGACTCCGTCGATCCCGACGTTGCGCCCGGCGTCGGAACGCCGGTTCGCGGCGGGCTTTCCTATCGGGAGGCGCACCTCGCCATGGAGCTGGCGGCCGACTCGGGGCTCGTCGACTCGCTCGAGGTCGTGGAGGTGAATCCGATCCTCGACCGCGAGAACGAGACGGCGGTGCTCGCCGTCGAGCTGATCGCGAGCGCGCTCGGCGCCCGGATCCTCTAGCGCAGGAACGTCTCCAGGGCCGCGCGGGTCTCCTCGAGCGCGTCCCAGTACACGGTGTGACCGCCCGGGACGGTGACGAGCGTGAACAGGTCGCCGAGCGCCGCGCGATACGCCTCCGCGTGCTCGTCGAGCGTCAGCCACGACTCCGCTCCGAGCACCATCAGCGTCGGCACCCGAGCCGGCGAGGGCGGCGCGCTCGCCATGATGCTCCACGCCGCGATCACGGCACTCTTGCAGTAGCGGTAGCGCAGGAGCCCGTCCGGGCCCCGCTCCAGATGGCCGCCGTCCGAGGTGAGCACGCGCTCGCGCGGGGCGAGCACGACGCGGCCCGAGTCGTAGCGCGCCTGGACGGCGCTCGTGACGCTCTCGTACCCGGCATCGCCGCGCTCGAGCTCGGCCTGGTCGAACGCGACGTGCGGGAGGACGCTCAGCGCCGGGTCGAGCAGCACGAGGCGCTCGATCCGCTCCGGCTCGCGCGCGGCCAGCTCGGCGGCGAGCCGGCCGCCGAAGCTGTGGCCGACCCACACGGCCGGCCCGCCGGGCACCGAGTCGGCCAGGTCGGCGAGATGCGTCTCGACGTCCCACGGCGGCTCCCAGCCCGAATGCCCGTGCCCGCGCAAATCGGGAGCGAGGACGTGGAACCGCCCGGTCGACGCCTCGGCGAGCTCCGCGAAACGGCCGCCGTACGCGGTGACCCCGTGCAGGCAGACGAGAGGCGGCGAGCCCGGGTCACCCCATTCGTAGACGTTGAGCTTCACGGCCGGTAGTACTTCCGTCCCTTCAGCTTGTCGGGGAGGTAGGTATGGCGTCCAGCTAGGTACCCAAGCCTCCTGGCGCCCTAGCCCGGCGCCCAGCGGCACCCGAGAGCCCCGACTACCGCTCGATTGCCCGCTTCCGTGCCCGCCACTTGGAGGCGCTGGGGGAGCTGTTTGTGCAGGCGCTCAGGCTGTGCGAGCAGGCGCGGCTGGTCGGGCTGGGCGCGCTCGCCCTCGACGGGACGAAGCGAAAAGCGCTTCTCAGACATGCTCCAAACTGACCGCCAAGACCCATCGCGCATTCGGCTCAGCTCGAGCCACTGGGTCGGGTGCGCCGGTGCCGGGTCGGAGACGGAGTACGACCCGGCACCTTCTTGCAACGTCTACCGGCTTGCGATCGGAGCGAAGTCGGCGGTGACGTTGATCGCTCCGGCGGCGGCCGGCACCGTCAGGGTGCAGGGGTTTCCCTGGCCCAGACAGGCAGAGCCGTCCCAGCCTGCGAATCGATAGCCGGTCGAGGGTGTCGCGCTGATCGTGAGCGTGCTGCCGGCAGCGAGGGGCGCGAGGCACTGCAACGGGCAGTCGATCAGGTAGGGGGTACTCCTCACCCAGCCGCTGCCGCAGGGCGCGATCGTGATTGCGAGCGCCGCCGCTCCGGGCCAGGTGTACGGATTGCGGGCCGGGTCGGGGACGCATCCGGCCGGCTCGGCTGGGCCGGCCAGGCAGCCGAGCATGGTCTTGGTGTCGACGACCGCGACGAGTCCGAGCGAGACCGCCGTCTGGATCGCGTCGGCAGATGTCAGCGCCTGCATCCCCTGCCCGAGGTTCGCCGCGTAGACGAGCGGCCGTGGCCCCGCAGGCGTAAGCGTCATCCGGGACGCAACGTTGACTCCCGGCTTGCCGTTGGCTCCGGGAACGACGAGCGTTAGGTCGCAGACCCCTCTGAACGCGCTGCCGGCCGGGACCTGGAGCACGTGGTCGTGCGCGCCGAAGCCGTGCGTCTCGGCGTCCGCTTCCGGATGGAGCGGCTGCGCCGCGTCGACCGGCGCGATCACGTACAGCGGCGCGGCGGAGCCCGGGGGAGCAGATTGCACGGGGCCCGTGACGAGGAAGTCGTACAGCGTGCCGCCGACCCAGGCCTGGTCGATCTCGGGCCCCTGAGCCTGCCCCGCCTGTGCCGCCGCGAGTGCCACCGCGACGAGCACGGCGATCACGAGCGTCCCAGCGTTTCGAGCGTAGTTCATCGTGGCTTCCCTCCTGGTCGCGGAGTTGCCGGCGCCGCCGTGACGTCCGAGGCCGCCGGCATAATGGGTAGGGCTGTACCCTAATCAATATGCCGAGTGACCGCAAGCCGTCGCGACGCCGCTACCACGCACCGCAGCGACAGGCAGCGGCGGCCCGCACCCGCGCAGCGATCGCTCGGTCCGCCATGCAGCTTTTCGAGCAGCGCGGCTGGGCAGGGACGACCACCCGCTCGATCAGCGAGAGCGCCGGCGTGTCGCAGAAGACCGTCGAAGCGCTGTTCGGGACGAAGGCAGCGCTGCTCAAGCTGGCCGTCGACTACGCAATCCGCGGCGACATCGACCCGCTGGCGATGCCCCAGCGCCAAACGATCGCCCGCATGGAGTCGGCCCCAGACGCGAGAGCGATGCTCGGCCTGCACGCCTCCCACCTACGCACGATCAACCAACGCTCGGCCCGGATCGCCTGGACAGTCGAGCACGCCGCCGCCAGCGACCCCGCCGTCGCCGCCCTCTGGCACCAGATGAACCACAACCGCAGCTACGCCGTCCGCTGGGCAACCGACACGCTGCTGGCAAAGCCAGGCCGCAAGCGCGGCCTCAGTAGACGACAGGTACAGACGACATTCTGGGTCGCGCTCGACTGGGGCACCTACCGCACCCTCACAGAACACGCAGGCCTCGACCCCCGCCAGTTCGAAACCTGGCTGCGCTGGTACTACCAGACAACTCTCCTTCCGAACTGAAGCGGGTTGGTCGGTCCGCCACGAGGCAGGCGTCATGCGACGAGCTAGTGTTCCGTCTCAATAGTCGCTTGATATTTAAAGGGACTTGTAGCACGGTCGGAGGTGTGCGCGTGCGTCCGTGATCGCGCTCTCGCCCGAGCAGGAGGGGGAGCTGCACCGGCGGCTGCGGATGCCGTCGCTTGCGCAGAAAGAGGGCTGCGGGCGCGGATCGTGCCGCGGGCGGCGGCAGGGGCGCCGAAGGGCGCCTCTGCCTCGTTCTAGGAGGGCTACGACGCCCGCCGACCGCGGAGCTTCGCGGCGGCTGCGTCCTCGCCCGCGGCTTCCAGGTAGTCGGCGACGGCGGCTAGGTCGAGCCCCTCCAGCGGGTCGCTTGGGCGGTAGTAGCGAGGACTTACCCCCGTTCGGGACTTCAGTCCGTCGGGGAGATGGTCGACCTCGAAGCCGACCGGGTCGTCGTGCGGGTAGACGTAGCCCGTGCCGCGCCCGAGCTGCTTCGCGCCCGCGTAGTGGGAGTCGCGCAGGGCGTCGGGTGGACGGACGTTGCCGTGCTCCCTGACGTCGGCGGTCGCCTCCTTCAGCGCGACGTAGCTCGCGTTCGACTTCGGCGCCTGCGCGAGGTAGATCGCCGCCTGGGCCAGGTTCAGCCGCGCCTCCGGCAGGCCGACGTGCTCGAGCGCCTGGGCGGCGGCGACCGCGACGACGAGGGCCTGCGGATCGGCGTTGCCGATGTCCTCCGAGGCGAGGATGACCATCCGCCGAGCGACGAACCTCGGATCCTCGCCTCCCTCGAGCATGGCGGCCAGGTAGTAGACGGCAGCGTCGGGATCGGAGCCGCGCATCGACTTGATGAAGGCCGACGTGAAGTCGTAGTGCGCGTCGCCGCCCCTGTCGTAGACGAGCGGGCGTTTCCGCGCGGCGTCCTCGACGTGCGCCTCGGTCACGGCGCCGCCGCCTGCCAGCGTCGCCCCCTCGAGGATGTTGAGCGCGCTCCGCGCGTCGCCGCCGGAGCGGCGGGCGACGAGTGTCCGCAGCCCAGGCTCGAGGGAGACGCCGAGCGCGTCCTCGCCTCGGGCGACGACCTGCTCGAGGTCAGCGCCCTCGAGCGGCTGGAGCTCGTAGAGTTGGACGCGGCTGAGCAGGGCCGAGTTCACCTCGAAGTAGGGGTTCTCCGTCGTCGCCCCGATCAGGGTGAGGAGCCCCTCCTCGACCGCAGGGAGCAGCGCGTCCTGCTGCGCCTTGTTGAACCGGTGGATCTCGTCGAGGAAGAGGATCGTCCGCTCGCCCTGCGCGCCCAGGCGCTCGCGTGCCCGCGCAAGCACTCCGCGAACGTCGGAGACGGTCGCCGACACGGCCGACAGCTCCTCGAACGCGGACCCGGTCGACGCGGCGACGATGCGCGCCAGCGTCGTCTTCCCGCTGCCGGGGGGGCCGAAGAAGATCGACGAGCGAACCTGGTCCTGCGTGATCGCCGTGCGCAGCGCCGAGCCCTCGGCGAGCACGTGCTCCTGGCCGACGAACTCGTCGAGGGTCCTCGGTCGGAGCCGCAGCGCGAGCGGGGCATGCCCGGGGGCGCGCCGCGCCGCGGCGTCGGCGAACAGGTCGGACATCCCGCAAAGTATGCTCAGCCCGTGTCGAGGCACGAGCAGACCGGGCTCGCCGACGAGTTCGCGCCGATTCTGCAAGGAGCGGGCGGCAGCGACTACGAGCGCTACCTGCGCACCGACGAGCTGCTCGCGCTGCAGAAGAAGCCGGGGGAGCGCGCGCACCACGACGAGCTCCTCTTCCAGACGACGCACCAGTCGTCCGAGCTCTGGTTGAAGCTCGGCGCCGAGGAGATGGAGCTCGCGGCCGCTCACATCGGGCGGGGCGAGGTTGCGGCCGCGTTGCGCCTGCTCGGCCGCACCGTGCTCTGCTTCAGGCTGTGCACCCACGCGCTGGACATGCTCGAGCGGATGTCGCCGTGGGAGTACACCGCCGACGTCCGGCCGGTGCTCGGGCACGGGAGCGGGTTCGACTCGCCGGGCTGGAACCGCGTGCGGAAGGCGGCCCCCGCGCTCGGCCAGGCCTTCCACGAGCTGCGCCGCAGCGAGGGGCTGTCGCTCGAGGAGCTGTACGTGCAGGGACGGGAGCGCGAAGACCTCTATCAGCTTGCCGAGGCGCTCACCGACCTCGACGAATGGGCGACGACGTGGCGTGTCAGGCACTTCATGGTCGTCGAGCGGATCATCGGCGGCGACGTCGTCGGCACGCAGGGCACGCCGGTCGAGCTGCTCGGGAAGCTGATCCAGCGCAAGCTCTACCCGGAGCTCTGGGCGGTGCGCACCAAGCTGACCAACCGCGCGATGGAGAGCGACTGAGCGACGCCGCATCGCTGTGGAGCGGGGCGACGTACGAACGGGTCGCCGAGACGTTCGCGCCGATCCACGATCGCATGGTCGAGGCGCTGGGCGTCGTTCCGGGCGAGCGCTTCCTCGACGTCGGAACCGGGACCGGCGGGGTCGCCGTGCGCGCCGCCCGCGCGGGGGTCGACGTCGTCGGCGTCGACATCTCGTCCGACCAGCTCGAGAAGGCGCTCGCCGCGTCGGTCGAGGCCGGTGTCCCGCTCGAGCTGATCGAGTGCGACTGCCAGGAGATGCCGCTGGAGGCGGCGAGCTTCGATGTCGCCGCGTCGGCGTTCGGCTTCGTGTTCGCCCCCGACCACGCCCGTGCCGGCGCGGAGCTCGCGCGCGTCTGCAAGCCGGGTGCACGGATCGCGATCTCGTCCTGGACCTACGACGAGTTCTCGATGGTCGGCGAGCGGCTCGGTCGGGAATATCCGCCGGGAGAGGACTCGCGCGAGTGGTCGGACGAAGCGCATGCGCGGGAGAAGCTGCCGGGGTTCGACCTCCGGTTCGAGCCGGGCACCTGGCGGGTCGAGGAGGCGTCGGCCGAAGCAGTGTGGGAGCTGATGTCGACGAGCGTGCCGCCGATCAAGGCGTGGCTGGACGGACTCGACGACCGCGGCCGCGAACGCGCGCGGGCGGCGTATTCCTCGTGCTTCCCGGCCGGGCTGCTCGTGCGCGACTACGTCCTCATCCTGGCCACGCGCCGATGAGCCTCCGCGACGAGGTCGTCGGTCTCCTCCAGGCGCTGATCCGGCTCGACACGGTCAACCCGCCCGGGAACGAGACACAGGCGGCCGCTCTCCTTCGAGACTACCTCGAGCCTTCCGGCGTCGAGTGCGAGCTCTACGCCCGTGCGCCGGAGCGCGCGAATCTCGTCGCGCGGATCCCGGGGCGCGGTGACGGCCCTCGGCTGCTCCTGCTGTTGCACACCGACACCGTGCTCGCCGACCCGGCCGAATGGTCGGTCGACCCGTGGTCGGGCGAGCTGCGCGACGGCCACGTGTGGGGCCGGGGCGCGCTCGACATGAAGGGTCAGGTGGCCGCGAGCGCGGTCGCGATCGCCTCGCTCGCCCGGGAAGGCTTCCGGCCCGCCGGCGACCTGATCTTCGCCGCCACCGCCGACGAGGAGCTGGGCGAGGGGATCGCGTACGGCCTCGAGTGGCTCTGCTCCGAGCATCCCGAAGCGGTGCGCTGCGACTACGCCGTCAACGAAGGCGCCGGCGACCGGGTCGAGATCGGCGGGCGCGTGCTCTACCTCTGCTCGTCGGCGGAGAAACGCAGCTCGCCGTTCGTCCTCCATGTCCGGGGCCGTAGCGGTCACGGCTCGATGCCCTCGATCGCAGACAACGCGCTCGTCAAGGCCGCGGGACACGTCGAGCGCCTCGGCGTGTTCGCGTCCGAGCCCGAGTTGACCCCGGAGACGGAGGGGTTTCTGCGTGAGCTCTCCGGGCGCGTGCCGGCAGCGGGCGATGCGCTCGGCGAGGCGGCCGCGATCGACCCGCTTGCGGCCGAGCTGCTCGAGCCGCTCCTCGGTCTGACGGTCGCCCCGACGATGATCCGGGCCTCGGAGAAGCGGAACGTGATCCCGGGCCACTGCGAGGTGACCGTCGACTGCCGCCTCCAGCCGGGGCAGGACGAGGCGGCGGCCGAGGCGGTCGTGCGGGAGTGGCTCGGCGAGGGCGACTACGTGCTCGAGTGGCGCGGCGGGCAAGGGGGGACGCGCTCGGAGCTCGATACGCCGCTGTGGTCGGCGATCGAGCAGTTCATCGGTGCGCTCGAGCCCGGGGCGCGCCTGGCGCCGATCTGCGTCGCCGGATTCACCGACTCGCACTGGCTCCGGGAGACCTTCGGCACCGTCGCGTACGGATTCTTCCCGCTGATGGCGATGCGCGCGGACCTCGCCGCGCGGCTGATCCACTCGGCCGACGAGCGCGTCCCCGTCGACGATCTCGAGCTCGGCGTCGAGTTCCTGCGCTCCGTCGCCCAGGCGATCGGCCGCTAGGCTCTGGGCATGGCCGACGAGAAGATCCGCCTCGGCGGGATGGCGCTCCAGAACGGCGTGCTGGTCCACGGCCCGACCGCCTGGGCGGTCGCCGTGCGCTCCAGGGACGGCGAGCTGAAGGTCGTCTCCGGGCGGAAGCGGGTGCGTGGCGCGTCCGTGACCAGTCCGCTGCTGCGCGGACCGGCCCGTCTGCTCGACGCATTCATGCTCCTTCCGACGATCCGGCGCGCTGCGCCCGACGCTCGACTCCCGTTCGAGCGGCCGCTCGTGCTCGCCTCGATGATCGCCAGCGCGGCCGGCGTTCGCCTCCTCAGGGGCTCGCGCCGGCTCGGGCCGGCGGCGAAGGAGCTGCTCGGCGGAGTCCTCTCGCTTCTTCCCGCCACGCTCGCGCTGCGCGGCTCCGACCTCGCCGCCTACCACGGGGCGGAACACATCTCGATCGGCGGCTACGAGCACGGAGAGCCGCGCGGCAAGGAGCACGAGCGCTGTGGGTCCCATCTGATCGGGCCGCTCCTCCTCACCTCGGCGGTCGGGGGCACGCTCGCGGCCCGGGCGCCGGAGGAGATGCGCGGCGTGGCGCGCGTGGGAGCCGCTCTCGGCGGGATCGCCGCCGCCACCGAGCTCTTCGGCTGGATGGTTCGCAACCCGGGCCATCCCGTCGCGCGCGCGCTCGCGCGGCCCGGGCACGAGCTGCAGCACCGACTCGCCACCGCCGATCCGGATTCCGCCCAGCTCGAGGTCGCCGAAGCTGCGCTCCGCGCCTGCCTCGAGCTCGAGGAGCATGGCGCTCAACACGCGCACCGAGCATAGGCGGCTCCCGCCCGAGATCTTCGACCTGCCGGTCGAGAAGATGCGGGAGGGCTACTACACGGATGCGTACTTCAACCACACGCGCTCGGCGCTCCTCGCCGACGGGCGCCGGCCACGCGTCGTCATGCAGGCCTTCCAGAAGCACTCGTCGGTCCTCGGCGGGATGGACGAGGCGATCGCGATCCTCAAGCTCTGCTCTCACGACTGGGAGGCGCTGACCGTCCACGCGCTCTACGACGGCGACCGGATCGAGCCCTGGGAGACGGTGATGACGATCGAGGGCGACTACACGCTCTTCGCCCACCTCGAGACCGTCTACCTCGGCGTGCTCGCGCGTCGCACGCTGATCTCGACGAACGTCACGCGGGTGATCGAGGCGGCCGCCGGAAAGCCGATCATCTTCATGCCGGCCCGGCACGACCATCACCGCGTCCAGACCGGCGACGGATACGCGGCGTTCGTCGCCGGCGCGCTGCTCGGCGCCGAGATCGGCGTGACCACCGACGCGCAGTCGTCGTGGTGGGGAGGGCGGGGCCTGGGCACGGTGCCGCACGCGCTGATCGCCGCCTACGGCGGGAACACGGTGCTGGCGGCGACGAAGTTCGCCGAGTGGGCGCCGCCGGACTTCAACATCGTCGTCCTCGTCGACTTCGAGAACGACTCGGTGCGGACGGCGCTCGAGGTCGCGAGGGCGCTGAAAGACCGGTTGTGGGGCATTCGTCTCGACACGTCGGGACAGCTCGTCGACCGGTCGCTCTGGAACGAGCTGGGCGACTTCGACCCGCGGGGCGTCAACGAGCGGCTCGTTCGGAAGGTGCGCGACGCGCTCGATCGGGACGGTTTCGAGCGGGTGAAGATCGTCGTCTCAGGAGGGTTCACCGTCGAGCGCATCCGCGCCTTCGAGCAGGACGGCGTGCCCGTCGACGCCTACGGGGTCGGCTCGTCGCTGATCCGCGGGGAGAACGACTTCACGGGCGACATCGTGCTCACCGATGGCCGCATGACGGCGAAGGTCGGCAGGCGCTACCGCCCGAACGACCGTCTCGAGCTCGTCTCGTAGAGACATGTCAGGGGTCTGACCCCTGACATGTCCCGAACGGTCAGGTGAGACCCGGCCAGCCGTCGATCGGGGCGGTCGAGCGGACGACGTTCA
The DNA here is from genome assembly GCA_038248655.1 of Gaiellales bacterium. Classification (GTDB taxonomy): domain Bacteria; phylum Actinomycetota; class Thermoleophilia; order Gaiellales; family Gaiellaceae; genus DATBLE01. The sequence goes on from JBBRXG010000002.1 coordinate 75,145, forward strand.
ACCCCGCGCCGGCGAAGCGGGCGACTGCGGCCTCCGCTTCCTCCGTGTAGTCGGCGACGCCGGGGACGACGACGGGCGACGTACAGTCCTCGAGCAGGTAGACGCGCTCGGCGAGCCCGGGTGCGCCGGCCAGCAGGTCGTCGATCGTCCAGGCGACGCAGTGGCTCTTCGCCTGCCCGGCGAAGACGACCGCGTCGTAGCCGGAGAGCTTCTCGATCAGCCGGGCGTTCCGCGTGCCGATCTCCTCTCCCCTGACACCGCGTGTCACCTCCGGCCCGAGCACGGAGTAGTGCTCGGTCAGCGGGTTGTCGCCCTTGATCTCGAAGGCGGGCTGGCTGTCGCGGGCGATCCCGTGGAAGAACACCGCCTCCTCGACCGACGAGACGAGCGCGTGTCCGATTCCGCCGAGCATCGCGTGGTACGGCCACACGGTCAGCCGGTACCGCCCTCCGGCCCGTAGCGAGCGGACGTAGTGCAGCAGGTGATCCTGGTGGGCGGGGTCGGCCGCCCGCCAGACGCCGGATTCGACGTCCTCCGCCGAGACGAGCGTGAACGGCGGCGGGTTGCGGCCGTCCTCGCCGACGAGCCAGGCGGGATGGAAGATCTGCGCCGCCCGATGGGTGTCCAGCGTGGGGACGATCGTCGTGATCGCCCCCAGATTGCGGTAGACGAACTCGCACAGGCGCCGGTTGTCGTCCGGTGCGCCCGGGACGAAGAGCTCGAAGCCGGGTGTGCAGAACGTGTTCTGGATGTCGACGGCGACGAGGCAGATTCGCCGCCCGTCCTGGGCCGCGGGTCTCACGTGGTGCGCCCGGGCCCACTCGCGCGCCTCGGCCGCGCGCAGCTCGTAGGGCACGCGCCAGACCTCCTCGACCAGGGCGGGGTCCCAGTGCGGAGGCAGGATCGGTTCCACCGTGCCGGAGCGTACTCATGGAATCGTCGCGCACTGCCGATGCAGGGCCGAATGCCCCTCTCGTCGCTGATGCACGACATCGGCCAGGGTGCTTTGACCTGGCTGCCGATCTTCTTCTTCGCGCTGCTCGTCGTACTGATCTGGCGGACGATCCGGCTGATGCCCCGCGTGAAGCCGAACATGGTCGAGCCCAACTCGAGCACGTCCGTGACCTTCGCCGACGTCGCCGGGGTCGAGGACGCGAAGGCCGAGCTCGAGGAGGTCGTCGACTTCCTCCGCGATCCGAAGCGGTTTGCAAAGCTCGGGGCGCGTGTCCCGAAAGGGCTCCTCCTGTTCGGGCCGCCCGGGACGGGCAAGACGCTGCTCGCGAAGGCCGTCGCGCACGAGTCCGGGGCCAGCTTCTATTCACAGAGCGCCTCCGCCTTCGTCGAGCTCTTTGCCGGCCTCGGCGCGTCGCGGATCCGCAAGCTCTTCGAGACCGCGCGCAAGAACGCGCCTGCGATCATCTTCATCGACGAGCTCGACGCCGTCGGCGCCGCCCGCAGCGGGCACGGCTTCAACCGCGAGCAGGATCAGACGCTGAACCAGCTGCTGGTCGAGCTGGACGGTTTCGCGAACGGGGACCAGGTCGTCGTGATGGGCGCCTCCAACCGGATCCAGGATCTCGATCCCGCCCTTCTCCGGCCAGGCCGGTTCGACCGGCAGCTGCTGGTCGCGCCCCCCGACCTCGCCGGCCGCGAGAAGATCCTCGAGGTGCACACGCGCGGAAAGCCGCTCGCCGAGGGGGTCGACCTGCACTCGGTCGCCCGTCAGACGGCGGGGCTTGCGGGCGCCGACCTCGCGAACATCTGCAACGAGGCGGCGATCTTCGCCGGCCGGCGCAACCTCGACGCGATCGGCCAGCCGGAGTTCGAGGCGGCCATGGAGCGGATCGTCGCCGGCCTCAGGCAGCGCCGGGTGGTCAGCGAGAAGGAGAAGCGCATCCTCGCCTACCACGAGTCCGGCCACGCGCTGATGTCGTATCTGATGGGCGAGGCGCTGCCCGTTCACAAGGTGACGATCGTCTCCCGCGGCCACGCGCTCGGCTACACGCTCAACCTCCCGACCGAGGACCGGTACCTGCACACGAAGGAAGAGCTCGTCGACATGATGAAGGTCTACCTCGCCGGCCGTGCTGCCGAGCACGTCGTCTTCGGCCGGGTCACGAACGGCGCCGCGGACGACCTCGAGAAGGCGACCGGCCTGGCTCGGTCGATGGTCTTCGAGTACGGCATGGGCGAGACCGTCTCGTCCCGGACGATGCGAGCCGACAACTATGCCCTGTCCGAGGAGACGAAGCGGCTCCGCGATGCCGAGCAGGCCCGCCTCACCGACGAGACCTTCCAGGAGGCGATCCGGCTGATCACGGAGTACCGGCCGCAGCTCGACCGCCTCGCGACCGCGCTGCTCGAGACCGAGGCGCTCGGCAAGGAGGAGCTCGACAAGCTGCTGGCCGACGTCGAGCCCGCGTCGCGCGCCGCCGAGACCGTCGGCACCGTCCGCGCAATCGGGTAGCGCGCGGATAGCATCGCCTCACGTGAAGGGCATCCACCACCTGGGCGTGGCGGTCGCCGACCTCGACGAGGCGATCGCGAGCTACGAACGGCTCTTCGGCGCCGAGCTCGAGCAGCGGGAGACGCACGACGAGCAGGGTGTCGAGGCCGCAGCGCTGCGCGTCGGCACGAGCCGTGTCGAGCTCCTTGCCGCGCTCGGCCCCGAGACGCCGGTCGGCAGGTTCCTCTCGAGACGCGGCCCGGGCATGCACCACGTCGCCTACGAGGTCGACGACCTTCCAGTGGAGCTCGCCCGGCTGGAGGGCAACGGCGCGCGGCTGATCGACACCGCCCCGAGGCGGGGTCTCTTCGGGACCCAGGTTGCGTTCGTACATCCCGAGGCCGCGCACGGGGTCCTCTCCGAGCTGGTCGCCAATGGCTGAGCGCGTTCGGATCGAGATCGGCTTCGACGGCGGGCAGGTCATGGGAGCGCTCGTGGAGATCGACGCGGCCGACCGGCTCGAGCAGGCGCTCTCGTCGGGTGAGGAGGGTGCGCTCGCGCTGGGCGTCGACGACGGCCGCTATACCGTCAGCCTGCGGCGGATCGTGTACGTGAAGCGCTTCGCCCGGGAGGGTCGCGTCGGCTTCGGCTCGTAGCCTGCCTGGTTAGTTCTCGGCGAGGTGGGCATCTCCGGTGAATGAGCGCAGCGCTGGCTGAGCGAAACGGCATCGAGCAGTTGGTCGCCCGGGCACAGGACGGCGACCGCGTCGCGCTGGAGGAGCTGTACCTCCAGCACTTCGACCGCGTCTACAGCTACCTGCACGTGACGGTCGGCAACCGGCACGACGCTGAGGATCTGACGACCCAGACCTTCCTGCGGATGCTCGAGTCGATCGGCACGTTCCGGTGGGGCAACGCGCCTTTCTCCGCCTGGTTGTTCCGGATCGCGCACAACCTGGCGATGGATCACTTCCGCTCGCGCCGGCGCTGGCAGCCCGAGGAGGAGGTACCAGAGCCGCACGGGGCGGTCGAGTCCTCAGCCGAGGAGCAGGCGATCCGCGCTCTTGCCACCGAGAGCATGTTCGACCTGATCGATCAGCTGTCCGAGGAGCAGCGGCAGACGCTGATTCTCAAGTTCGTGTTCGACTTCTCGAACGCCGAAACTGCGACCGTGCTCGACAAGACCGAAGGCGCGGTCAAGTCGCTCCAGCACCGGGCGCTCGCATCGCTGCAGAGGCACATCACGACCGGCTAGCGTCCGACGATGGCCCTGGAGGTGGGGATCGTCGGTCTGCCCGGCGCCGGTACGACGGCGCTGTTCAATGCGCTCACGCGAGCGGGCGCGCAGGCGCACGGGCGCAAGCCGCACGTCGGCATGGCGCCGATCGCGGACGAGCGGCTGGCGCCCGTCGCGGCGGTCGAGAACGCGCGCAAGATCACTCCGGCGACGATCCGGGTGGTGGACGTTCCCGGCACCGGGCCTGAGCTGCTCGGGAACCTGCGCCAGGTGGACGCGCTGCTGATGGTCGTGCGCGAGGTCGGCCAGGTGGAGGAGTTGCGGCTGGAGCTGCTCGTCGCCGACCGCGATCACATCGAGCGGCGCCTCGACCGTGTCCGGCAGCAGGCGAAGTCGGGGGATCCCGCGCTCCGTGCCGAGGTCGGGCACCTGGAGCGCCTCCTCGCCCATGTGGAGGGCGGTGGATCGGTGGCCGACTTCCCGGACGAGCTCTCTGCGGGTCTCGACCCGCTGACGACGAAGCCGGTCGTGGTCGTGGCGAACGGCTCGGGGACCGTCCCGGAGGGCGAGTCTCTGGCGATCGACCTGGCCCTCGAGGAGGAGCTCGCCGAGCTCGACGACGAGGAGGCGGCCGCGTTCCGCGACGGCGGGCGCTCGGCGCTCGACGAAGTGGCGCTGCGACTGAAGGACGCGCTCGACCTGGTGACGTTCTTCACAGCGGGCGACAAGGAGACGCGCGCGTGGACCCTGCGACGCGGTCAGACCGCCCTGGATGCTGCCTCGACGATCCACTCGGACATCGCCCGCGGCTTCATCCGCTGCGAGGTGATCCGCTGGAGCGACTTCGTCGAGTGCGGCTCGAGGGCCGAGGTCGCGAGGCGCGGCCTGCAACGGCTCGAGGGGAAGGACTACGTCGTCGCCGACGGCGACGTCCTGAACATCCGCTTCAATGTCTAGCGAGCGGCTCTGTGGAGCACTTGGCACGTTTCCGTGCTGGGGTCTGACCCCGCTAGAGCGTGCCGACTTTCAGCCTGCGCCGATCGCAGCTGCGCCCGCCACTGCCGCGACCGCGCCGCCTCGCTGCACGAGCGTGAGTCGTTCGTGGAGAACGACCCGGGCGAGGATCGCGACGAGAACGGGGTAGAGCGCTGCCAGCACGGCGACGACGCTGAGCAGCCCTTTCGTGGTCGCGACGGCGAACAGCTCGGTCGCGCCGCTGTCGAGGAGGCCGATCACGATCAGCACGAGCCACATCGGGGACGTTCCCCGGCCGGGCCTCCGCCGAGCGACCGCCGCGAGGACGAGGAGGGACGAGGCGATCCGGAGGATGAACGTCGCCCAGTACGGATCGTCGTGGGCGGCGGACTGGAGGGCGACCTGTGACGATCCGAAGGACGCGGCGGCCAGGATCGCCAGCCCGGCGCCGGCGCTCACCTGCCGGCGGGCGCCCGGAGCTCCGGGCTCCCAGCCGGCGAAGGAAATGCCGACGAGGGCGACGCCGATGCCGGCGAGCTGGATCGGGCTCGGCCGCTCGCCTCGGGCGAGGCCGACGGTGAGCGGGATCAGCGGCGACGTGGACGTGATCGGCGCGACGATCCCCATCGATCCGACGGCGAGGCCCTGGTAGAGCGCTCCGATCCCGATCGCTCCGCCGGCGCCGGCGAGCACCGCCCAGAGGATCGGGAGACCGTGCGGCGGCGGCTGCCAGCGGACGAGGACGATCGTGCCGAGCAGAACGAGCCCGGCCGGCTGCGAGACGGAGAGGACCGTCAGCACGGGTACGGCGCGGCTCTTCAGGCCGCCGAGGAAGTCGGAGACTCCCCACGATGCGCTCGCCGCGAGCGCGAGGAGAACCGCGGCCACCTGGTGGCCGGTCTAGGTGCCCTCGACCGGCCGCGTGGCGGCGACAGCGTCGAGCTGGTTCGCGTGGTAGAGCACGGACGCCTCGGCGGTCCTGGCCGCCCGGGCGTCGTGATGCGATGCGATGGCGTGCAGGAGCTCCGCCCGGGCATCGGGATCGAGCGCCTCGTCCCGTTCCTCGATCAGCCGGAGGCCGAGGTGGACATGCCCGAGCAGCCGGCCCTCGGCGGTCTGGCGGAAGCCCGGCCCCGGCTCGAGCTCGGTGGTGCGGCCGACGTCGTGGAGCAGGGCGGCGGCGATGAGCAGGTCGGCCCGGAGGCGCGGGTGCAGCTGGCAGAGGTCACGGCAGATCGTCGCGACGCCGACGGTATGCTCGAGCAAGCCCCCTGCGTAGTCGTGGTGGCCGTCAGGCGCAGCCGGAAGCGCTCGCAGTCGCCGGCGAATCTCCTCGTCTCCCGTGAATCGCGCGACGGTCGCCCGCAACCCCGGGTGGGAGATCTCGCCGGCGAGGTACTCGAGGAAGCCGTCGAGCTCCTCCGGATCCCTGCGCATCGCAGGCGCGAATCCAGTCGGGTCGGCGCCCGGCTCGGGCTCGATCGAGCGAACGTCGACCTGGAGCAGGTTCCGGTAGCGCTCAACCCGGCCGAGCACCCGCACGGCGTCGCCCTCGCCGAAGCGGGCGTCGAGGAGGTCGACGTCGTTCCAGACGCGCGCCTCGATCCGACCGCTCGGGTCGACGAGCTCGAGCGCGAGGTACGCAGAGCCGTTCTTCGTCCGCAACCGGCGCTTGCGCGCGACCGCGTAGACGCCCTCGACCACCCGATCCTCCGCCAGCTCGGCGATGCTGCTCACGCCGCCAGTCTAGGCGGAAAGACGGCTGGTAGTCTCAGGCGCGTGGCCGTCGTCAAGCCCTTCAGGGCGCTCAGCTACGACGAGCGCCGGGCCGGCCCGCTCGCTGCGCTCGTCGCGCCGCCGTACGACGTGATCTCTCCCGAGGAGCGGCGCCGGTACGCAGCCCGAAGCCCGTACAACGTCGTCCACGTCACCCTGCCCGAGGATCCGTCGAACGCGGCGCGGGCGCTCGGCGAGTGGGAACGAGGCGGGGTGCTCGTGCGGGACGGTGAGCCAGCGCTCCGGTGGCTGGCGCAGGACTACACCGGCCCGGACGGAGTCGCAAGACGGCGCGACGGCCTCGTCGGCGCGCTCCGCATCGAGCCGTACGAGACCGGCGGGATCCGACCCCACGAACGCACGCACGCGGAGGCGAAGGAGGGGCGTCTGAGGCTCCTGCGTGCGACCCGCACCCACGTCGAGCCGATCTTCCTCCTCTACGAGGGGGCGCTCACGGGGCCGGCGCGCCCGCCTGCGGTCGACGTCGAGCTGGACGGCGTGCGCAGCCGGCTGTGGCGGCTCGAGGGGGCGACAGGCCCCGCGGAGTCCGTCCCCGATCTGAGCGCTGCGAGTCTCCTGATCGCCGACGGCCACCACCGCTACGAGACCGCGCTCGCCTTTCACGAGGAGGACGGCACCGAGGCGAGCGCCTGGATGCCGGTCGTGATCGTTCCGACCGCGCAGGAGGGGTTGACGATCTTCCCGACGCATCGAATCTCCGCGCACGCGGCCAACCTGCCGCCGCTCGCCGACCGGCCCGCCGACGGCCTGCCGTCCGTCGAGGTCTACATGCCGTCCGGCTCCGGATACCTGGTCGGTGAGGAGGGCGAGCTCGAAGCCGAGATCGTCGCCCGCTACGCACCGGAGGTCCGCTACACGCCCTCCGCCGACGAGGCGCGCGCGGCCGTCGACGGCGGCGAGGCGGCGGTTGCGTTCCTCCTGCGCCCGCCCACGGTCGAGCAGGTCGGCGCGGTCGTCGCCGCCGGCCGCACGATGCCCCAGAAGAGCACGTACTTCTACCCCAAGCTCACCTCCGGCCTGCTTTTCATGCCTCTTGAGTGACTGGCTCGCTTCGTGCCGTCTGGCGGTGGAGGATGCCCGGGCGGTGCTTGCCGGGCTCCCCGCCAGGTCGGATCGTGAGCCGGTCCTGCGCACCGGCATGGGCGGCGACGACACGACGGCGATCGATGCGGCGGTGGAGGCGGCCGTGGTCGGCCGGTTGGACGCCTCCGGCCTCGAGTTCACGCTCGTCTCGGAGGAGCTCGGCCGGCGAGGCGACGGGACCGGAACATGGGTCGTGCTCGATCCGATCGACGGCTCGATCAATGCGAAGCGCAGGCTGCCGTTCTTCTCGCTCTCCGTCGCGATCGCCGAAGGCGGGACGATCGACGACGTCGTCTTCGGCTACGTCTACGACTTCGGCAGCTCCGAGGAGTGGGTGGCCGAGCGGGGCGGCGGCGCTCTCCTGAACGGGGTGCCCCTCGCCGGCGAAGGGCCGAAGGAGACGATCGAGCTGCTCGCCCTGGAGGCGACCCGCACCGACCTCGTCGCCCGCGCCGCGCCGGGGCTCGTCGGGCTCGTGCATCGGCTGCGGATCTTCGGATCGCTGGCGATCTCGCTCTGCCAGCTCGCGGACGGTCGCGTCGACGCGGTCTGCTCGCTGAAGCCGGCGCGAGCGGTCGACATCGCAGCCGCCCAGCTGCTCGTGCGCGAGTGCGGGCTCGCGATCGAGCTGCCCGACGAGCCGCCGTTCGGCGCAGCTCCCCTCGATCTCGAGGGGCGCTCGCGGGTCGTTGCGGCCGGCAGCGACGCCCTCGTCGACCGCCTCGCCCGGGCTCTCGGCTCGTAGCCGCCGACGCCGATCGCGGCTCCGAGCGCCTACAATCGTGGTGAGCCCACTTTCTGCCTGCCCGCCGCATCCGGCGACGAGCTCGTGGCGATGGGCTGAAACCCGCTGACGGAAAGGACTCGATGAGCGCAAGAAAGCGGCAACAGACGATGGCGAAGTTCCAGCGCGAGCAGGCGGTCAAGGAGAAGCGCGCGCGCAAGGCCGAGAAGAAGCTCGCGGCGGCGATGGCGAAGGCGGAGGGGCTCGCTCCCGATCCGGCCGCGGCCGATGCGGACGACCCGGCTCCGCTCGAGCCGTAAGCCGTGGCGGCGCTGACCGTGGTCACGGCGAGCGGAGGGATCGAGATCTCGCGGGCGACCAAGGAGCAGCTCGTCAAGCGACTGGGCGGGCTGAGCCGGGGCCACGCGGCCCGGAAGGTGCTGACGGAGGCCGACGCGTCTCGCCCGGTCAAGCTCGACGACGACGGCATGCGCCAGGTCTTCGCCGAGCTCTCCTACTGGCTCGACCACCCGGGGCCGGATGGGTTTCCGGACGATGCACGTGCGCTCTATCGGGCGCTCGCCGGCGAGCTCGAACCCGCTGCGTCGGCCGGCGGCTAACCGGTTCGCACGTCGTCAGGCGACGCCGGGCTGAGCCCGGTTGCGGCGGGCGAGCACTGCGATCGTCAGTGACGCGATCACTCCGGCGGCGGCGGCGGCGAGCGCGCTCATCACGAGCAGGATCGCCGAGGCGAGCGAGAAGTTGATCGCGATATCGCGGCCGACACCGAGCGCGAACAGGATCGCCGCAGCCGCTCCGGCGTTGACGATCGCGCCGCCCGAAGTGATCGGGATCACGCTGGCGGCGGCAGCGAGGCAGATCACCACCAGCGCGGTCGTCGGCTCGAACGACAGCCCGAGCGCGCTCAGCAGGGCGGCGCTGCCGAAGGCACGCGTCGACCAGCAGGCGAACAGGTAGAACCAGGCTGCGGTCGCGTCCCGACGTCCCCGGGCGGTCGTGTGCCGGGCGACCTGCTCGCCGAGGGCTCGCATGCGCCGGCTGCGGCGGAGGAGCGGAACGCGCGCCAACCTCCGGCCTGCGACGAGCAGCGTGCAGCAGCCGATGCCGAAGACGACGACGACGAGCAGCGGCCCACGGAGCACCGAGCCCGCGGTCGCGGTCGCCGAGATCGAGAGCGGCAGCATCGCGATCGCGTCGATCATCCCGAGCGAGACGATCGAGAGCACGATCGCCTCGAGGCCGATCCGCACGCCGCCGAGGCGGCGCAGGGTCCCGACCTTGATCAGGTAGTCCAGCCGGAAGGGGAGGACGGCGCCGCTGGCGGCTGCGGCTCCGACCGAGGCGAGGCAACCGGCCTGGTCCGGGCACGCGCCCGGCGGGAACAGCCGGCGCCAACCGCGGGCGCGCAGGACGAAGCTGACCAGGTAGGCGGCGGCAGCGGCCGCCGCGAGCAGGGGCTGGGCGTGGTCGAGCGGCCAGCTCGAGCCGGTCAGCTTGCGGCCGACGAGGATGGACGCTGCGACGGTCAGGACCGCGAAGAGGCCGGCGGCGACCTGCTTGCGCCTGCGGGGTCCAGCGGCGAGCCCGAGTCGGCGCCGCACCATCACCTAGCTGACCCCCCTCGCCTCGCCGCGGGCCTTCGTGGCCCGCGTGTACCTCCCCATGATTGCACCGATCCGCGGCCACCGCCGGTGAGGCGCGCCGGAAGCGTTCCCGCCGGGCACGCCAGACGCGGTTGTCGCGGGCGACTACCGTGCCGACTTCTCGGAGCTCGAGGGTGTGCTCGAGATCGTGGCTGTCTAGACCCGATCGGCTACGCTCAAATGCATGGAGCCCTCGCGCGACGCGATCCTGCAAGCGCTCGACCACGTCATCGACCCGGAGCTCCGGCGGCCGGTGACGGAGCTCGACATGGTCCGGGGCGTCGAAATCGACGGCGGCGACGTCTCGGTGACGATCGCGCTCACGGTCTCCGGCTGCCCGCTCCGCGAGAGCTTCCAGTCGCAGGTGGTCGAGCACGTCGGGAAGGTCCCGGGCGTCGAGCGCGTCCGGCTCGGCTTCGACGTGATGACGCCGGAGGAGCGCTCGGCGTTGTCCGTGAAGCTGCGCGGGGGCGTCGAGGAGCGCTCGAAGGGGGTCTCCGTCGACCGCTCGACGCGCGTGCTCGCGGTCGCGAGCGGGAAGGGCGGCGTCGGCAAGTCCTCACTGACGGTGAACCTCGCCGCCGCGTTCGCGCAGCTCGGCCATTCGACCGGGGTGCTCGACGCCGACATCTACGGCCACTCGATCCCGCACATGCTCGGGATCACCCAGCGGCCCGTGGTCGTCGACAAGATGATCGTTCCGCCGGTCAGGCGCGACCTGAAGCTGATGTCGATCGGCTTCTTCCTCGACGACAACGGGCCCGTGATGTGGCGCGGCCCGATGCTGCACCGGGCGCTCGAGCAGTTCCTCTCGGACGTCCACTGGGGGGAGCTCGACCTGCTGATCGTCGACATGCCGCCCGGGACGGGGGACGTGTCGATCTCGCTCGGACAGCTGCTCCCGCGGGCGGAGGCGGTGATCGTGACCACGCCGCAACCGCTCGCCCAGGAGGTCGCCGCCAGGGCGGCGATCATGGCGCAGAAGACGAACATGCGCCTGATCGGCGTGATCGAGAACATGACCTCGGAGGTGTTCGGCACGGGTGGCGGCGAGCGGCTCGCGGAGCAGATCGGCGTGCCGCTGCTCGGGAGGGTGCCGCTCGATGCACGGCTGCGCGAATGCGGCGACGTGGGCGAGCCGCTCGTGTGGGCCGAGCCGGAGTCGGAGACCACCCGGGAGATCGTCCGGATCGCGGAGGCGATGCACGCCGGGCGGCAGACTTTCAAGCCGCTGCCGGTCCTCTCCTGAGCGATGCAGCCGAGCGGCTTCGTGCGCTCGGCTTCTCCGAGAGCGATGCGTCGATTCTCGCCCGCCACTTCCTCGACGCCGAGCGGCGCGGGAAGACCGGTCACGGCCTCGCGCGGATCGACTGGCTGGAGACGCTGCCGGACCTGAACCCGGCGGCTCGGCCGAGGCTCGAGGACGAATACCCCGGATTCGAGCGCTGGGACGGCAACGGCGCTGTCGGCTATCTGACGCTGGCCGCGATCTGCGACCGTATCGCCGAGAAGCCGCCCCGGCCGGCACGGGTGGTAGTGGCGCGCAACACGTTCCCGACCGGCGTCCTCGGCTACTGGGTGCGCCGGATCGCCGAAGAGGCAGACCGCGTCTCGATCCTGACCGCGACCTCGCCCCCACGGCTCGGCCATCCGGACGGGGGCCCGCCCCTCGTCGGGACGACCCCGCTCGCGATCGGGATTCCGGATCCCGACGGCGCCCCGATCGTGGTGGACGTCTCGATGGGCAAGGTCACGCACGGCGACGTCCTCGCCGGCCTCGCCGACGCCGGTGACCTCGTGCCGTTCGGCGGCGGCCAGGCCCACAAGGCGTTCGCGCTCGCCCTCGGCCTCCAGCTGGCGGTCGAATCCTGCGTGGTCGAGGGCTTCGGGGCGCTGCTGGTCGTGCTCGCGCCCGAGACCTCCACGGTGCCCGCTCTCCGGACGCTAGCCGGCGACCTTCGACTGCCCGGCGATCGCTGACACGCGCGGGTCGTCGCGCACCGCGTCGAAGTCGCTGTCCGTCGCTGCTGCCTCGACGACCTTCTCCGGGTCGAGCTCGTGCGCTTTCACCAGGTACTCGATGCCGGTCTCGTTGTCGCCGTACAGCACCTCGTAGCAGGCGGCGTTGTAGTGGCCCTGCCACTCGTCGGGCCGGCGGGCGACCACGCCGGCGATCAGCTCCCGGCCCTTCTCGATCTCGCCGCTCAGGGCGTACGAGAACGCCGCGAAGATGTCCTCCCACGGGGAGGGCTCGAACACGATCCCCGGCTTCGCCCCGACCGCGAGCACCGCGGTGTCGTCCTCGGCCGCGATCGCCCCGCGCTTGGTGCCCGGCCGGGCGAAGACCAGCGTCCCCGCCGGCGCGTCGATCTCGTCGTCGCCGAGCATGAACGTCGCGCGGCCGCGCAGGACGACGTACATCTCCTCGTGGCCGTCTTTCTCGTAGTGCTCCTCCAGCACGCGCTGCCCCGCCTTCGCCGTGTACGCGTTCGTGCCGAACGCGCTGATCCCGAACCGCCGGCGCACCGGCCGCCAGACGAACTCGCCCTGGTTGATCGGCAGCTCCTCCAGCTCGTCCACGTGCGCGACCTCGTAGCCGGTGTTGTCTCTAGAACCGGTGCTCATCTCGCCTCCCTCAATGCTCGCAGGACGGCCGGGTCGATCCGCTCGATCCCGTCTACACGCTCCTCCAGGTTCTGGTTCCCGGACCAGCGCGTGAACGCGACGGCCAGTTCCTCCTCGTAGCCGAGCGCCGCGAGCCGGTCGCGGAGCTCGGCCGCGAGCGCGTCGTCGACCGTCATCCACTCCTCGGGAGGCGTTCGCCCGAACAGCGCCTGATGGATCGTGTACAGGCGGCGGAGCTCCTCGACCGGCCGTGCATTGTCGTCGACGCGCAGGTCGACCAGCACGTCCGAGAGTCCCGCATAGCCACCGCCCTGCTCGACGACGAGCAGCGCTGCGGACTGCTGGCCGCGGCGATCGCCTCC
>JBBRXG010000003.1:0-80161 GCA_038248655.1 Gaiellales bacterium
CGGCTGCTGTCCTCGAGGACGGTACGAGCCGGCTCCGTCAGGAGCTCGCCGACATCGAGGACAAGCTCGCGGCCGCGCGGCGGTACTACAACACGACCGTGTACCGGTTCAACACGGTGCAGCAGACCGTTCCGACCGTGATCCTCGCGCGGCTGTTCCGCTTCCGCGAGCGTGAGTTCTTCGAGGCCGACGCGACCACGGTGCCGTCCGTGAGCTTCACGGAAGCGTGACCCTCCAGGAGCAGATCCGCTCGAACCGGTGGCGCACGCTCTGGCTGCTGGTCCTGTTCGCCCTCCTCGTCGGCGTGATCGGAGCGGTCCTGGGCCTCGCGTTCGACTTTTCTCTGCTGATCGTCGTCGCGATCGCCGGCTTCGCCTACGCACTCTTCAGCTGGATCGCCGCCGGTCGGGTCGTCGCCTCGGTCACCGGCGCCCACCCGGCCGACCGCGCTGCCTATCCCCGCCTCTACCACGTCGTCGAGACCGTCGCGATCGCCGCCGGCCTTCCCCGGCCGCCGCCGGTGTACGTGATCGCGGACGACGCACCGAATGCGTTCGCGGCGGGTCGCGGGCCGAAGTCCGCCTACGTCGCGGTCACCACCGGGCTGCTCGCGAAGCTGAGCGAACGCGAGCTGGAGGGCGTGATCGCCCACGAGATCTCTCATGTCCGGAATCGGGACGTCAGGCTGATGACGCTCGTCGCGGTGCTGGTCGGGGTGATCGCGCTCGTCTCCGACCTCCTCCTGCGGATCGCATTCTGGGGCGGTGGAAAGCGGAGCGGCGGCACCGCGGGCCTGATCGCGATGGCGGCCGGGCTCGTCGCCCTGTCGATCGCGCCGGTCGCGGCGGTCCTGATCCAGCTCGCCGTCTCCCGCCGGCGCGAGTATCTGGCCGACGCATCGGCGGCGGAGATCACGGGCGACGGCGAGGGACTTGCTCTCGCGCTCCGGACGCTCCTGCTCGACACGTCCGAGACGAAGCGGGCGACGCGCGCGGTCGCCCACCTCTACATCGAGAGCCCGCTCAATCAGGCCTCGGGCGTTCGCTCGTCGATGCGCTCGCTGTTCGACACGCACCCGCCGCTCGAGTCGCGAATCGCCGCCCTCGAGGAGTCCGGCGGCTTCCACCTCGCGCCGGCTTGACGGTGCCCGGAGCCCGTTGGTTACGCGAGGAGGCGTCCGACCTCGTCGAGGATCGCGGCGGCGATCCCCTCCTTCGGAGCCTTCTCGACCTTGCGCTCCCCTGTGGCGCTCACCAGGACGACCTCGTTGTCGGGCGCGTCGAAGCCGATGTCGTCCCGCGAGACGTCGTTGAACACGACCAGGTCGAGATGCTTGTCCGCGAGCATCCGGCGCTTGCGGGCAAGTCCCTCCTCCCCCTCCTCGGCTGCGAACCCGACGAGCACGGTTCCGTTGCGCGCCTCGCCGAGGCTCCGGAGGACGTCCTCGGTCGGCCGCAGGCTCACATCCCACTGCCGGTCGTCCTTCGGGCGCTTGCCGGCCAGCGCCTCCGGTGCGTAGTCGGCGACCGCGGCCGCCATCAACACCACGTCTGCCCCCGCGCGTGCTTTCGCCTCCCGCGCCAGATCCTCCGCGGTCGGCGTCTCCACCACCTCCACCCCGCGAGGCGGAGGGACGGCGAGGTTGGCGGCGAGCAGGGTCACCCGGGCGCCGCGCCGCGCCGCCTCTTCGGCCAGCGCGACCCCCATCCGCCCCGACGAGCGGTTGCCGATGTACCGGACGGCGTCGAGCGGCTCGCGAGTCCCCCCTGCGGAGACGAGCACCGAGCGGCCGGCGAGGGCGTCGCTCTCCCCGAGGAGCTCGCGGCAGCGGGCGAAGATCGCCTCGGGCTCGCTCATCCGGCCGGCGCCGGCCTCGCCCTCGGCCAGGTCGCCCTCCTCGGGCCCGATCAACTCGATGCCGCGCTCGCGCAGGAGCGCGGCGTTGGCACGGGTCGCCGGGTGCTCCCACATGCGGACGTTCATCGCCGGCGCGACGAGCACTGGGCCGCGAAAGGCGAGCGCCAGCTGGGTGAGCACGTTGTCGGCGAGGCCGTGCGCGAGCTTGGCCAGCGTGTTCGCAGACAGCGGGGCGACGACGAGGAGGTCGGCGTCGACGAGGTGCGGGTAGAGCTCGTCGGGCTGCTCTCGGCGGGCCAGCGCCTCGAAGGTGCGGGCGGCGACGAACGACTCGGCCCCGGGCGTGAGCACGGGGGTGACCTCGTACCCCGCCTTGACGAAGATCCGCGTGAGCTCGCACGCCTTGTACGCAGCGATCCCGCCCGTTACACCGAGGAGAACCCGGGCCATGGTCGCTCAGCCCCCCCGTTCTTACAAAGCCGTCAGGCTTTGTAAGAGTATTTGATCTTGCCCTCGGAAACCTCTTCGAGGGACATGGTCAAGTAGTTCTTCGAGCGCGACTCGACGAGCGGCGGGAATTCGTCGAAGGTGCCTTCGCCGAGCTGATGGTGGTAGTTGTTGATCTGGCGAGCGCGCTTGGCGGCCACGATCACGAGCGCGTAGCGCGAGTCGACCTGGTTCAAGAGCTCATCGATGCGGGGGTGAATCACGGCCGGCCCATGGTACCGGCAGCGGCCAGCTCCTGCTGGACGATCCCCTCGAGCTCGTTCGTGGCCCGGACGAGGTCGTCGTTGACGACGACGTGGTCGAACTGCCCTGCCTGCGCGAGTTGCTTGCGGGCGAGCCCGATCCGCTCTCCGATCTCGCCCTCGCTCTCGCTCGCGCGTTCTCGGAGGCGCCGTTCCAGCTCGGGGATCCCGGCGGTGATGAAGACGGTCACGGCGCCGGGCACATCCTCCTTCACGTTCAGCGCTCCTTCCGTCTCGAGCTCGAGCACGGGGATCCGACCCTCGCCGCCGATGCGGTCGACCTCGGAGCGGAGCGTCCCGTACCGCTTTCCCGAGACGTAGGTGACGTGCTCGAGGAACTCACCGTCGTGGACGCGGCGGACGAACTCGGCGTCTGTGAGGAACCAGTATTCGCGCCCGTTCTCCTCACCCTGGCGCCGCAGGCGGGTGGTCGCAGACACGGTCGCCTCCAGCTCCGGCAAGCACTCGAGCAGCGCCTTGATCAGCGTGCCCTTCCCGGCCCCGGACGGGCCGGTCACGACGAAGACAGGGTTAGCTGCGGTTGAAGAGCCCAATCAGCTCGGCGCGCTGACGGTCGGACAGCCCGCCGACGGTCTTCGACTGGCTGATCCGGCACTGATTGAGGAAACGAGCCGCCTTCACGCGTCCGAACTTCGGCACGGCCATGAGCATGTCGAACACCTTCGCCGTTCCGACGTACTCCGGCGGGTCGTCGAGGATCTCTTCGATCTGGACCCTCCCTCGCTTCAGGTCCTTCTTCAGCTGCGCCCGGCGGACGCGGATGTCGTTGGCCCTCGCAA
This sequence comes from Gaiellales bacterium, assembly GCA_038248655.1. Lineage (GTDB taxonomy): Bacteria > Actinomycetota > Thermoleophilia > Gaiellales > Gaiellaceae > DATBLE01. The sequence goes on from JBBRXG010000003.1 coordinate 3,407, forward strand.
GGGCCTCCATGCGCTGATCGAGAGAACGAACCGGCGCCGTCGCCTGCGTCTTCGTCGGCATCAGGGCAGCGAGTCTAACAGCTTGGTCGGGCGGGTCAAACCTCGTACGATTGTCTTATTTCCAGGGACTTTCATCACACTCTCGACCTCAGATCGAGGTGTTTTCTCTTCGGCAACGCCCCCTGGTGTGAAATCCCGCATGCCTGGTCGGTCGAGGAGAGCCCCCGGTCGGCAAGCTCGACGTCGAGCTCCCGGCGGATCCGGGTCGGTGCCGATGGGTCGGAGAAGAGCACCGTTCCGAGTGCCACGGCACGGGCGCCGGCCGCGAGGAGATCGAGCGCATCACGGCCGCCGGCAACACCCCCCATCCCGACGATCGGGAGCGCCGTCGCCCGGAAGCAGGCGTACACCGCCGCCAGCGCGATCGGCCGCAACGCCGGCCCGGAGAGACCCCCGGTCGCGGTGCCGAGCACGGGGCGCAGGGCGGCGTCGAGCGCCATCCCTCGGATCGTGTTCACGAGCGAGAGCCCGTCGGCGCCGGCATCCTCGACCGCCCGCGCGACGGCCGCGATGTCCCAGGCGGCCGGCGAGAGCTTCGCGTACAGCGGGAGAGCGGTGACGGCGCGGCAGGCGGCGACGATCTCGGCGGCGGACTCCGCCGCCTCGTCGACATTCGGGCAGGACAGGTTCAGCTCGATCGTCACGTTCTCGAGGAGGGCGCACGTCTCCGCATACTCGGCCGCGCCGAAGCCGCCGACCGAGACCCAGATCGGCACGTCCAGCTCACGGAGCCGGGGCAGCGTCCGAGCGAGAAAGGCGTCGCGGCCGGGGTTCGCGAGCCCGATCGAGTTGAGCATCCCGACGTCGGTCTCGGCGATCCGGACCGGGACGTTGCCCGGCCGGGGCAGGGGTGTCACGGTCTTCGTCACGAACGCGTCGAGCTGACCGGCCGTCTCGGGGGCGGTCAGGGCGTCGAGGCAGCCGGAGGCGTTCAGGATCATGCCCCGACCGCCCAGGACAGGGTTGTGACCCCTGACCGGTCGATCCCGGACAAGACGGGGCCCTCGATGCACAGCCGCTTCCAGGTGCCGTCGATCTCGACCGCGCAGCCGTGGCAGGCGCCGTATCCGCACGCCATCGGCGCCTCCCAGGCCAGCTGGGCATCCGGGCAGCGTTCGCGGACTGCCTCGAGCATCGGCTCGGGCCCGCAGGCGAGCACCTCGGGAGCAAGCTGGAGCATCGGCCCGAGGAGGTCGGTGACCAGCTCCGGCTCGATCGCCACCTCCGCGTTCGGGACGAGCGCCGCCGCCTCCGCGTGCCGTTCCGAACGGAATCCGAGCACGGCCGGCGTCCCGCCCAGGCGCTCCGACAGGTACGGGAGGGGAGCGATCCCGATCCCGCCGCCGACCAGGAGTGGCCGGGAGACGTCGAGTGAGAAGCCCCGCCCGAGGGGGCCGGCGACGTGGATCGAATCCCCGGGGACGAGCGAGCAGAGCGCCCCCGTCCCCGGCCCGACCGGGTCGACGAGGAACCCGAGCGCGCCGGGTGGTGCGAGACAGAGGCTCATCGGCCTGGGGAGCAGCCTTCCGGGCGCCTCGAGCATGAAGAACTGCCCGGGATCACCCGGCTCGAGCCCGCCTCGCTCGAGCAGCAAGAGCGTGTACGGCCCGATCGTCCGGCGGTCGGTGACGCTCAGCAGCTCACGCCGTGCCATTCAATCTCCCTGTCGGGTTGCTCGACGGTGCTCGACGTCGATCCGCTCCTGGAGCGAGAGCGCCAGCTCGGTGCGCGCGTTCGCGATCGCGTGCACGGCGGCCGCCGCGCCGGAGATCGTCGTGATGCAGGGCACGCGGGCGACGAGCGCCGCCTCCCGGATCCGGTAGCCGTCGGTGCGCTGCAACGAGCCCCCGAACGGGGTGTTGACGACGAGGTCGCAGCGTCCGCGCCGCACCAGGTCGACGACCGTCGCCTCTCCCCCCTCGGCGACCTTGGCCACCTGCTCGACCTCGAGACCGGCGGCCTGCAGCGTCCGTGCGGTCCCCGCCGTCGCGATCAGCTTGAAGCCGAGCCCGGCGAGCGCGGCCGCGACCGGGACGACGGCGGGCTTGTCCGCGTCGCGCACGGACAGGAACGCGGTTCCGGAGGTGGGCAGCGGCCGACCGGCCGCGCGCTCGGCCTTGGCGAAGGCGGTCGGCAGGTCGGAGGCGGACGCCATCACTTCCCCGGTCGAGCGCATCTCTGGACCGAGGATCGGATCGCTGCCGGGGAAGCGGGAGAACGGCAGCACCGCCGCCTTGACGCTCACCTGCGCAGGCGGTCGCTCGGGCGGAAGCGCGAGCTCTCGCAGCGTCGCGCCGGCCGCGAGCCGGCAGGCGGCCTCGACGAGGTTCAGCCCGGTTGCCTTCGAGGCGAACGGCACGGTCCGCGAGGCCCGGGGGTTTGCTTCGAGGACGTATACCTCGCCGGTGTCGGCGACGGCGAGCTGGACGTTGATCAGGCCGACCGTACCGAGCGCGGGTGCCAGCGTGCGCACGATCTCCTCCACCTCGCGCGCGGTCGTTCCGGTCAGCGACGGCGCCGGCAGCACGCAGGCCGAGTCGCCGGAGTGGACGCCTGCCTCCTCGACGTGCTGCATGACGGCGGCGACGTACGTCTCTCGGCCGTCGCAGAGCGCGTCGACGTCGATCTCGATCGCGTTCTCGACGAAGCGGTCGACGAGCACCTTCCCGCGCAGGTCGGCCCGGAAGGCCCCGACCACTTCGGCCCCGCGGTAGCAGACGCGCATCGCCCTGCCGCCGAGCACGTATGACGGCCGGACCAGAACCGGATAGCCGATCCTGTGGGCGATCTCGGCCGCCTCGCGCCCGCTCTCGGCAATACCCCACTCGGGGCAGCGGATCCGGAGCCGGTCGAGCAGCGCGCCGAACCGTTCGCGGTCCTCCGCCAGATCGACGGCGTCGTACTGCGTGCCGAGGATCCGGAAGCCGCCACCCTCGATCGCACGCGCCAGCTTCAGGGGTGTCTGACCCCCGAACTGGATCACGACGCCCTCCGGCTGCTCGCGCTCGCAGACGGCGAGCACCTCCTCGGCGAGGAGCGGCTCGAAATAGAGGCGGTCCGAGGTGTCGTAGTCGGTCGAGACCGTCTCCGGGTTGCAGTTGATCATCACCGCCTCGTAGCCGAGCGCGCGGAAGCTCTGAGCCGCGTGCACGCAGCAGTAGTCGAACTCGATCCCCTGGCCGATCCGGTTCGGGCCCGACCCGATGATCACGACGCGCCGCCCGGTGCCGGACGGCGGCCGCTCGTCCGCCTCGTCGAACGTCGAGTAGTAGTAGTTCGACTCGGCCGCGACCTCGCCGGCGCACGAGTCGACGCGGCGGTAGACACGCCGCCCGGTCGGCGGGCCCTCTGCCTGCAGACGCCTGATCTCCTCGCGAAACCACGGGTGGAGGCCGTCCGGGAGATCGTCGAGGTCCGCCCAGGGCGTGACCGACCCCTGGTCGAGCTCGCGTGAGCGCATCGCCTTCCAGAGCGCCTCCCGGAACGTGCGACCGATGCCCATCACCTCGCCGACCGACTTCATCTGGGTACCGAGCGTGCTGTCGGCTCCGGGGAACTTCTCGAACGCGAACCGCGGCACCTTGACGACGACGTAGTCGAGCGTCGGCTCGAAGCTCGCAGGCGTCGTCTTCGTCAGGTCGTTCGGGATCTCGTCGAGCGTGTAGCCGACGGCGAGCTTCGCAGCCACCTTGGCGATCGGGTACCCGGTCGCCTTCGAGGCGAGGGCGGACGAGCGCGACACGCGCGGGTTCATCTCGATCACGCGCAGCTCGCCGGTCTCCCGCTCCCGTGCGAACTGGATGTTGGACCCGCCGGTCTCGACGCCGACCGCTCGGATCACGGCTGCTGCCGAGTCGCGCAGCTCCTGATAGGCCTCGTCGGACAGTGTCATCTGCGGTGCGACGGTGACCGAGTCACCGGTGTGAACGCCCATCGGGTCGAGGTTCTCGATCGAGCAGACGATCACGACGTTGTCGCGGTTGTCGCGTACGACCTCGAGCTCGAACTCGTCCCAGAGCTCGAGCATCTCCTCGACCAGTACCTGGTTGACCGGACTCTCGTCGAGGGCACGGTCGAGGAGCCGCTCGAGCTCTAGAGGTGTCCTCGCGATGCCTCCGCCGTGGCCGCCGAGCGTGAACGCCGGCCGCAGGACGACCGGCAGCGTGAGGTCGCTCGGCAGGTCGTCCGGCGATCGCACGACGATCGAATCAGGCACCCTGAGACTGACGCTCCGTACCGCCTCCCGGAAGAGCTCGCGGTCCTCGGCGCGCCGGATCGCGTCGGTCCCGGCGCCGATCAGCTCGACGCCGAGCTGGTCGAGCACGCCCGCCTCGGCGAGGCGCACGGCCAGGTTGAGCGCCGTCTGCCCGCCCATCGTCGGGAGCAGGGCGTCGGGGCGCTCGCGGTCCAGGACATCCGCGACGCCTTCGAGGTCGAGCGGCTCGAGGTACGTGCGGTCGGCGAACCCCGGATCGGTCATGATCGTCGCCGGGTTCGAGTTGACGACGATCGTCCGGAAGCCGTCCGCGCGCAGGACCTTCAGCGCCTGGCAGCCGGCGTAGTCGAACTCGCAGGCCTGGCCGATCACGATCGGCCCGGAGCCGATCAGGCAGATCGAGTCGAGATCAGCCCGCCGCGGCAAGTTCCTCGACCCACGCCTCGAGCAGGGGCCAGCCGTCGTGAGGCCCGGGGCCGGCCTCGGGATGGAACTGCACCGACCGGGCCCGCAGCTCGGGAAGGTCGAAACCCTCGACGGTCCCGTCGTAGAGCGACACCGCGCTCGCCTCGGCCTGGTCCGACGGCTCGACCGCGAAGCCGTGGTTCTGCGAGGTGACGAGCACCCGACCCGACGAACGCTCGAGCACCGGATGGTTGGCGCCCCGGTGCCCGAACGGGAGCTTGAACGTCTGGTGGTCGGTGGCGAGGCCGAGCAGCTGGTGCCCGAGGCAGATCCCGAACACCGGGACCCGCCCGAGCAGCTCGCGGACGACCGCCGTCTCCGCCTCGAGCGGCTCCGGGTCGCCGGGGCCGTTCGAGAGGACGACCCCGTCGAACCCGGCCAGCTCGTCGGCATCGACGTCGTGCGGGTAGACGGTGACGGCGACGCCGGCGCCGGCAAGCCGGCTCAGGATCGAGCGCTTCGTCCCGTAGTCGACGACGGCGACGTGCCGGCGGCCCTCGTCCGCGTACACGTACGGCTCGGGCGTGGACACAGCTGAGACGAGCGCGCGGCCCTCCATCGACGGCTGCGAGCGCACGGCGTCGAGCGCTTCGTCCTCGGATGCCTTCCCCGCGACGATCGCCGCGCGCATCGCGCCGCGGTCGCGCAGGTGAAGGACGAGCGAGCGCGTGTCGATCCCGGTGAGGGCGACCACCCCGCGCTCGCACAACCAGTCGGTCCAGGCGGGGCCGCGCGCTTCGCGCATCAGCACGCCGCGGACGTGCGTCCGCCTCGACTCGGACCGACCGTCGGCGACTCCGTAGTTGCCGACCATCGGCGCGGTGAAGCAGAGGATCTGCTCCGCGTAGCTCGGGTCAGTGACCAGCTCCTGGTAGCCGGTCATCGCGGTCGCGAACACGGCCTCGCCGAATGCGAACCCTTCCGCCCCCACGGACTCGCCGCGGAAGACCGTGGCGTCCTCGAGGGCCAGGAAGTCACTCACGCCGGGCCCCCAGCCTCGACCTTGGACACCCAGGTGCCCGTCTCCTCCCAGATGCGTGCCCGGGCGCGAGCGAGCTCGGCGCCGCGCGCCTCCTCCCACCCATCGGACCGAGCCGCCTCCGCCAGGGCGTCGCGCACGGCCGCCGGCGGAACCGGTGCGAACACCTCGCTCCACGGCGGGCCGAGGAGCGGAATCGCGTGCTGCTCGGCGATCGCCCGGTCGAGCACGAACCAGAAGCCCGGATCGTCGCCGGGGTCGAGGTGGGCGAACTGGCCGGTGTTGACGTTCAGCTCGGGACGCTCGCAGCCGCGCGCGTAGACGACGAGCTCGAGCTTGCGTGCGGGACACCGGAGTGCTTCCGCGGCCTCGACGATCGCCTCCTTCTCGGCACGAGTGACGGCTCCGGCGCTGACGGCGATCGCGTCCACGTCGCTCCGGCCGTGGCGGTACGTCCCCTGTGCCGCCGATCCGTGCAGGTAGACGGCGTCCAGGTCGACCAGCTCGGACAGCCGCCGAACGAGCTCGTCGAGCCACCCGGAGAGCTCGGCCGGGATGTCCACCACCGCGGTCACGTCGAGAACGCTACGCGGCCGGCGGCGACGGTCATCCGCACCCGCCCTCTGAGCCGCTCCCCGGAGAGCCACGAGTTCGACGATCGCGACCGGAAGCCGTCCGCTCCGACCACCCATTCCTGCTGGAGGTCGAGAAGGACGAGGTTGGCCGGCGCGCCCGTCGCGATCCGCGGGGGCTCGAGCCTGTATGCCCGCGCCGGGCCGGCCGACATCCGCTCGAGCAGGCTCGCAAGCGTGATCAGGCCCGGCTCGACGAGATGGGTGTTGAGCGCGGCAAAGGCGGTCTCGAGGCCCGTCACCCCGAAAGGCGCCTCCTCGAACGGGACGTCCTTCTCGTGCGCCGCGTGTGGAGCATGGTCTGTCGCGATGACCGAGATCGTGCCGTCTCGCAGGGCATCGACGAGTGCGGAGCGGTCGGCACCGGCTCTGAGCGGCGGGCTCATCTTCAGATTCGCGTCCAGCGAGCGGACCGCGGCGTCGGTGAGGACGAGGTGGTGCGGCGTCGCCTCGCCCGTTGCGGCGACGCCGGCTGCCTGCCAGCGGCGCAGCTCGTCGACCGACTCGCGCGCCGACAGATGGAGCAGGTGGATCGGCTGCCGCTCGTATGCGGCGAGAGCGAGGTCGCGGCCGACCATCACGCTCTCGGCGACAGACGGGTAGCCGGTGAAACCCAGCTCGGCGGAGACCTCGCCCTCGTGCATCTGACCGCCGCGCGAGAGGGTCGGCTCTTCGCAGTGGACGGCGATGCGCCTGCCGGTGACCGAGTGATACTGGAGCGCCCGCCGCATCAGGCCTGGCGCGACGACGGGACGACCGTCGTCGGAGAAGCCGATCGCCCCGGCGTCCGCGAGCTCGGCCATCTCGGTCAGCTCCTCCCCGTCCTGGCCCTTGCTGATCGCAGCGAGGAAGCCGACGGGCACCTCGGCCTCCGTCCGCGCCGCGTCGATCAGCGAGCCGAGCACCGCGGCCGAATCGACGACCGGGGCCGTGTTCGGCATGGCGAGGATCGCGCAGTAGCCTCCGGCCGCGGCGGCCGCGGTGCCGGTTGCGATCGTCTCCTCGTCCTCCCGCCCCGGCGTGCGCAGGTGCACGTGCGGATCGACGAACGCCGGTGCGAGCACCAGCCCTCGCCCCTCGACGATCCGATCACCGTTCGGGCTGACGTTCAACCCGATCTCGGAGATCACGCCGCCGTCGACGCGGACGTCGAGCACCTCGTCGATCCGCTCCCCCGGATCGATCACCCGGGCGCTGCGGACGACGAGATCGTCGACCGGCATGTCCTTCGCGACCAGGGTCATGCCACGCCCTCGGCGACCTTCGCCGCCACCTCGATCGGCCCTTGGGTGAGCAGGTCGTAGAGCACCGCCATCCGGACGACGAGCCCGGCGCGCACCTGCGTGCCGATCAGCGACTGCGACGCGTCGGCCACCCGCGGGTCGATCTCCACTCCCCGGTTCATCGGCCCGGGATGCATGATCTTCTGGCCGGGTCGGACGCGTTCGGGTGTCACCCCCCACCGGGCGGAGTATTCGCGGAGGCTCGGGACGTAGTTCGCCCCCTCCAGCATCCGCTCGCGCTGCATCCGCAGGACGTAGACGACGTCGGCGTCCCTGATCACCCCGATGTCGGTCGACACCGCGCAGCCCATCGCCTCGATCCCGCGTGGGATCAGCGGTGGCGGGCCGACGAGCGTGACGCTCGCACCCATCAAGGTGAGCGCCTGGATGTTCGAGCGGGCGACGCGCGAGTGGAGGACATCGCCGACGATCGCGACGTGGAGGCCCTCGACGCGGCCGACGTTTCGTTCGATCGTGTACAGGTCGAGCAGTGCCTGGGTCGGATGCTGGTGCTTCCCGTCCCCGGCGTTGACGACGTGCGCACCCGTAACGCGGACGACCAGGTTCGGTGCGCCGATGTGCTCGTGCCGGATCACGATCACGTCGGGGTCGTAGGCGTCGAGCGTCAGGACGGTGTCCTTCAGCGATTCGCCCTTGTCCACCGACGAGCCCGCTCCCCTGATCGACATCACGTCCGCGGAGAGCCGCTTCGCGGCGAGCTCGAAGCTCGACGAGGTGCGGGTGGAGGACTCGAAGAACGCGTTCACGACCAGGCGACCGCGGAGTGTCGGCAGCTTCTTCATCTCCCGGTCGAGCGACTGCTCGAAGCTGCGGGCGGTCGCGAGCAGACGCTCGACGTCGCCGCGTTCGAGGTCGCCGATCGAGATCAGATGCCGCCTGGGGGGCGGCTCGGACGGCGGGAGCAGCTCGTCCCGCACGAGGCGGATCTCTGTCATCGACTCTCCTCCGGGACGATCAAGACCCGGTCGATCTCGTCGACCTCGACGAGGTGCACCTGCACGCGCTCGTCACGGGCGGTCGGGAGGTTCTTGCCGACGTAGTCCGGCCGGATCGGCAGCTCGCGGTGACCGCGGTCGGCGAGAACGGCGAGCTGGACGCGGGCAGGGCGCCCGTAGCCGAAGAGCGCCTCGATCGCGGCGCGGATCGTGCGGCCGGTGTAGAGCACGTCGTCGACGAGGACGCAGGTCCGACCCTCGAGGTCGAAGTCGAGCCTCGTGGCGCGTACGAGGGGCTGCGGGTTGAGCGGGGGGCCGCCGGCGGGCCGGACATGGACGTCGTCGCGGTGGAAGGTGATGTCGATCGTGCCGAGGGCGACGTCGAGGCCGCTGAACTCCGCGATCAGCCGCCGCAGCCGCTGGGCGAGCGGGACCCCGCGGGTGTGGATGCCGATCAGGGCGAGCGAGTCGAGCTCGGGGTTGCGCTCGACGATCTCGTGCGCGATGCGCGCGAGCGTGCGCGAGAGCGCCTCCGCGTCGAGGACGACGCGGCCGGATGCGACGTCGACGCCGCTCAGGGCGCGTCGGTGATCGCGAGGAACCTGCGGACGTGAACCATCGAATACTCCTTTCCGGCCTCTCTGGACCGGGTTAAAGGAACGGTGCACCGGCAGACTATCCGGTCCCGAGGACGTCAGAGGTGACGCGCGGCGGCTCGCTCGGTCAGCCGGCCGGCCAGGCGGGTGCGTCGTCGGCCGCGCTCCTCGGCTAGAGATCCGCGGCCGGGGCGTCCGGGTCGGTCATCGCCTCGATCGCGTTTCTGGCCGCCTCGAGGGAGGCCTCGGGGACGAGCACTCGCTGGGGCGCGTCCTCGGTCTCCCGCGGATGATGCTCGACGGCCGTCTCCAGCTCGGACGCGATCCCGGCCTGGTCGAGAATCGCCTGGATCTCCTCGGCGTCCGTCACGTCCTCCGCCAGGGCGACCTGAACCATTCTCGTCATCGTCGGGTCTCCTCGGCCACGGTCACGGCGGTCTCGACGGGTCGGGATTCTCCGCGACGGGGCACGGCACCCGCCTTGATCAAGAGCGGCCCGCCCCGCTCCTCGAAGCGAACGTCGATGATATCGAAGTCCTTCGGTACGACCGCCTCGGGAAAGGCCGCTCGCGCCTCTCTGGCCGCCTCCGGCCCGAAGTACCGGGTGGACAGGTGCGTCAGGGCGAGCATTCGCACCCCCGCGTCGCGCGCCAGCTCCGCGGCGTCGAGCGCAGTCGAGTGCGCCGTCTCGCGCGCGCGCTCGCGCTCGTCCTCGAGGAAGGTCGCCTCGTGGACGAGCAGGTCAGCGCCGCGAGCGGCCTCGAGCACGCTCGGCGCCGGCGCCGTGTCTCCTGCGATCACGACGGTCCGGCCGGGCCGGGGCTCGCCGAGCACCTGATCGGGCGTGACGACGCTGCCGTCGGCGAGCCTGACCGCCTCGCCGCGCTGGAGAGCGCCGCGCTCGGGGCCGGACGGGACACCGAGCGAGTCGGCGGTCGGGACGTCGAACCGGCCGGGGCGATCCTGCTCGACGAGGGCGTAGCCAACCGAGGAGACACCGTGCGCGACCGGAAAGGTCGCGAGCCGGTAGCCGTCGCGCTCGAGGTCGTCGCCGGGCCCGAGCTCGACCAGCTCGTACGGATACGTGAGCCGGCCGAAGATCCGTCGCAACGAGCCGAAGAGATCCCCGAGGCCGGGCGGCCCGTAGATCGTAATCGGGGCCTCGCGCCCGCGCAGCGAGAAGGTCTTCAGCATTCCCGGCAGACCGAGATAGTGGTCGGCGTGGTAGTGGGTGAGGAAGACCTCGTGCAGGTCGAGGAGGCCGACGCTCGAGCGCAGCATCTGGCGTTGCGTGCCCTCGGCACAGTCGAACAGGAGCCGCTCGCCGCCGCGGCGGACGAGCAGCGCGGTCGGCGAGCGATCGGCGGTCGGCATCGAGCCGGCCGTGCCGAGGAAGACGAGGTCGAGATCCATGCCGGTTGTGCCGGCAAGTCTAGGTGCCTAGGGAAGGACGAGGCTCTGCCCGGGCCGGACGAGTGTGCCGGCGAGGTGGTTCTCGTCCTGCAGGCGCCAGACGCCTTCCCGCGGATCGCCCGCGTAGTGCGACGCGGCGATCGACCAGAGCGTGTCACCGGTTCGCACGACGTAGACCTGGGAATCACCGGCTCCCTCCGAGCGTCGGGCTCCCCACGCGACGGCGACGACGAGGATGGCGATGATCACGACGGCCCGGACGCACATGTGTTCGTCATCGTAGTACGAACATGCGTTCGTGTCGAGGGAGGTCGGGCAGATGCGCGAGCACCGCGTCGAGGAGCCTGCCCGGGCCGAATCGGACCGGGTCGTCGGCCGTCAGGCCCGTCTCGGCCTCCGTCGCCTCGACCGCCGCGTGAGCCGCGTCCTCGTCCAGGTCGCGTGTGTTCAGGGCGATCGCGGCCACCGCAGCCCTGCGGATAGGAAGCGAGCTCGACTCGTGCAGCGCGACCAGCTCGGTGAGCGGCGGGAGCGGATGGCCCGGGTAGCCCTCCACTTCGGTCGCCCCCGCCTGGTGGCAGAGGACGAAGGCATGGGGCGCGGAGCCATGGATCAGCGCGAGGGTGACGCCCGAGTATGCCGGGTGCACGAGCGAGCCCTGGCCCTCGACCCAGAGCAGCTTTCCCCCGCGCTCGGCGCCCTCGACGACGAGTCGCTCGGCGGCGCCGGCGACGAAGTCCGCGACGACCGCGTCCACGGAGATCCCCCACCCGGCGATCGCGATGCCCGTCTGGCCCGTCGGGACGAACCGCGAGGCGATGCCCCGGCGCCGCGCCTCCCGGTCGAGCTCGAGCGAGACGGTCATCTTCCCGATCGCGCAGTCCGAGCCGACCGTGAGCACGATCCGCGCGCCCACCTCGAGGTTCGCCCCGGTCGGGACGTTCAGGCCGCCCGGCGGCTTGCGGAGGTCGCGGAGCTCGACGCCGTGCCGGCGGGCGAGCGCGACCAGCTCCGGGTCGTCGGTCACGTACTCGTGCAGCCCGTTCTCGAGGTCGAGGCCCGCCGTGATCGCGCTCTTCAGGAGCTCGTGCCACGCAGGCGGGAACCGCCCACCCTGCGTCGCGACGCCGACCAGCGCGGTCGTCGGCTCGTAGGCGAGCGCCTCCTCGACCGTTTCGACGATCGGGACTCCTCCGTGGCTCTCCCCTGCGCGCTCGGAGTCGAGGATCGCAACCGTCGGCGCGTCGCCGTATCGGAGCACGCCGCGCATCGTCTTCCCGTAGTGCGGGTCGCCGCTCCGGCCCTCGGCGAGAATCAGGTACCGCTTTCGGTTCACTTCAGTATCGGGGTCTGACCCCGTGACGAGACTGCAACTTCTGCACGAGGCAAGCGTTCATGCGGTTCGCGTGCCGCTCCGTGTGCCTTCTGTCACGCTTTCGCCACGCTCTCGTAACGGGGTCTGACCCCGAGTCCGGGCTCCACCGATGGGGTCTGCACGCCGTCGACGAGCTCGACGCCCGGCCACGGATCGTCGGCGAGCAGGAGGTTTCCGTCCAGGTCCACGTGGTCGCACAGGCTCGCGATCGCGGCACCGGCGGCGATCCCGAGCCCCGACTCGACCATGCACCCGAGCATCACGCCAAGGCCGAGGGCGCGGGCGGCGTGCGCCATCCGTACGGCCTCGTGGATCCCGCCCGACTTCGCCAGCTTGATGTTGACGCCGTGCGCGATCCGGGCGCAGGCGGCGACGTCGTGGAGCGTGTGACAGTCCTCGTCCACGTAGATCGGAAGCGGGGCCCGCTTCTTCAGCTCGTGACCCTCCGCGTCGCCCGCCGGCAGCGGCTGCTCACAGTACTCGACGCCGAGCTCGGCCAGCTGCGGCAACGCATCGAGCGCCTGGTCGAGCGTCCAGAACTCGTTCACGTCGACCTGCAAAGGAACACCGGTCACGCCACGGACGGCGCGGACCCGCTCGACGTCGAGCCCGTCGCCGCCGCCCAGCTTCAGCTTCAGCCGTTTGAACCGCCCGTCGGCCTCTACACGTTCGGCGCTGCGCGCCATCTCGTCCGGCCCGGCGAGGCCGATCGTCCGTGCCGTCGGCGGCCCGAGGCGCTCGAGCCCGAGCACGTGCCAGACCGGTTCGCCGAGCAGCTTCCCGCACAGGTCGTGCAGGGCGGCGTCGATCGCCGACCGGGCCGCGAACTGCTCGGCCGGCAGACGCCCGAGCACCTCTTCGAGCGCGAACGGATCGTCTCCGAGGTCGCCGGCGACGAGCTCCGCATACCCGAGCGCGGACTCGGCCGACTCGTCATACCGATCGATCGGCGCCCCCTCCCCGAACCCGGACACTCCCTCGTGGCGGATCTCGACCTCGACCACGTCGGCCCTGTCCTGCGAGCCCCGCGCGATCGTGAACGTCTCGGCCAGCTCGAGAGAGACGATCCGGGCCCTCAACTCCACGCCGGTACACTACGGCGCGCCAGCGCCTGTAGCTCAGGGGATAGAGCGCGCGCCTCCGGAGCGCGAGGTCGCAGGTTCGATTCCTGCCAGGCGCAATCGCGGTCGTCCGGAGGGGACTCGACACCGCTTCCCGGTTGCCGCCGCAGTAGGATGTGACGGCCATGCGGACGGACGACCCCCTCAGTACGAATGCCCAATCTGCCTCGCATCAAGCGGACGGGCGCGCCTGCGGCGGTCGAGGCAGTCGGCCCGCGCGAGCCGCGGCTCGCTGAGCTCACCGCCCACGGTCTCACCTGGGCCCACCTCGACGCCCCGACAGCAGACGAGGCGGCCCAGCTGGCCGGGCGGTTCGGCTGGCACCCGCTCGACCTCGAGGACGTCCTCTCGAAGCGCCAGCGGCCGAAGGTGGACGAGTACCCCGAGTACCTGTTCGTCGTCCTTCACTTCCCCGTGTACGACAAGGCAGTCCAGCGACTGAACGCCGGCGAGCTCGACGCCTTCCTCGGTCCCGGCTACCTCGTCACGCTGCCCACGGTCGAGCTCCTGCCGGTGACGCGGCTCTTCCTGCGCTGCAAGGAGGACGAGGAGCTGCGGGAGAACCTGTTCTCGAAGGGGTCCGGCTACCTGCTCTACCACGTCCTCGACGATCTCTTCGACTACTGCTTCCCGATCCTCGACAAGATCGGTCACAAGCTCGACTCGATCGAGGACGAGATGTTCGTGGGCCGTGCCGAGGACGTCGTCCGCGATCTCTCGAACGTGAAGCAGGAGATCATCTCCTACCGCAAGATCATCAAGCCCGAGCGCTCGACCCTGCGTCTGCTCGAGCGACACGTGCCCCGCTACCTGCCGAAGGAGCTCGATCTCTACTTCGACGACATCGTCGACGCCTCGGAGCGGGTCTGGGACCTGCTCGACAACTACAAGGAGGTCGTCGAGGGCCTCGAGCAGACGAACGAGTCGGTGATCTCGCACCGGCAGAACAACGTGCTGCGCATTCTCACGGTGTTCAGCGTCGTGCTCCTCCCGCTGACGCTGATCTCCGGCATCTTCGGGATGAACGTCGACTTCCCCGGGTTCGGCACCGCCGAGGCGTTCTGGGTGATCGCCGGCGTGATGATCGGCCTGGCCGCCGGACTGGTCGGCTTCTTCCGCTACAAGCGCTGGCTCTGAACGGGAGTGCAAACCCGGTCCGCATCACGCACGTGACGCACCGATGAGCAGCGCGGACCCCAGGAGGCTCGGGTGGTGACGAAGCAGCTATGGGCACCGTGGCGGCTGGAGTACATCCGGCAGGCGGACGAGCTGGACGCGTGCGTGTTCTGCCGGGCAGCCGACGGGCCCGACGAGGATCTCCTCGTCGTCGATCGCGGCGAGGCCGCGTTCGTCCTCCTGAACAGGTTCCCGTACGCCTCCGGCCACCTGATGGTCGCCCCGTATCGACATGCCGGTGATTTCGGCGGGCTGTCGGACGCCGAGGCGCTCGAGTTGCACCGGCTGGCCGAGCGCGGGATCGCCGCGCTCGCCGAGACCTTCGAACCGCAGGGCTACAACCTCGGCTGGAACCTCGGACGGACCGCCGGCGCCGGCGTGGTCGACCACGTCCATCTGCACGTCGTGCCCCGCTGGGCGGGCGACACGAACTTCATGCCGGTGCTCGCCGACGTCAAGGTGCTGCCCGAGCACCTGAGCGAGACGCGCGCGAAGCTGGCGGCGGCCTGGCCCCGTTAGGCGTTGCCGAAGAAGAGCGGTCGGCCGACGCGCGCCTCGACCCTCAGGTACCGCCAGAGCCGAAAGCCCTCCACCTCCGACTCGCGGACGAGGTTGCACACGGCCGCGACCGCCTCCAGTGACGGCGCGTCGGCCAGGATGTACGCCGTCCACGGCCAGGTCGCGGACGAGCCCACCATCAGCTCGTCGTCGTCGAGCGTGCCCAGCACCTCCAGCCCGAAGCGTCCGCCGAGGTCGGAGAACGCCCGGGTGATCCCCTCGACGATCGACGGCACGCGCGCCGGCTCCTCGTCGAAGAAGCTCTGCGTCACGCCGATGCAGAAGAGAACGCGGAAACCCTCCCCGCGGACGTTCCGATAGCTCGCCGCCGTCTCGCCCATCTTGCAACGTCTCCCGCCGCGTGAGACCGTACCAGCTGTGGAACGGCCGTTCACCAGTCGGGAGCGGGAGATCCTCGAGCTGACAGGGCGACTCGCGGACGCGTTCGCCGAGCGCGCCCCCGGGCACGACCGCGAGTCGACCTTCCCCTTCGAGAACTACGAGGACATGCGCGAGGCCGGCTATCTCGGCCTCACCGTCCCGGAGGAGCTCGGCGGAATGGGTGCGTCGCTGTGGGAGCTGATCGTCGCCCAGGAGCGCCTGGCGATGGGCGACGGCTCGACCGCCCTCGCTGTCAACATGCACGTCTCGCCGATCGGGCAGCTCGCCTCGCTCTGGCGTACGTCGGGCGACGTAGAGCTTGCGGACGTCCTCACCCGGGCCGGAGACGGCCGTCTCGTCTATGCGTCGATGTCGGCCGAGCCGGGCGACCCGCTCCTGATGAGCTCGACGACGATCGCGCGCCGCGTGGACGGCGGTTACCGGGTGACCGGCAAGAAGATCTTCGGCACCGAGTCGGCGGTCTGCACCGAATTCTCCACGCGCGCGCTCGACGAGGAGCGCGGCCGCGTGCTCTTCTTCCGCGTCCCGCGCGACGCCGACGGTCTCCGGTTCAAGGACACCTGGGACACGATGGGCATGCGGGGGACGCTCTCGAACGACTTCGAGCTGGAGAACGTGTTCGTGCCGGACGAAGCGATCTTCCACTCCTACCCGGCCGACCACTTCGACGGGACGATGCTGAAGACGGTGTGGGGCTGGGCGATGCCGACCTTCGGCGCCGTCTATCTGGGGATCGGCGCGGGCGCGACGGCGCTCGCGCGCGCGCAGGTCGAGGCCCGCGGACGGCAGGGCGACCCCCAGGTCCAGCACGTGTTCGCGGAGATGGAGGTGCTGCTCGAGACGGCGCGCGCGGTGCTCTACCGTCACGCGCAGGAGATGGACAGCGGAGCCCTGTACTCGGTGCCGGTGCAGGACGGCATGGCTCGAGCCGTGCTGACGAAGTACGTGTGCACCAACAACGCCGTCGCGATCGTCGACCGGGCCCTCCACGTCGTCGGAGGAGCCGGCTACTTCCGTCGTCTCCCGCTCGAGCGGATGTACCGCGACGTCAGGGCGGGACCGATCATGCCGTACAACAACCTGGAGGCCCATGACCTGTTCGGGCGGAACGCGCTCGGGATCGAGATCGCGCCCGCCGTCCCGCTGGCCGCCGATGACGAGCCGTCGGCCAGCATCATCCCCTGAACGACCAACCGAGGAGGGACAGCATGCAAGGAACACGTTCACGACGAGTGCTAGCCGCGCTGGCTGCGCTCGCCGCCACTGCCGTAACGGCCGGCAGCGCGGGTAGCGCGCCGAAGCCACCCGTTCATCTGGCGATGATCTCGCCGCTGACCGGACCACTCTCGTTCGTCGGCGTCGACAACCTCGCCGGCGCACGCGCGGCCGTTCGGGAGATCAACGGGCAGGGCGGCGTCAAGGGGCGGCGCATCGTCCTCGACGTCTTCGACGACGGCTCCAACCCGTCGCAGGGCGTCGTCAACATGCAGCGAGTCGTCGGCAACAAGCAGTATCTCGGCGTCGTCGGCTCGGGCTTCAGCTCGGTCGGGCTCGCCGTCGCGCCGATCGTCTCCGCCGGACACATCCCGTACATCTCGATGGCCTCGTCGGCGGCGCAGGTCACCCCGGCGAAGCCGTACTACTTCATGACGACCGCGACGAGCCGCCTCTTCGCGTACTCGATGGCGTTCGAGCTGCGCAAGGAGGGGATCAAGCGGATCGTCGTCATGGCCGACAACGGCGGCTTCGGGCAGGAGGGTGTGCGCAACGTCCGGGAGCTGGCGAAGGCCTTCGGGTTCACGATCGTCGACGAGATCATCTTCCCGCTCACCTCGACGACCTTCACCGCCGAGCTGAACAACGTCAAGAGCTCGAACGCAGAGGCGCTCTGGCTCTGGAACGCGACCACGCTGGCAGTGACGATCACGAAGGAGATGCGCCAGCTGGGCCTGACGCAGAAGCTCGTCCTGACGGGCGGCAACGCCTCGGTCAACTACCTCCAGCCGGCCTGCCCGCAGGCGAACGGAGCGCTGGTGAACACGTACCTCGGACCGATCGCCCAGTTCATCCGGAAGGACAACCCCTCGCGTGCAATCGCCCTGCGCGTGAACAAGCTGCTGGGCAAGCAGGGCTCGACCTTCAACTACGACGGCTACACCGCGGTGACGATGTTCAAGGCGGCGATGGAGCGCGGCGGCTTCTCGCGCGAGGCGATCAACCGGGCGCTCGAGACCAAGCTGAAAGGGTTCGCGGGCCCCGGCGGCCAGTACTACTACTCGGCCGTCAACCACTCCGGGCTCGGCTTGAAGAGCATGGTCGTGTCGCAGATCCGCGACTGCAAGATGCGGCCGATCGCGGGGCAGGCGCTGCCGAAGTAGGTGGCTCTCAACGGCCGAGCCGCAGTCGTCACCGGCGCGGGGCAGGGTCTGGGCGAGGCGATTGCCCGGGCCCTGCACGCGCACGGGGCGGCGGTGGTGCTCGCGGATCTGAACGTGTCCCGGGCCGAGGCGGTTGCGCGCGCGCTGGGCGACCGCGCCTCGGCCGCGTTCGTCGACGTCCGCGAGCGCTCGTCTCTCGAGCGGCTACTCGACGACGTCACCGACCTCGACATCCTGGTCAACAACGCCGCTCGCACGGTCGCGCGGCCGCTCTGGGAGATCGAGCAGGCGGAGTGGGACGACGTCCTGGCGACGAACCTGCGCGGCGTCTTCTTCGGGTGCCAGGTCGCCGGCCAGCGCCTGCGCGAGCGCGGCTGGGGGCGAATCGTGAACCTGGCGTCGATCGGCGGGCAGCAGCCGGGGGCGATGGGCGCCCACTATGCGGCCTCCAAGGCGGGGATCGTGATCGTGACGAAGCTGTTCGCCGCCGAGCTCGCGCCGACAGGCGTGACCGTCAACGCGGTCGCGCCGGCGGCGGTGCGCACGCCCGCGTTCGACGAGCTCTCGGACGAGCAGCTCGAAGCGCTGAGGCGCCGGATTCCGGTCGGCCGCTTCGGCGAGCCCGCGGAGATCGGCGAGCTGGTCGCCTTCCTCTGCTCCGAGGCGGCAGGCTACGTCACCGGGGCGACGCTCGACGTCAACGGCGGCCTGCTGATGCGCTGACGCCGGGCCTACGCCTCCGGCTCAGCGCGGCGCAGGCGCAGGCGCCTGCCGAGGCCGGCGACGGTCGGCAGAAGGCCGCGCGGCATGAACAGCATCACGACGATCAGGATCAGCGCGAAGACGCCGAGCTCGAAGACGGCCGGCGCGGTCAGCGGGAGCTCGAAGCCGAGGAGGTGCTCGCGCGTCCCGAGGCCGCGCAGCTCGTCGCGAATCCAGACGATCGCCACCGCGCCGAGCACGGCTCCGTACACGCTGCCCAGGCCGCCGACCACGACCATCACGACGAACTCGATCGAGATCAGGAGGGGGAACGCGTCCGGCGAGAGAAACTGGAGCCGGAAGGCGTACAGTCCCCCGGCGAGCCCGGCGAAGGCGGCGGCGAGCACGAACAGGCGCAGCTTGTAGCCGGCGACGTCGATCCCGACGGAAGCCGCCTCCCGCTCGCCTGCCGCGATCGCCCGAAGCGCGCGCCCCGCCCGCGACCGGACCAGGTTGACCGCGATCACGAGCACGACCGCGACGAGCGCCCAGATCAGCGCGGCGAGCCGCCGCTTCGTCGGATCGGCGACGTCGGTGATCGTGTATCCGCCCACCGCGAGCGGCTTCGTGATCGAGAGGCCCGGGTCCTGGCCGCCGGTGAAGCGATCCTGGGCGAAGAGGACCGCGAGCACGATCAGGTGCAGCGCGAGGGTCGCGAACGCGAGGTAGTGACCCCGGAGCCGAAGCAGCGGCACCCCGACGACTGCGGCGACCGCCGCGGTCAGCACGGGCGCAGCGGCGACCGCGAGGAGCGGATGGATGCCGGCGTTCGGATCGACGTAGCGCGTGGCGGGGTCGACGCCCATCGTCAGGATCCCGGCCGTGTACGCGCCCAGGATGTAGAAGGCGCCCTGGCCGAGCGAGATCTGCCCGGCGAAGCCCATCAGCAGCGAGAGCCCGATCGCGACCATCGCGGCGAGGCCCATGTCGAGGTAGATCGGCAGGTGATCGCTGCCGAGGCGGAAGGCGAGCCAGACGGCGACCGCGCCGCCGGCCGCGATCGCGAGCACGCGCCCCGCAGCGAGCGTCCCCGCCCTCACGCCACCTGCTCCTTCCGCGCCCGCCAGCCGATCAGGACGAGCATGATCACGAGCGCCGCGGCAAGCTCGTACTGGCGTGCCTGGTGGATCCCGATCCGGTCGCCGTACGCGACCACGAGCTGCTCGGCGATGCCGAGCACGAGCCCGCCGACGAACGCGAGCCGGATCGAGACGAGCCCGCCGAAGGCCGCCGCCGCGAACCCGTTGACCGCGATCGACACGTCTGCGTCGTAGGTGACCGGGACGATCGGCGTCACCAGCAGGCCGCCGATCGCCGACAGGAGCGCGGAGACGGAGAAGGTGGCGATCGCGACCGACCGCAGCGAGAGGCCGACGAGCTCGGCGGCGCGCACCGAGTCCGCCGTCGCGACCAGGGCGTGCCCGAGGATCGTGCGGTGCAGCAGGAGGGTCAGAAGCAGCGTCGCGACCACAGTCACGCCGGCGATCAGCACGTACTGCGGCTGGACGACGACCCCGCCGACCTCCCAGGCTCGCGCGGAGACCGCCGGGTACGTGTGCGGCCGGTCTCCGAACCCGAGCAGCTCGGCCGCCTGCGCGAGGAAGGCGATCCCGAGCGTGATCACGAGACTCGCGAGCGGGGTGGTCAGGCCCCGGATCCCGACGGCGACGAAGCCGGTGGCCGCGCCGACGAGGGCGACGATCGCAACGGCAGCGGCGGCCGCGGCCGGAATCGGCCATCCGTGGTCGACGAACCAGACGGTGAACTGGCCGCCGAGGACGGCGAATGCGCCCTGGGCGAAGTTGACGATGTTGGTGGTGCGGAAGATGAGCGCGAACGAGATTCCGACGAGCGCGAACGCCGAGCCGACCGACAGGCCCAGGACGATCGTCTGCACCAGCTGGGTCACCCGCCCACCCCGAGCCCGCCGCCGAGGTACGCGGCACGAACGAGCGGGTCCCGCTCGAGCTCCTTCGCCGGCCCCTCGAGCACCACTCGCCCGGTCTCGAGCACGTAGGCCCGCTCGCAGACGTGGAAGGCGAGCGCCGCGTTCTGCTCGACGAGCAGCAGCGCGACCCCCTCCTGCTCGTTCAGCGCGAGCAGGAACTCCGAGAGATCCTGGACGACCAGCGGCGCGAGCCCGAGCGAGAGCTCGTCGACCGCCAGCAGTCGCGGCTGGGCCATCAGAGCGCGGCCGATCGCGACCATCTGCTGCTCGCCGCCCGACGTCTTGCCGGCAGGCCGGTCCCGCAGCTCGCGCAGCTTCGGGAGCAGCTCGTAGACGGCCTCCAGCCTGGACTGCACGTCGGCCTTCCGCCGCGTGTAGCGGAGCGTCGAGGAGAGGAGCTCGCCGCTGAACTCGCGCCCGAAGGCGCCCAGGAGGAGATTGGCCTCGACGGGAAGGGTGGCGAAGACCTGCCGCCCCTCCGGGACCTGCGTGACGCCGAGGCGGACGATCGCGCGCGGCGAGTGGCCGGTGACGTCGCGACCGTCGATCCGCACCCGCCCCGCCGCCGGCTTCACGAGGCCGCAGATCGCGTTCAGGAGCGAGCTCTTGCCGGCCCCGTTCGGCCCGATCAGCGCGACCCGCTCCCCGGGCTCCAGCCGGAGCGTGACTCCGTCGACGGCGACCGCGGGTCCGTAGCGAACGGCGAGGTCGGCGACCTCGAGCAGCGTCATATCGTCGCGGTTCCGAGATAGGCGACGATGACGCGCTCGTCCGCCCGGACCTCCGCGGGGGACCCGTCGGCGATCGGGCGGCCGCGGTCGAGGACGATTACGCGCTCGGCGACGCTGCCGACGAACTGCATGTCGTGCTCGACGATGATCTGCGTCAACCCTCGCTCGCGCAGGTCGTGGAAGAGCCGGCCGAGCGTCTCCTTCTCGCCGGCGCGGAGACCGGCCACCGGCTCGTCCAGCAGGAGTAGCGAGGGGCGCTGCGCCAGCACACGGGCGACCGCGATCAACCGCAGCTGGCCGAGCGGCAGCGATCCGATCGGGTCCGCGGCGCGACTCTCGAGGCCGACGAGCTCGAGCGCCCGGAGCGCCGCCTCGTGGATCTCGCGCTCCTCGCGCCACTGCCAGGGCGGTCGCAGGATCCCCTCGACGAACCCGGCTCGGGTCCAGGCGTGGCAGCCGACCATCACCGCGGTGAGCACGTCCAGCTCCAGGGGCGCGCGGGTGACCTGGAACACCGTGCCCAGCCCGTGGCGCGCGCGCTCGTGAGCCGGCCGGCCGGAGATGTCGCGCCCGCCGAGCAGGATTCGCCCCGCGTCCTGGTCGAGCGAGCCGGAGACGCAGTGCAACAGCGTCGACTTGCCGGCGCCGTTCGGGCCGATCAGGCAGGTGAGCGAGCCCGATTCGACCTCGAACGAGACGTCGTCGAGCGCGCGGACGGCGCCGAACGACTTCGAGATCCCCTCGAGGCGCAGCGCGGCCTCGGCCATCCGGCGAATATATAAGCGGTGCCGGGGCCCTTCGAGCGGAGAGCGGCGTGATCTTCGAGCGCGAGCTCGAGACGCTGCCGCGCTCCGAGCTGCGCCGGCTCCAGTCGCACCGGCTCCGCCGGGTCGTCGCCTACGTGCGCGAGCGCGTCCCCTTCTACGCGAAGCGGCTCGAGGGGATCGACGTCCACTCGACCGACGATCTGCCGTTCGTCCCCTTCACGCGCAAGGCCGACCTGCGCGACCACTACCCCTTCGGCCTCTTCGCCGTGCCGATGAGCGAGGTCGTCCGCATCCACGTCTCCTCCGGTACGACCGGCCAGCCGACCGTCGTCGGCTACACCCGCGGCGACGTCGACGTGTTCGCGCGCGTCAACGCCCGCTCGCTGGCGATGGCCGGGGCCGAGCCCGGGATGATCCTCCACAACGCGTACGGCTACGGGCTCTTCACCGGCGGGCTCGGCCTCCACTACGGCGGCGAGCGCCTAGGCCTGGCGGTCGTCCCGATCTCCGGCGGCATGACCGAGCGCCAGCTGCTTCTGATCGAGCACTTCCGGCCGGACGTGCTCTGCGCGACGCCGAGCTACGCGCTGACGCTCGCGCACGAGCTTGCGACCCGCGGCGTCTCGCCCGAGGAGATCTCGCTCCGCTTCGCCTGCCTCGGCGCGGAGCCGTGGACCGAGACGATCCGCGCCGCCGTCGACGAGGAGCTCGGCATCCGCTCGACCAACATCTACGGTCTGTCCGAGATCATCGGTCCCGGGATCTCGAACGAGTGCGTCGAGGAGCGAGACGGCTCCCACGTCAACGAGGACCACTTCTATCCGGAGATCGTCGACCCGGAGTCGGGCGAGCCGCTGGCGGAGGGCGAGGAGGGCGTGCTGGTCCTGACGACGCTGACGAAGGAGGCGCTGCCTCTGCTCCGCTACTGGACGGGCGATGTGTGCTCGCTCTCGTCCGAGCCGTGCTCGTGCGGCCGCACGCTCCGGCGCATGAGCCTGATCAAGGGCCGGACGGACGACATGCTGATCGTCCGCGGCGTCAACGTCTACCCGTCCCAGGTCGAGGCGCTGCTCCCCGGCGTCCCCGGGTTGACGCCCGACTACCTGCTCGTCGTCACCCGCGAGGGGACGCTCGACGAGCTCGAGGTCCAGGTGGAGGGCTCCGGCCCGGCCGCCGCCGCCGAGCTCACGCGGCTGATCGGCGAGACGATCGGCTGCAGGGCGAGGGTCACGGTCGTCCCTCCGGGGACGTTGCCGCGCTCGGAGGGCGGGAAGGCGCAGCGGGTGCGCGACCTGCGCGAGCTGTGAGGCCGATCCCGACCGGCTTCGAGGGCCGCGTCTCGATCGTCGTCACGAAGGAGATGACGGTCGATTTCGAGGAGCTGGGTCGCGTCCACCCGGTGTACGCCACGTACTGGCTCGCGAAGCACATGGAGGAAGCGGGCCGGAAGATCATCATCCCGTTCCTCGAGGACGGCGAGGAGGGGATCGGCAGCGCGGTCGCGGTCCGCCATCGCGCTCCGGCGTTCCCTGGTACGCGGATCGAGGTCGTCGCCGAGCACGAGCGGACGGAAGGCAACCGCGTCCATGTGCGCTGCCGCGCGCGGACGAGCGGCGGCAGGCTCGTCGGCGACGGCGAGACGGAGCAGACGATCCTGCCGGCCGGCCGGATCGAGGAGCTCCTGGCGGCGGCGAGACGGGAAGCGGGCGCATGATCTCCCCCGAGCACACGGGCGAGGCGATGCGCGCCGCCGATCCCGGGCAGCGCACCCTGCCGGCGCTGCTCGAGCGCCAGTGCGAGCGCTTCGGCGACCGCCCGCTCCTCCGTGTCGGCGAGCGGAGCCTCGGCTTCCGGCTCGTCCGCGACTCCGCCGCCGCTCGAGCGGGCGCGCTCGCCGCAGCCGGGATCCGGCCCGGCGACCGGGTGGCCGTCTTCAGCGAGAACCGCTACGAGCCGCTCGAGCTCTGGCTGGGCTGCGCCTGGCTCGGAGCGATCTTCGTCCCGATCAACGCGGCGCTTCGCGGACGCCAGCTCGAGCACGTCCTGGCCGACTCGGACGCCCGCGTCATCGTCGTCGAGGAGGAGCTGCGCGGAGCGCTCGCCGCGGTCGCTCACCCCGACAGCCTCGAGCTGATCTGGGAGATCCCCGGCTCCTATCCCGTCCTCGGCCGGCCGGTCCCCCCGGCTCCGGCTCGTCCCGGCGACATCGCCGCGATCCTCTACACGTCGGGGACGACCGGACCCTCGAAGGGGGTGCTCTGCCCGCACGCGCAGTGGTACTGGTGGGCTGCGCTGACCGGCGAGGTGCTCGGGATCGGCGCCGACGACGTGCTCTTCACCTGTCTGCCGCTCTCCCACACGAACGCGCTGAACACCTTCTGGCAGGCGGTCCTCGCCGGCGCCGCCTACCACCTCGGGCCGCGGTTCTCCGCCTCGCGCTTCTGGAGTCGAGCCGCCGAGGCGGATGCGACCGTCACCTACCTGCTCGGCCCGATGGTCTCGATCCTGCTCAAGCAGCCTCCATCCTCCCTCGACCGCGCGCACCGTGTCCGCGTCGCGCTCGCCCCGGCCACCCCGCCGGAGCTGCACGAGCCGTTCCGCGAGCGGTTCGGCGTCGTCCTCGTCGATGCGTGGGGATCGACGGAGACGAACATCGTCATCGCCAACAGGGCGGCCTCGCCGCGGCCCGGCACGCTCGGCCGCGTGCTGGCGCAGTTCGAGGCGCGCGTGGTCGACGACGAGGACGCCGAGGTCCCGGACGGATCCCCCGGCGAGCTCGTCGTCCGCAGCCGCGAGCCGTTCGCGTTCTCGCTCGGGTACTTCGGCCTGCCGCAGGCGACCGTCGCCGCCTGGCGGAACCTCTGGTTCCACACCGGTGACCGCGTCGTCCGCGAGGCCGGGGGTGTCTACCGCTTCGTCGATCGCCAGAAGGACGTGATTCGCCGGCGCGGCGAGAACATCTCCTCGTTCGAGGTCGAGCAGGTCCTCCACTCGCACCCGGACGTGACCGCGGCCGCGGTCGTCGCGGTCCCCTCCGAGCTCGGGGAGGACGAGGTGCTCGCGTGCGTCGTCGCCCGGCGGGGCACGGTCCTCGACCCGGCGGCGCTCGCCCGCTTCTGCGAGGGGCGGATCGCGCGGTTCGCGATCCCGCGCTACGTCGAGGTCGTCGACGCGCTTCCGCTCACGCCGAGCGGGAAGGTGGAGAAGTACCGCCTGCGCCGGCGAGGCATCCTCCCCTCGACCTGGGATCGCGAGCAGGCGGGGGCGGCGTGATCGCGGGGGCGGCGGAGACGCGCTACGCGCGCCGGCCGGGGCCGGAGACGACGCTGACGCTGCTCGCCGCCGCTGCCCGGGGCGCGCTCGGAGACGCGGGGTTCGAGCTGCGCGACGTCGACGGGCTCGCCGTTTCCTCGTTCACCCTCGCGCCCGACCACGCCGCCGACGTCGCCTGGCGGCTCGGGCTGCGCCTGCGTTGGCTGATGGAGGATACGAGCGGCGGGGCCTCCGGCCTGAACATGCTCCAGCACGCGACGCGGGCGGTCGAGGCAGGGGACGCGGAGGTCGTGCTCGTCCTCGCCGGCGACCGGTTCGGCGAGGGTGACTTCGGCCGCCTCGCCGCCGCGTACAACGGCGCGACCCGCGACCACCTGGCGCCGATCCCCCACGGCGGGCCGAACGCGCTCTTCGCGCTCTTGACCCTGCGGCACATGCGGGCCGAGGGCCTCACCCGCGACACCTACGGCCGGCTCGTCGTCGCGCAACGCACGTGGGCGAGCTCGAATCCCGGCGCGCTTCACCGGCAGCCGCTCACGCTGCAGGACTACCTGGCCGCGCCGACCGTGGTCGAGCCGCTCGGACTCTACGACTGCGTCCCGATCGTCTCGGGAGCGGATGCGGTCGTGGTCGCCGCGAGGCCCCGCCCGGGCTCCCCGCGGGTCGAGGTCAGCGCCCTCGTCGCGGCCTACAACCCCGATCACCAGGAGGGAGACGGACTGCGCACCGGGCTCGGCGAGGCGGCCCCGGCCCTCTGGGACAGCGCCGGGGTGGGTCCGGGGGACGTCGACGTCGCCGCCGTCTACGACGACTACCCGGCGATGGTGCTGATCCAGCTCGCCGACCTCGGGCTCGTCGAGAACGGAGACTCCGCCCGCTTCGTCGAAGAGGTGATCGCCACCCGCCGGCTGCCCGTGAACACCTCGGGCGGCCAACTCGCCGCCGGGCAGGCCGGCGCAGCGGGGGGCCTCCACGGCCTCGTCGAGGCGGTGCGACAGCTTCGCGGCCGGGCGGGCGAGCGCCAGGTCGAGGACGCTCGGGTCGCGCTCGTCACGGGCTACGGCATGGTCGCCTACCGCTACGGCGCGTGCGCCAACGCAGCAGTGCTCCGGCGGCTGGAATGACCGGCGTTCCCGTCTCCGTCTGCGCGCGCTGCCGGCGCGTGGTCTTCCCCGCGCGCGAGCTGTGCCCGGGCTGCGGATCTTCCCACTGGCATCGCGACGAGCGCTCGGCCGGTGTCGTCGAGGACGCGACGGTGGTCGAGCGGGCGCCCCGCGGGCTGCGGGCCGGCGCCCGAGTCGGAACGGTGCGCCTGGACGACGGCCCCCGTCTCGTCGCCCGCCTCGGGCCGGGGGCGGAGATCGGCGCCCGAGTGCGAGTCGTGATCGAGGAAGGTGCGCCGGTCGCGCTACGGTACCCCGTGTAAGCGGAACCGCTCCGATGGCCAAGCCCTTCGCCTCCAGCACCGACCTCGAGCAGAAGCCCTCCACGCTCGAGGAGATCGCGGAGGGCGTGTACGCGTTCACGGCCGAGGGCGACCCGAACGTGGGCGCGGTGGTCGGCCCCGAGTCCGTCCTCTGCGTGGATGCGCGGGCGACGCCGACGGCGGCGGGCGAATGGCTCGCTGCGCTCCGCGAGCGCACCGAGAAGCCGGTCGAGCTCCTCGTGCTCACGCACTACCACGCCGTCCGGGTGCTCGGCGCCTCCGCCTTCGACGCCCGGCACATCGTCACGCATGCGAGCACGCACCGGTGGATCCGCGACCGCGGCGCGCAGGATTGGGAGTCGGAGTACCGGCGGTTTCCGCGCCTGTTCGAGGACGCGACGTCGATTCCCGGGCTGACCGTGCCGGACCTGGTCTTCGCCGACCGGCTCACGGTCTTCCTCGGCAACCGGGAGGTCCAGCTCCGCTGGCTCGGCCGCGGCCACACGGCCGGCGACACGGTGGTCTGGTTGCCGGAGGAGCGCGTCCTCTTCGCCGGCGACCTCGTCGAGGCGCGGGCGGCGCCGTACATGGGCGACGCCTTCGTCGAGGACTGGCAGGCGGGCACGCTCGCCGGTATCGAAGCGCTCTCGCCCGAGGCGCTCGTGCCCGGACGCGGTCCGGCGCTCCGGGGCGACGAGGTCGGCCGCGCGATCGCCGAGACCGGCGAGTACCTGCAGGCGGTCTGGTCGACGGTTCGCGGCGCCCGCGAGCGGGGCGAGGGGCTGAAGGACGCGGCGGCGTCGGCGCGGGCCGCGCTCGAGCCTCGCTTCGGGGACTGGTGGATCTTCGAGCACTGCTTCCCGTTCAACGTCGCCCGCTGCTACGACGAGGCGGGCGGGGTCGAGCCGCGAGTCTGGACCGCCGAGCGGGACGCCGAGGTCTGGGCCGGGCTGCAGGGGTAGGTCGTGGCCGAGCCGGTCGTGATCGTCGGGGCCGGTCCAGTGGGGACGACGCTCGCCCTCGAGCTCGCCCGCCACGACGTCCGCACGATCGTCCTCGACCGCACGTCCGGACTCCAGCCGACCGGCTCGCGTGCGATCGTGCTCGCCCGGCACGCGATCGAGGCGTTCCGGCGGCTCGGCTGCGGCGCGGCGATCCTGCGGAAGGGAGTCGCCTTGACGCGAGCGCGGACGTACTTCCGCGACGTGGAGCTGTTCAGCGTCGAGTTCCCGCCGCCCGGGGCCGACGAGATCCCCCGGTTCCTCAACCTGCAGCAGACGTACACCGAGCGCTTCCTCCACGAGCGGGTGCGGGAGACGCCGCAGATCGACCTGCGCTGGCAGAGCGAGGTGATCGGCCTCGCCGACGACGGGCGCGGCGTCACCGTCACGCTTACCGACGGGACGCGGGTCCGCGGCTCGTACGCCGTCGGCTGCGACGGAGCCCACGGCGTCGTCCGCAAGCTGATCGGGGTCGAGCTCGAAGGCAAGTCCTACGACGATCGTTTCCTGATCGCCGATATCCGGGCCGAGCTTCCGTTCCCGAGCGAACGGCGACTGTTCTTCGACCCGGCTGCCAACCGGGGCCGTCAGGTCCTCATCCACCCCCAGCCGGACGGCGAGTGGCGGATAGACTGGCAGGTCGCGGGCGAGACGGACGCCGAGCAGGAGCGCTCGTCGGGCCGGCTGGACGGACGGATTCGGGCGATCTTCGGCGACGCTCCGTACGAGCTCGTCTGGATCACCTCCTACCGCTTCCACGAGCGGCTCGCGAGCCGATTCCGCGTCGGCCGCGTGTTCCTCGCCGGCGACACCGCGCATCTGTTCGCGCCGTTCGGGGCGCGTGGCATGAACAGCGGCGTCGAGGACGCCGGCAACCTCGCCTGGAAGCTGGCCTACGTCCTGCGCGGCGACGCGCCCGAGTCGCTGCTCGAGTCGTACGAGCGCGAGCGCCGGCAGGCGGCGACGCGGAACCTGAAGGTGACGAGCGCGACGATGCGCTTCATGGTCCCGCCCACGCGCGCCCACCGCCTGCTGCGCGACGCGATCCTGCGCGCGAGCGTCAGAAGCACGGTCGCGCGACGCTTCGTCGACGGCGGCAGGCTCGCCGAGCCGGCCCGGTACGGCGGTGGCGACAGCCTGGTCGGCCGGCTCGCCCCGGCAGGTCTGCGGGCGAGCCTGACGGGGGCGGCTTTCACCGTCGTCTGCATCGCGGCCGGCGCGCCAAGCGTCCGCGGCGTGGCGACGACCGAGCTCGAGGAGCTCGACGGCCTCCCGCCGCGGACGTGCCTGCTCGTCCGCCCGGACGGCTACGTCGCGGCACGGCTCGCCTCGCCCGATGCGGCCGCGATCCGGGCCGCCCTCGCCGAGGCGCTGTCCCGAGGGTGAAGCGGGGGCGTAGCCGGTCAAAGTCCCTATGACCGGGGCCGGCCACCTGCGTGGGATGAAATGCTGGCGTGGTGGCCGCCGGGTGTGGTTGCCGACGCTTCTTGCAGCCTCGTGCGCGTTCAAAGTCTGGTGCGGGGGCCTTGAGGACCGTTGAGTGTCGCTGCGAGCACGAACCCCAGATTCCCGCTTCGCTCGGTCTTCCTCCCGGCGGCGAGCTACGACGACTGGGAGGTGAGCGTGATGAAGCAGATCAGGGACCGGGTTGCCGGTCTGGATGTGCATCGGGACACGGTGGTCGCTTGCTGCCGGCTGCGTGATCCCGACGGCGAGGTCGAGGTGAGCGGCCGTTCGCGACGACCCGTGGGGGGCTGTCCGAGCTGGCGGCGTTCCTCCGCGACGCGGCGGTGACGACGGTGGCGATGGAGGCGACCGGCGTCTACTGGAAGGGCCCCGTACTACGCGCTCGAGGGGCTGTTCGAGGAGCTGTGGCTGTGCAACGCCCAGCACGTCAAGAACGTCCCCGGGCGCAAGAGCGACCTCTCCGATGCCGAGTGGCTGGCGGACGTGGCCGCGCACGGGATGGTGCGCCCGAGCTTCGTGCCGCCGCCGGCGATCCGGGAGCTGCGCGAGCTGACCCGCTACCGCAAGACGCAGGTAGACGCGCGGGCGAAGGAGATCCAGCGTCTGGAGAAGGTACTCCAGGACGCCGGGATCAAGCTGACCTCGGTCGCCTCCGCGGTCTGGAGTGCCTCCTCGCGCGCGATGGTCGAGGCGCTGATCGCCGGTGAGCGCGACCCGGCCGTGCTCGCCCGGCTGGCCAAGGGGCGGATGCGTTCGAAGGTCGCCCGGCTCGAGGAGGCGCTGGCGGGCAGCTTCGGCTCCCACCACGCGATCGTCTGCCGGCAGATCATCGAGCACATCGATTTCCTCGACTCCTCGCTCGCCGCGCTGAACGAGGAGATCACCGCCCGGCTCGTCCCTTTTGAGCCGGCGCTCGCGTTGATCAGCTCGATCACCGGCATCTCACGCACGACCGCCGAGGTGATCGTCGCCGAGACCGGCGCCGACATGTCTCGCTTCCCGAGCGCGGGCCACCTCTGCGCCTGGGCGGGGCTGGCGCCGGCCAGCTACGAGTCGGCCGGTAAACGACGCCCGGCCGGCACCCGCCATGGCGCGCCCTGGCTGCGCCGCACGCTCATCGAAGCCGCCAGGGCGGGGGCGCGCAGCAAGGGCAGCTACTTCTCCGCCCAATACGCGCGGATCGCCCGACGACGCGGCCCGAACAAGGCCGCGGTCGCCGTCGCCCACTCCATGCTCGCGGTCGTCTGGCATCTGCTCACCACCGGCGCCTTCTACCAGGACCCCGGCGCCGACTACTTCGAGCGTCGCCACGATCCCGTCGTCGAGGCGAAGCGGCTCAGACAACGGATCGAGGCGCTCGGATTCGAGGTCATCCTGCACGAGAAGGCGGCATAGCTCCCCACTCGCGCTCAACCACACCCGACATCTTCACCCGACCGAACGAGGTCCTCCTCGCACGCTCACAAACCCGCGACAGGCAAGGCATTTCACCCCAGCAGGAGTGGGTACTACCGTCGGGACTGCGATCCCGATCGTCGATGACGCTCCTGAGGGTGATCCCGGTCGATCTGTTCACGCGCCTCACCGACCTTCTCGACCACCACGAAGCCGACGTGTTTCTGGACGACCTGCTCGACGTCCGGCTGCACGTGACCCGGAACGACGACGAATCTGTATCGCTGGGACAGGATCTGCTCATAGAGGACGGGCGGCACGTCGATCTTCTCCAGGCACGGGGTCTTCGCGCATTCGCAGTGGAACGGCATCGGGTCGCCGACGCCATGGAGCTCGGCTCCCTCCTCGATCTTCCGGTTCACGTCCCGGACGATCTCCTCGTTCCGCGCCGCGCGTTGCGCGAAGTCCATCCCCTGCCTTGAGATCAACCTGAGTGGCATCATCTCGCCGTTCCTATTCTCTCTGCCTTCCCGACCGACAGCGCCCCGTCGATCGCTTCCAAGGTGGCGATTAGCGACCCGATCTCACCGGCTGCGAGCACGTCGAACGGCTGGGGAGCGGAAGCGACATCAGCTCATCGGCGATCTCGGCCGCACGAGGAGCGAGCGCCCGGCCGTTCTTGGAGCGGACGCCGTGCTTCACGTTGCGGGAGTTGCCCTCCACCTCCGCGGGCGGAGTCAGCGTCTTCGCGTGCCCGGGCCGGGTTCCGTGGCGTGCCATAAGGCGTTGCTTGCTCATGACGTCAGCCTGCCGACGCGATCGGACCGTCACGAAGCGCCGCCTCCGGATCACGACGACGAGCTTGGTGTCTTCGGTTCTGAACAATGGCGGCCTCTAAATCCCTGTCGCTATCGGCTTCTCCGGCGTCGTCTGTTCGGTTCTGAACATCGGCGTTCACCGTGCCCAGGCCGACGCCGAGTGCTTTCGCTGTGGCCCGCTGCGTCGCCGGCGGCTCGGCCGCTTTGCAATCGCCTCGCAAAACGGCCGCTCCGCGTAAGGTAACGCGTGCTAGCTGGACTAACCACACACCTTCGAGACGGCTGATTGCGTCCGGACGAAGAGGACAAGCGCGGCGCGACGGGTCGGCATGCGCGCGGTCGGAGAGAGCTGCACCCGCCCTCGTAGGCACGCAACATCAGGGCAGCGGCGAAGCCGGAGACTGTGCAGAAGCTGCTACCGGACCCGTGGCGGCGCTGTCCCGGGTGGCGGAGGCGGCA
Source organism: Gaiellales bacterium (assembly GCA_038248655.1). Classification (GTDB taxonomy): domain Bacteria; phylum Actinomycetota; class Thermoleophilia; order Gaiellales; family Gaiellaceae; genus DATBLE01. The sequence continues at coordinate 35,064 of JBBRXG010000003.1, forward strand.
CCGGCGGTTGCCCGATCCCGCTGCGGAAGCGCGCCTGCAGCTCCGCCAAATCGAGTTGTCCGAGCAGGAGGGCGGCGCCGAGGTAGAAGACGACCGCGCCGACGAGGCAGAGGATCCCAGCCGCGAAGTCGACGCCGATCCACACAGCGACGAAGGCGAAGCCGAGCGCTGCGGCGAACTGTCCTGGACTCATTTGAGCTCCCTTCGGTGTTTGCGGTCGAACCCGGTCAGCGTGACGTTGACGGGCATCTGGGGTAGATCGTGCTGGGCGAGCGCAGCGTCGACGCGATCTCGGACGTCGTAGACGGTGCCCGGAACTTCTCGCGCCTGATCAACGGCGACGCTCACGTTCAACCCGTCCTCTCCGCCGTAGCGTGCCGCTGCGCCGCTAACGGCCGGATGCTGACTTGCCGCGACCTCAGCGGCCCGCTCGATCGCGCGCGGCTCGACGCTGACCGTCGTCAGCTCGTCCTCATAGAGGTCGAGGCTGCTGCGTGCGAGATACGGACGGGGGATCTTCTTCCACGCGAGATAGGCGCAGAGCAGGAACGTGGCCAAGCCGGCGAGGCCCGCGATCAGGCGTACGCGGTCGGTTATGTCGCCCGCCTCAAGACCTGCGAAGTAATCGTAGATCGTCCGGTACCCGCTGATCTGGTCGACGCGGCGCGGGGACGCCTTCAACCCGAGCAATGCCAACATTAGGCCGTACCAGACGAGTGCGCCGCCGGCGACGACAACCAGCAGGTCCCCGAGATAGCCGATTGGGGAGACCCGGATGCGCAGACGCTGGCGCACCATCACTGCACCCGTGCACGCCCCCGCTCGCCCAGTCTTGGGCGCACGCGGGTTCGGAGGTGGAACGCATTGGCGAGCGGCTCGACCGCGCCGCTGACGCGTGTGACGATCTCATTCGGTGCGCGGTTCCTGGGGTGGAAGGCGGTCACTCGCAGCCCGCCCCCAGTGCGCCAGCGGCTCGACCGAACCCGGGTCTTCGCGAGGCTGACGCCGCGCTCCTGCTCCGCCAGCGCCGCGGCGATCTGCGTCAGGGGCCGGCGCCGTGCGGCGAGGGTAGATCCTTCCTCCCCATCGAGCACGAGCACGCGCTCGCGACGGGGTGCCAGCTCTCCCACGAGCACCAGCAGCCCGAGCGCGGCCGCCGCCGCCCCGGCGCCGACCGAGATCCAGGCAGTCGGCCCGCTGCGCTCGAGAGACGAGAGATAGTCGCCGGCGATGTCCTCGAGTTGGGGCAGCCGGAAGTGGGCTGCGAGCCTTGGGAGGCTGAGTGTATTCGAGTTGCCCTGCAGGGAGAAGATCGCGGTCGCCAGCCCGAGAGCAGCGAGAGCCACCAAGAGCAGGAAGGCGATCGCGCGCGCCAAGGCGCGGAGCGCGAGAACGATCACAGAGGTTCTCCCATCGGTTCGACGTCCTCGATCGAGACGTCGATCGAGCCAACGAGATCTCCGAGCCCTGCTTGCTCCGCTGTCCGGACGATCCGCTCACGAATCAGCTCCGCCAACTCGCGAAGCGGCACGGGCCGCGCGATCAGGTGGAGCTCGATCGCGTATCGCCCGTCGGCCTGTGCAGCCGCCACGATCCCGGGCAGGCGCTCGCCGTCGACCTCGGTGATCCAGACGCCGTTCGGCCCGGCATCGGTGCCGGCGACGTCCGGGACTGCAAGCGAGGCTCCGAGCGCAATCTGCGCCAGCGTGGCACGCTCCGAGGAGCGCTGCGTCTCGAGCTCAGACACGGTGATCCGGCTGTGACGTGCTATTCGACTCGCTGGGGTTCTGGGACCTCGTCGCCCGGGAAGTAAAGATCGTCCACCGCGATGTTGACTTCGGTCACCGAGAGACCGGTGATGCCCTCGATGCGCTTGATCAGGTTGTCGCGGACTGCCTGCGCGACTTGGGGGATCGACTCGCCGTACTCGACGACGATCGTCAGATCGACGGCCGCCTCGCGCTCGCCGACCTCGACCGATACTCCCTGACTGCGCTCGTCACTGATACCGACGCGCTGGGTGACTGCGCCCATCGCCCGTGACACGCCCCCGCCGAGCTCGTGCACGCCACGCACTTCGCGCGCCGCGATGCCGGCGACCTTCGTGACGACGGTATCCGCGATGCTGGTCGAACCGCGCTCGGACTCGAGCGGCGAGGAGGCCTCAATCGACCTCGACGCGGTGGTCTCCTTCGCGGCCGCGGCCCCGCGCGCGGCGCTCCGGCTGCGACCAGTGCTCGGCGTGGTCTGCTCGCCTCCGATTGTCGTATCGTCTGATCCCACGGTCGTCTCCTTTGCGTGCGGCTTGTGGACATCGCGGGTCGATGTCTCCTGATCATTTAGAACGAGACATGTGCAAAAAGTTCCGCGGCCGGTGACATTACGGTCGAGGTCGCTCCGCAAGCCGGACCCGTCTGGGCTCCGGAGTGCTCGGGAAGCCGTACACGTCGTCGACCGCGATGTCGATCTTGCCCGGCTCGAGCCCGGTCACTCTCTCAACCCACCGGACAACGCGGTCGCGTATGCCAGCCGAGACAACGGGAATCCGTCTCCCGTACTCGATCACGATCCGGATCTGGACGTCGACTCGGTGCCCATCCACGGCGACCGTCACCCCGCGAGCAGCCATCCCGCCAGGGCTGTTACCGGACACCGCAATCGCCCCGCGCGCGCTGAGCGCGTAAACGCCCGGCGTCTCGCGAGCGATCCGCGCGACGAGCCGCGCCACAACCGTGTCGGCGATGCGCGTCACGCCGCCGGGGCCTCCAAGCAGCGCGTGACGGACGAGTCGCGGAACCACGATCTCCAGCGGGACGAGCTGGCCGAGCGCCCTTAGCTCGCGCCGGATCCGGCGTACGACGCTCTCGACCAGGCCGGGCGGACGGACGATGGCCTCGCGAGCTACCTCGCGCACAATTCCCCAGAGAGGCTCGAGGTGCCGCAATGCCGCCTGACAATGCGGGCAGCTCTCCTGGTGCTTGGCTTCCGCCGGGGGAAGCCCCTCGGCCACCTGATCGATCAAGGTTGCCAACTCCACCCCGCAGGGCAGGCGCTCGAGATGGTCGGCGGTCATTGTTGCTCCCTCATCATCGCCACGAGCTCGAGGCGGGCGCGTCGGATGCGGCTCTTGACCGCAGGAAGCGAAATCTCGAGGACAGCGCCAATCTCCTGGTAGGTCAGGCCCTCGAATTCGCGGAGCACGAGCGGTGCGCGCTGCTCGGGGGTCAGGTGCATGATGCTCGTCTTCAGCAAGTCCAGCGCGTCCGCCGTCTCCACGATCTTCCCTGGCTCGCTCCTCGGCGCCTCATGCCCTTCGGACAGCGGCTCCGTCGGCCGCCGACGCTGGAGCAGGTTCAAGCAGCGGTTCGTGACCACGCGGTAGAGCCAGGTCGCCGTAGAGCTCTCGGCTCGGAACGTCGGCAGAGCTTGCCAGGCCTGCACGAGCGCATCTTGCGTCGCATCCTCGGCCTCCGTCGGATTCCCGAGGAGGCGCAGCGCGACTCGGTAGACAGGCAGCTCGTAGCGTCGAACGAGTGCTTCGAACGCGGCCAGGTCGCCCGTCTGGGCGGCGTGGATGAGGTGAATGTCCTCTGTCTCGCGAACCATGCCGCGGCGCTGTCGTACCGAGCGACGGCTACAGCTAACGACGATGTCGCCATCTCTGCTCTGCTGTAATCGCTAGACCGACGAGCTGAGGGCCGAGCCCAGGGGGCAAGTCGAGCCCGCCCTACGCCAGGGGCCTTATTTGCCCTTCAGCTTGTCAGCAACCTTATCGACCGCGCGCTTGGCCTTGGCGCCAGCCTGGTCGACTTTGCCCTCGCGCTGTAGCTCCTTGTCACCAGTGAGGTCGCCGGCGGCCTCCTTCGCGCGGCCCTTGCCCTCGTCGAGCTTCTCCTTCATGGTCATCCTTCCGTCGCGTGTCTGGTACCTATTCGACACGCGCTGAGCGCAGAAGTTGCGTGGCGAGCACCGGTCAACCCCGTATGTGCCCTCCGTCCAAGAAGAACCTGAGAATGGAAAAGCCCCGGCTCTCCCGGGGCTTTTCTGTGAGCGGGGGACGGGGTTCGAACCCGCGACCCTCAGCTTGGGAAGCTGATGCTCTACCAACTGAGCTACCCCCGCGCGTCGCCCCCAAGGATAGCGCGGCGCCGCGTGCGACCTACCGGATCGAGACCTGGACGAGCCGGCGAGTGGCGACACCGGCGAGCAGATTGTCCCCCGGCCTCCGCGCGCGGACGAAGAGGACCAGCGCGGCGCGGCGGATGGGCATCTTCGCGGTCGGGAAGAGCTGGATCGTCGCCCAGCCGTCGGCGCCGGTGGTCGCCTCGGGGGCGGCGCGCAGCCACGGGTACGGCAGGCCGAGCACGTAGACGAGCGCGCCGCGGACAACGTACCCGCGCGTGTCGATGACGCGGAACCGTCCGACGAACGCCTGGCGGGAGCTGAGACGGGCCGGGATGAACTTCACCGACGAGACGACGAGCCGCTGGGGCGGGGCGATCATCTCGATGGGCAGCGACGTCTCGCCAGAGGGGAGCTTGATCGCGCCCGGCGGCAGCGCTGCGGCGACGACCGCGGTCGGCACCGAGGTGGCGAATCCGCTCGTGCCGAACTGGTTCGTCGCGGCCACCTGGACGCGGATCCGGTCGCCGACGTCGGCACCTCCGAGGAGCTGGGTCTGCGCCGTCCCGATCGTCGTCGAGCAGTTGTTCCCCGCGCTGTCGCAGCGCAGCCAGCGGAACGAGAAGCGCGAGGGGGCGTTCGACCAGGCACCGGCGGTGGCCGTCAGGTCTGGCCGTCACGGGCGGTGCCGGCGATCGTCGGCGGGGTGACGATGCCCGGAGCCGCCGGCTGCTCACCGACGACGCCGGTGGGATTGGACACGGCGGCCGTACCGCCATAGCGGTTGCGTGCCCGGACGACGACCCTGATCGTGGAGCCGATGTCGCCGCGGTCGACCTTGTAGGTGCTGTGGTTGCCGCCGACGTTGCTGCAGTTTGCGCCCCGCGTGTCGCAGTGTTTCCACTGGTAGCTGAACGAGGTCGGACTGTTTGCCCAGCCACCGTTCGTCGTGGCGAGCGTCTGGCCGTCTCTCGGCGTCCCGGAGATCACCGGAGCCGCCGTGTTCGCCGGCTGGAGCCCCTTGGCGATCGTCGCCGTCGCGCCGGACAGCGCATTGGCCGAGCCGCTCGAGTTCTGTGCGGTGACCGAGACGCGGATCCTGTGGCCGATATCGTCGCCCGAGAGCCGGTACGTCTGGCTCTTCGCCCCGTCGATATCGCGGCAGTTGCCTCCGCTCGAGTTGCACCGCCGCCAGCGGTAGTGGAACGACATCGGCGTCGAGCCCGACCACGACCCGCTCGTCGCGGTCAGCGTGTCCCCCTCGTGATTGCCGCCGGAGATCTTCGGCGGCGCGGTGTTCGACGGAGCAGCCGTGACCGCGCCCTGCGCCGCGGCTCCGGAGAGGAGCCCGACCAGTGCGAGCACCGAGACGATCTTCCACATGCTCGCCGTATCCCCCGCCCGCTGACTTCGTACCACCCCAAACACAATGCTTACGAGGCCCGTTTGCGACGATAATCCGGGTCAGAGCGAACGACGAGGAGGAACCGATGGGACACAATCTCGAGGAGACGGCCCGCGCGCTCGTCGCGCCGGGCAAGGGGATCCTCGCCGCCGACGAGAGCGACGGCACGATCAAGAAGCGTTTCGACTCGATCGGGGTCGACTCGACGGAGGAGACGCGGCGCGCGTACCGCGACCTGCTCTTCACCACCGAGGGCGCCGCCGACCACGTCAGCGGCGTGATCCTCTACGACGAGACGATCCGGCAGAGTGCGGCCGACGGCACGCCGTTCCCCCGGCTGCTTGAGCGCCAGGGGATCATTCCGGGGATCAAGGTCGACAAGGGTGCGAAGGAGCTCGCGAACGCGCCCGGCGAGAAGATCACGGAGGGCCTCGACGGCCTCCGCGAGCGGCTCGGCGAGTACCGGGAGCTCGGGGCCCGGTTCACGAAGTGGCGGGCGGTGATCACCATCGGCCCCCGGTCGCCGGAGGCGACCCGATCCGCGGGGCCGGGCGACGCGGGCTCCGGCGGCGACGCTTCCAGGCACGCGATCCCCAGCGAGTACTGCCTGTGGACGAACGCCCACGCGCTCGCCCGGTACGCCGCCCTCTCCCAGGAGGCGGGCCTGGTGCCGATCGTCGAGCCCGAGGTGCTGATGGACGGCGACCACTCGCTCGAGACGAGCTTCGACGTCACCTCGCGGACGCTGCACGCCGTGTTCACCGAGCTCCGCGACCAGCGGGTCCAGCTCGAGCAGATGCTGCTGAAGCCGAACATGGTCCTGTCGGGTTACGAGGCGTCGCAGCGGGACGGGGTGCAGGAGGTCGCGGAGGCGACCGTCCGCTGCTTCCGCCGCCACGTGCCGGCCGCGGTCCCGGGGATCGTGTTCCTCTCCGGCGGCCAGACCGACGAGGACGCGACCGCCCACCTGAATGCGGTGAACGCCACGGGCCCGCGCCCCTGGGAGCTGTCGTTCTCGTACGGTCGGGCGCTCCAGGCCCCGGCCCTGAAGGCGTGGGCCGGCCAGGCTGCGAACGTCGCCGCCGGCCAGGCCGCCTACCTCCACCGCGCGACGATGAACGGGCTCGCCCGGTCGGGGTCGTACTCGCCGGACCTGGAGACGAAGGTCGCCGCGTAGCGCTCGAGCAGCCCTTGGAACGGATGGGCGCCCTCAGCTGTAGCGCGCGCCCGTGAGCTCTGCCAGCTTGGCCAGGCTGTGCTCGGCGCGCACGCGCCGGATCGTCCCCGAGCGTGAGCGCATCACGATCGACTCGGTCACCGAGACGCCTCCCGCCAATCGCACGCCGCGGAGGAGCGCCCCGTCCGTCACACCGGTGGCGGCGATGAACAGGTCGGCGCCGGAGACGAGGTCGTCGGCGGTCAACACGCGGTCGACGTCGTAGCCCGCGTCGACCAGCTGCCGTCGCTCGTCCCGGTCACGCGGCCACAGTCGCCCCTGCATCGCCCCGCCGATGCACTTGATCGCCGCGGCGGAGATCACCCCTTCCGGGGTACCGCCGATGCCCATCACGAGGTCGACGCCGGTTCCCTCCCGGGCGGCCGCGATCGCCGGCGCGACGTCGCCGTCCGTGATCAGGCGGACATTCGCACCCACATCGCGCAGCTCGGCGATCAGCGACTCGTGCCGGTCCCGGTCGAGGACGACGACGGCGACGTCCCGGGGCGCGATCCCCTTGGCCTCGGCAACCCGGCGGACGTTCTCGGCCGGCGACTGTCGGATATCGATCGCGTCGGCCGCGGCCGCACCGACCGCGATCTTGTCCATGTACACGGCCGCCCCCGGGGAGAACATCGTTCCGCGCTCGGCGACGGCGATCACGGCGATCGCGTTCGGCGCGCCGTTCGCTGTCAGGCGCGTGCCTTCGAGCGGGTCGACCGCCACGTCGACCGCCGGCCCCTCCCCGCTCCCGACCTCCTCGCCGTTGAAGAGCATCGGTGCCTGGTCCTTCTCCCCCTCGCCGATCACGACCACGCCGTCCATCGCGACCGTGTCGAGCATCAGCCGCATCGCGTCGACTGCGGCCTGGTCGGCCGCCTCCTTGTCTCCCCGACCGACCCACCGTGCCGCCCCCATCGCCGCGGCCTCGGTCACCCGCACGAGCTCGAGCGCCAGGTTCCGGTCCGGGGGGAGGCTCACGGGGCAATCCTAGAGCGGGCGGGAGCTCGGCGCCCGCGCCGCCGCCCGCGCGAGCCGTCTACATGCGCTCGGGCGCCTCGACGCCGACGAGTCCGAGCGCGGTCGCGATCACCGTCTGCGTCGTCCGGGCGAGATCGCGGCGAAACGGCACCACCTCGTCGGCGGAGATCACACGGTTGTGGTGGTAGAAGCGGTGAAAGTCGTCGGCAACCCGGATCGCGTACACCGTCAGCATGTGCGGCGCGCGGCGTTCGGCCGCCTCGGACGCGACCTGCGGGAACTCGAGCAGCCGCTTGACGAGCTCCCGCTCCTGCTCGCCCAGCTCGGGATCGGCGGCAGCGACGGGGAGCCCGGCGGCGTTCCGCATGATCCCGGCGATCCGGGCGTGGGCGTACTGGACGTAGTAGACCGGGTTCTTCTCGGTCCGCTCGGCCGCCAGGGCGACGTCGATCTCGATCGTCTGGTCCGGGCTTCGGTTGACGAGGTGCCAGCGGGCGGCGTCGACTCCGATCTCGTCCATGAACTCGTCGAGGAAGACGACGTCGCCGCGGCGCTTGGACATCTTCGTCTGCTCCCCGGCCCGGGTGAGATGCACGAGCTGGTACAGGAGCACCTCGACGCGCTCCGGGTCGTACCCGAGCATGCGCGCGATCGCCGCGTACCAGTTTCGTGTCCCGTGATGGTCGGCCCCGACCACGTAGATCGCCCGGTCGAAGCCCCGCTCGAGCTTGTCGACGAGGTAGACGACGTCGGCGGCCCTGTAGGTCGGCCCGCGGCCGCCGGAGCGGATCAGGACGCGGTCGTCGTCGTCTCCGTAGGCGGACGAGCGGGCCCAGACCGCCCCCTCGCGTTCGTAGGTGTCGAGCTGTGGAAGCAGTTCGGGCAGCCGCTCGGCCAGCTCGCTCTGGCGGGCCCACGAGTCGAAGTGGATGCGGAAGCGCTCCAGTGTCCGCTCGATCCGCCGGAGCATCGGTGGGATCGGATCCCCGGTGGTCGCCGCCAGCTCGCGGACGTAGCTGCCGCGGTATCCGTCCTCGGGCGGCTCCTCCCCGCGGCGCACGGCCTCGACCGACTCGCGGAACTTCTCCATCTGAGCGCCGGCGTCGTTGTAGTAGTACTCCCGCTCGACCCCGTCGCCGGCGAAGGCGAGCAGGCGGGCGACGGAGTCGCCGATCGCGCCGTTCCGGGCCGCCGAGACGACGATCGGGCCGGTCGGGTTCGCCGAGACCATCTCGACCTGCACCTGCTCCTGCACGGAAGCGGAGCCGGCCCCGTAGCGGTCTCCGGCCCGGAGCATCTCTCCGACGGCGTCGCGATACCAGTCGGGCGCAAGCACCACGTTGACGAAGCCGGGCCCGGCAACCTCGGCCCGTTCGACGTCGGGCAGGTCGGAGGCGGCCGCTGCGAGCCCGGAAGCGAGCTCGTGGGGCGGCACCCCCCGTGCGGGCGCGGCCTTCAGCGCGGCGCTCGTCGCGTAGTCGCCGTGGGCGGCGTCGGCCGGCCGCTCGAGCTCGACGACGGCGCCGGCGGCCTCCGAGAGGACGGCCTCCAGACGGGAGATCGGGCTAGCCCGCAACGGCCTCGCCCCCGGCACCGGCAGCGCCGGTGCCGGTGCCGTCCCGCCGGGCGACAGCGGCTTTGCCGCCGTCGCTTCCGGCGGACGGCGCAAAGAGCTCCTCGAGCGCCTGCAGCTCCTCCGCGGTGCCGACGGCGATCAGCATGTCTCCGGGATCGAGCTGGGCGTCCGGATTCGGTGTCGTATCGAACGTCCCGTCCAGCTTGCGCAGGGCGACGATCAGCGCCCCCGTCTCGTGACGGATGCGCGACTCGCCGATCGTGCGCCCGGCCTGGGGGCAGTCCTCGGTCACCTCGATCTCCTCAAAGCGCAGGTCGGGCCCGCCGTGGCGCGAGACGATGTCGAGGAACGCCGAGACGGTGGGCTTCAGCATCAGCTTGGCGATCTCCTGGCCGGCCGACGCGTACGGCTGGACGACGCGGGTCGCTCCGGCGCGCAGCATCTTCGACGCCGCGTCCTCGGTCGAGGCCCGGGCGACGATCGTCAGGTCGGGCCGTTCGGAGCGGGCCGAGACCGTGATGTACAGGTTGTCGACGTCCGAGTCGGACGAGGCGACGAGCCCGCGCGCGCGCGCCAGCCCGGCCTCCGCGAGGTCGGCGTCGTTCGTGCCGGTGCCGTCGATGTAGGGGACGTTCTCCGCCCGCGCGATCGCGAGCGATTCGGGATTGAAGTCGAGGACGACGAACGGCACCCCGGCGTCGCGGAACTCGTCGGCGACCTCGCGGCCGACACGGCCGTAGCCGCAGATGATGTAGTGGTCGCTGATCCGGTCGATCATCCGGCGCCTCCTCCGGTCGGACAATGCTCCCGTGAGCACGCCGTGAGCGATCAGCTCGACGAGCGCGCTCGCCAGGTAGCCGTAGATTGCCATCCCGGCGAGGATCAGCACGATCGTGACCACCTCGCCGCCCTTCCCCTGCGGCTTCGTGTCGATCCCGGTCAGCGAGACGGTCACGGTTGCCCGGTAGAACGCCTCGAGCGCGGTCTCGTGCAGGACGAGCGCGAAGGCCAGCGCCCCACCGCCGAGCACGCTGACGAACGCGCCCATCGCCAGCTTGAAATGGCGCAGGTTGTAGGGCGTATCCACGTCAGTAGTATCCGTGGCGGTGGAAGGCGAGGACCAGAGCCAGGAGCGCCAGCTCAACATTCACGTCGAGCCGCAGTTTCTCGGCGGGTACTACGCGAATTTCGCGAACGTCAGCTTCTCCGACTACGAGTTCACGATCACCTTCGCCCGGATCGACCACGAGGTCGAGGAGGGGGACATCCCCGGCGTCGTCGTCTCGCGCGTGAACCTGTCGACGCGGTTCATGAAGGAGCTGCTCGACGCGATGCAGGACGCATGGTCGAAGTACTCGGCGCGCGAGGGGATCCGGAACCTGCCCGAGACCCCGCCCCAGCCCTAGCGAGCGACGTTCCGGGCCTGCCAGGCCCGGACCATGCCGATCCGCTGCATCAGGGTCGGATGGTCGTCGAACCAGAGGTACGCCCAGGTCGGCGGATCCGGATCGCCGAGGCTCGTCCGGGCGAAGTCCTGGAAGAGCGCCTGGCCGGCCCGCGGATCGCGGGTGGTCTGGAGCGCGGTCCAGTCGGCCTCCTGCTCGAGGTGACGTGTGATCGCCGCCTGGAGCGGAGTCGCGAGGGTGTTCAGCAGCACGAGGACGAGCAGTGCAAGCGGCACCGCCTCGGGGGTGCGCAGCCCGGCCCGCCTGCGCGTCGCCCGCGCGATCACGTATGCACCCGGGAACGCGAACAGCGCGTACCAGGCGATCCCCTTGACCAGATGCTCGCGCGCCTGATGGCCGAATTCGTGTGCGAGCACGAACAGCACCTCGGCGTCGGAGAAGCGGCCGTCGAGGAGCGTGTCCCAGAGGAAGACCTTTCGCGTCGGCCCGAAACCGGTCGTGAACGCGTTCGCCGCGCTGGTCTCACCGTGCACGTCCTGCACCCGGACCGGAATCCCGCCGACGCCCGCTCGCTCCGCCAGTCGCTCCGCGCGCTCGGCGAGCACGGGCCGCTCGCTCCGGAGCGACCTGGTGCCGGTGACGAGGTACGGCGAGATGAAGGAGAAGAGCGCGAACAGAACGACGAAGAACGCCGCTCCCGGGATCCACCAGCGATCGCCGACGAGCCTCGCCAGGCCCATCACGACGAGCACGGCCAGGCAGAGGAAGACGAACTCGACGCCGAGCGCCACCCAGCCGCCGAAGATCGCCGTCGCGTAGCCGCCGTGAGCGACCCCGTGGCGGCGCTCCCACCACAGGGCCGCGATCTGGAACGGGAGCCCGACGAGCCAGACGAGCGCGAAGCCGAGCATCGCGAGCAGCATCCCCGAGCCGATCGGACCGGCCGCCGAGTCGCGCAGGAAGCGCCTTCCCCAGCGCGCGTAGCCGACGAAGACGACGATCGTCACCACGGCGGAGATCAGCGAGTCGACCCGGAGGAACCGCTCGTATCGATCGCCTGCGCGGAGCAGGCTCTCGGTGAAGAAGTCGCGGCCGCGAAGTCCGTCGATGTGCAGGTTGCCGGGCACGTGCGTCGAGTGCCAGAGGAAGAACGCGGCTGCAGCCCAGGCTCCGGCGAGCGTCGCTAAGGTTGCGAGCCGCAGCGGGAGGCCCATGCGCGTCGCAGTCATCTCCGATATCCACGCTAACCTGCACGCGCTCGAGGCGGTGAGCGAGGCGATCGAGGCCGCCGCCCCCGATGCGATCTGGTGCCTCGGCGACGTGGTCGGCTACGGTCCGATGCCGACCGAATGCTGTGCCTGGGCGGCAGACCGGACGCGCATCTGCCTCGTCGGCAATCACGACCTCGGCGTGCTGGGCACGCTCGACCTCGAGGACTTCTCGCCGGATGCGGCGACGGTCGCGCGCTGGACACGCGAGCGCCTCGACCCGGGGGCCCGGTCGTACCTCGACCGCCTCGGCTCGAAGGCGGCGTGTGACGGCGTCGGCCTGTACCACGGGAGCCCGCGCGATCCGGTCTGGGAGTACGTGCTGACGTGGGAGGCGGCACGCGACGCGATCCGCGACTCGGGAACCGACGTCACTCTCGTCGGCCACAGCCACGTGCCGCTCGCGATCGTCGACGGACGGGGCTCGATCGGCGGCCACGCCGCCGGGGGAACCGAGGTCGATCTCGCCGCCGGCCGCTGGCTGCTCAACCCCGGCTCGGTCGGCCAGCCGCGCGACGGAGATCCCGCTGCGGCGTGGCTCCTGCTCGACCTCGACGCCGGGCGCGCAGCGTTTCGGCGGGTGGCCTACGACGTCGCTCGAACCAAGGCTGAGATCAGGGAGCAGGGACTACCCGATGCGCTCGCGGAACGCCTTGCGCACGGCGTGTAGCGCCGCCCTCGTGCTCGCTGCCCTGGCCGGCTGCGGCGGGAGCGCAAACGACGAGCGTCTGCCCGTGCTCGCCGCTCTGCGCATCGGGGCACTCGCCCGCGGCGTCGCCGCCGGACGCGGCTGCGGAGCGCCGCTCGTCTCGGCGGTGGTCGCCGCAGTTAACCGCGGCGAGGTGCCGCCCGGCCTGCAGGAGCGGCTCCTCTCCGACTCCAACCGCGTGGCGTCGACCTGCTCGAGGCCGCTGGCCCGCGCGCTGTCCGACCGCCTGCGGCCCTAGCCGGCGGTCTCTACATCGGCCTCGACCGGCTTCGGCCGGCTGCCGAACGTGATCCCCTCGCGAGCGAGGGCGAGGGCGACCTCTTCGCGCGCCTTGTAGATGCGCCACTTGACGGTCGCGAGCGTGACCTCCAGCGAGTCGGCGATCTCCGTGTACGAGAGCCCGGTGACGTCGCGGAGGAGAAGCGCCATCTTCAGGTCGACGGACAGGGCGTCGATCGCGCGCCACAACGCGTCGACCGTCTCGCCGCGCTCGTACGGCGCGTCGAGCACCTCGAGGGGCGCGATGTCGTCGAGCGCGACCAGGTGCCGCGGCCGGCGCTCGCTCGCGCGCAGCTCGTCGAGGACGCGGTTCTTGGTCACCTGGAAGAGCCAGGTCGTGAACTTGCACCGCAGCGAGAACCTCGGCAGCCCCTGGTAGACGCGCAGGAACACCTCCTGGGTCAGGTCCTCGGCCAGCGACCGGTCTCCGACGAGGCGGAGGACGTAGTTGTAGACCGGCGTCTCGTACGCCCGTACGATCAGCGAGAACGCCCGCTCGTCACCCCGCTGGGCCTTCCGCAGCACCCCGAGATCAGGTTGCATCAGTGACAAGGCGGGCGGAGTATAGCCCCGCCAGCCGAATCCTGAACCTCCGCGCGGGAGGGTTTACGAAAGGCTTACCCTCGGGTCGCGAGGAGGGTCCGTCCGGTCATCTCCGCCGGCGCCTCGATGGCGAGCAGGTCGAGGACGGTCGGCGCGAGGTCTGCGAGCTCGCCGTCCGGGCGCAGGTCCCCGCCGGGCAGTGTGACGACGAGCGGTACCGGGTTCGTCGTGTGGGCCGTGTGCGGGCTGACGCCGTCGGCGGCGAGCATCTTCTCGGCGTTGCCGTGGTCGGCGGTGACGAGCGAGACGCCGTCTGCGAGTGCGACGGCGGCGAGCACATCTCCGAGGCAACGGTCGGTCGCCTCGACAGCCGCGATCGCAGCCGGGATCGAGCCCGAGTGGCCGACCATGTCCGGATTTGCGAAGTTGACGATCCCGAAGCCGTAGTCACGGCCGATCTCGGCCGCGAAGCGGCGAGCGACCTCCGCCGCCGACATCTCGGGCCTCCGGTCATAGGTGCCGACGTCACGCGGCGAGGGAACGAGCACCCGCGTCTCCCCGGGCCACTCGTCCTCGCGACCACCGTTGAGGAAGTAGGTCACGTGGGCGTACTTCTCCGTCTCGGCACAGTGGAGCTGGCGCACCCCCTGGCGGGCGAGCACCTCGGCGAGGGCGTCCGGCACCTGCTGCTCCTCGAAGACGACCGGACAGTCGAGCTCGTCGCTGTACCGGGTCATCGTCGTCAGATCGAGGCCGGCGCCGAGCAGGAGCTGCGACAGCTGGCGTGCCCGGTCGGGCCGGAAGTTGAAGAAGATCACCGCGTCCCCCGGCTCGATCCCGGGCCGACCCTCGAAGTGGACCGGCTCGAGGAACTCGTCGGTCACACCGGCGTCGTACTGCCGTTGCACGTACGTGAAGGGGTCAGACCCCGTTACCGGAGTGCAACGGACGATCGCATCGTAGGCCCGTTCCGTCCGCTCCCGTCGCCCGTCGCGGTCCATTGCGTAGTACCGGCCCGCGACGGAGGCGATCCGGTCAACCGGCAGCTCGGCGAGGTCGCCGAGCGCGGCGTGCGGCGAGACGTCGCGCCCGTCGGTGAAGGCGTGGATCCACGTCTTCTCGAGGGCGAACCGGAGCAGGGCGCGGAGGTGGTCGATATGCGAGTGGACGCCGCCGTGCGAGACGAGGCCGAGCAGGTGGACGCGGGCGCCGCGCTCGAACGCGTCCCGGAGCGCCGGGTTCTCGAAGAACGACCCGTCCTCGATCGCCTTGTTCACCCGCATCAGGTCCTGGTAGAGGATCCGCCCCGAGCCGATCGTCAGATGGCCGACCTCGGAGTTCCCCATCTGGCCCGGCGGCAGACCGACCGCGGCGCCCGATGCCTGAAGCGTCGTGTGCGGGTGCTCTGCCCAGAGCCGGTCGAAGACGGGGGTCTCGGCGAGATCGACCGCGTTGCCGGGACCCGGCGGGGCGAGCCCCCAGCCGTCCAGGACGACGAGGACGACGAGCGGGACCGGGTTCAGCCGGTCCCTCTCGGAGCAGACCCGACGATCGCCGCGAACGAGTCGACGTCGAGTGAGGCGCCTCCGACGAGCGCGCCGGAGACGTCCGGCAGGGCGAGCAGGTCAGCCGCGTTCTCCGGCTTGACCGAGCCGCCGTAGAGGATGGGCACGTCGAGCAGCGCCCGAATGAACGCATGCGCCTCCTGAACCTGCTCGGGCGTCGCCGTTCTGCCTGTTCCGATCGCCCAGACCGGCTCGTAGGCGACGACGAGCTGCTCGTGCGCTTCGAGCACCGCCAGCTGGCGCCTGAGCACGTCCTCGGTCTTGCCGCGCCCGCGTTCCTCCTCCGTCTCGCCCACGCACGCGATCACCCAGAGGCCCGCCTCGAGCGCAGCGCTCGCCCGCCGGGCGACCCCGTCGTCGGTCTCCCCGAAGAGGAGGCGGCGCTCGGAGTGCCCGACGATCGTCCCGTACACGCCGAGCTCCTGGAGCATGGTGGCCGAGACCTCGCCGGTGAACGCCCCTTCCTGCTCCCAGTGGACGTTCTGGGCGGCGACCGCGATCTCGGTGCCGGCGAGCGCCTGGACCGCACCGGCGAGCGACGGAAAGGGCGGGCAGACGGCGACGTCCACTCCCTCGACGTCCGCCAGCCGCTCGCGAAGCGCCCCGCAGTACCAGGGCGTCTCCTGCGAGCCCTTGTACATCTTCCAGTTCCCCGCGATCAGCACGGATCGATCCTAAAGGCCACGTCCGGGGTCAGACCCCTGCCATGTTCGGAGCGGCCACCGGTGGGCCAAACGTCCCTGCAAAGGCCGCTCATAGCATGTTGGATGCTCTGCAAGGGGGGTCAGACCCCTGCCGTGTCCCGTCGCGCCGGGGGGATCGCCGACACGCCGGGCAGCTCCTTGCCCTCGAGCAGCTCGAGCGAGGCACCGCCGCCGGTCGAGACCCAGTCGATCTCGCCGGCGAGCCCGCTTTCCTCGAGCGCCCGCACCGAGTCGCCGCCGCCGACGACGCTGTACGCGGGGGCGGCGGCGATCGCACGCGCGATCGCGACCGTTCCCTCCGCGAAGCGCGGCCACTCGAAGACACCCATTGGCCCGTTCCAGAACACCGTCCGCGCCATCGCGATGCGCTTCGCGTAGCCCGCGCACGTCTCGGGCCCGATGTCCAGGCCGAGCCACCCATCCGGAACGTCCATGGCGGGAACGACGATCGCCTCCGCATCGGCCTCGAACGCGGCCGCGGCGACGACATCTCTCGGCAGCTTCACCTCGACGTCGATCGGGTGCATCCGGATCTCCTCTGCCATCTTCCCGCCGACGAGGACGACGTCCGCGCGTTTCGCGAGGGTGCGCAACACGCCGATCTTGTCCTCCACCTTCGCCCCGCCGACGATCGCCACGAACGGACGCCCCGGCTCCTCGAGCAGCTTGCCGAGCTCGATCAGCTCGCGCTCGAGCAGCAGTCCGGCGAAGGCCGGCAACAGGTGGGCGACGCCCTCCGTCGACGCGTGCGCGCGGTGAGCGGAGCCGAAGGCGTCATTCACGTAGACGTCCGCCAGCGAGGCGAGCTCCTCCGCGAGCTTCGGGTCGTTCGCCGTCTCCCCGGGGTCGAAACGTGTGTTCTCGAGCACCCGCACCCGGCCGTCCGCGTCGAGCAGATCGTGGAGCCGCTCAGCGACGGGCGCGATCGCGTAGGCGGGATCGGGCCCCTTCGGGCGCCCGAGGTGCGAGCAGACGATCACCTCCGCCGCCCCGCGCTCGAGCAGGAGCCGAATCGTCGGGAGCGCCGCCCGGACCCGGGAGTCGTCCGCGACCCGGCCGTCCTCGAGGGGGACGTTCAGGTCGGCGCGGACGAGCACGCGCCTGCCCGCGATGTCGGCGTTCCGAACCGAGCGGGGGAGCCTCACCTCAGGCGCTGGCGGCAGCGGCCCCGACCGGCAGCGTCTTCCCGATCATCGCGATCAGGTCGACGATCCGGCAGCTGTAGCCCCACTCGTTGTCGTACCAGCCGAAGACCTTTGCCATCGTCCCGTTCGCCATCGTCAATTCGCTGTCGAAGATGCACGAGTACGGGGAGCGCTCGATGTCGGAAGAGACGAGCGGCGCGTCCGTGAACTGGAGGTAGCGGCCGAGCGGTCCGCCGGCCGCCTTCCGGTAGGCGTCGATCACCTCGTCTCGCGTGACCTCGCGGCCGAGCCTGACGACGAGATCGGTGATCGATCCCGTCGGTACGGGGGCGCGGACGGAGACCCCGTCTACCTTCCCGTTCAAGCCCGGCAGGACGAGCCCGATCGCCTTCGCCGCCCCGGTCGAGGTCGGAATCAGGTTGATCGCCGCAGCGCGTGCCCTGCGCAGATCCTTGTGCGGGAGGTCGAGGATGCTCTGGTCGTTCGTGTACGCATGGATCGTGGTCATGAATCCCTGCTCGACGACGAAGGCGTCGTTCAGCACCTTCGCGAGCGGCGCGACGCAGTTCGTCGTGCAGGAGGCGTTCGAGACCACGTGGTGGGACGCCGGGTCGTAGGCGTCGTCGTTGACGCCGAGGACGAGCGTGACGTCGGGCTCGGTCGCCGGCGCGGAGATCACCACCTTCTTAGCGCCCGCGTCGAGGTGCTTCTGCGCGTCCTCGCGCTTCGTGAAGAAGCCCGTGGACTCGAGCACGACGTCGACGCCCAGCTCGCCCCACGGCAGCGCGGCGGGGTCGCGCTCGGCGAGCATCCTGATCTCGCTGCCGGCGGCGACGATCGCTCCGTCGCGCTCCTCGACCTCGTGCCCGAGCGGGCCGAGCACCGAGTCGTACTCGAGCAGGTGCGCCATCGTGTGCGCGTCGCCGAGATCGTTCGCGGCGACGATCTCGAAGTCGCCGCCGCGCTCCAGCTGGGCACGGAAGAAGTTGCGCCCGATGCGCCCGAACCCGTTGATGCCTACGCGAACCTTGGCCATGTCGTCGCCCCCCAGTCGTTGTCCGCTGCGAGTCTAACCGGGCATCTGCAGACGGAAATCCGTAGTCGGCCGAAGACCGAGCGCGGGCCGGAGGGGAAGCTCCGAGGACGACCTCCCCCTCCGGTCATGCCGCGCTCAGGACCGAGCCGGCAGACGGGGTCTGAATCCGCCGGCGGACGAGCGCGGACCCGCGGGGGAGAGTATGGAGCATCGGACCCCGTAACGCTACAGCCGGGGCGACGCGAGTCCGGCGAGCGAGACGAGCCGCCCGAGGCGCCGATGCGCCGTCGCCTTCGTCGCCGGAGGCCTGCACTTCGCGCCGAGCTCGCGTGCCGACGACGACGGGTTCCGGAGCCTGAGCTCTGCGACCTCGCGGAGCGACGGGGAGAGCCGCTCCAACCCTCCCGCCTCCTCGAGGCTGCGGATCGCCTGCACCTGGAGGTGTGCAGCCCGGCTCATCCGGACGAGGTTTGCGTGGTCGGCGTTCGCGAGCCGATTGGCGTGGGCACGCGCATCGCCGACCACCGCGTGCTCGTCGATCGCAAGGGCGCTGTCTCCGGAACCGGCGAGCGCGAGCGCGTCGGCGACCGCGTCGGCGCCCTTCGCATAGGCGATCGCGTGACGCCCGCGGTCGTGGACACGTAGCGGCACGTCCTCGCGCTCTGCGACCCACGCGACGAGCGCGGCGCCGGCCCTCGTCGAGCTGCGGATCTCCAGGTGCAGCGCGCGCGGGCCGCTGACCGAGCCGCCGCCCAGGAACGCGCCGCGCAGATACGCACGCCGGCAGCACGAGCGCCCGATTACCCGCTTCGGGGGCACCTCGAGCGGCGCGTGGCCGGCCGAGAGCACTCCGGCCCGGCGCAGCACCCCGAGCACACCCGCCGTCCCGGGCACGTGCAGCTGGTAGCGGGTGCCGCCCTCGAACGCACGCCGACGGTACGTTCGGATCTCGGTCTCGACACCGAAGTCGCGGAGGAGGCCGAACCCGCGCCGGGCGACGGCGGACTCGGCGAGATCGAGGTGGACGGAAAACTCACCGTGGCCGCGCAGATGGAGGCTGCCGGCGGTGTGGAAGAGACCCGAGAGCTCCGCCAGGCGGTCGCAGTCGCGCGTCGGCTCGATCGCCGCGAGCTCGCGGCGGACGTCCTCAGAGAGCGACACCCTCGAGCTCCAGCAGACGGCGCTTGTAGTCGATGCCGAGCGACCCGTACGACCCGACCCCGGCCGCGGCGAGGACGCGGTGGCAGGGAAGGATCAGCGGCAGACGGTTGTGGGCGCAGAAGGTGCCCGCCGCCCGCTGGGCGTTCGGGTACCCGGCGAGCGCGGCCAGCTCGCCGTAGGTGACCGTCTCACCGTAGCCCACCCTGCGCAGCACGTTCGCAACCGCGAGCTGGAACGGCGTGCACCATTCGAGATCGAGGCTGACGCGCCCGAACGAGACCCGCTCGCCGGCGAAGTACCGCCGGACGAGCCGCGCGGCTTCCGGCACGGAACCGGCACGGTCGCGTGCGTCCGATGCCGCTAGCGTGATCGCAGGGGGGTCGAAGCCCCCCTCGGGGGGGTACGCTCGCAGACGCGTCGGCAGCTCGTGCCAGACGGGCACGTCGCCGTCGAACCACAGCTCCCCCACGCCCCAGTCATCGGCCGCGTAGCGGACGACCTGCATCGCCGCCCACCATACAATGCACTGCGTGAGCACCCACGGCATCTTCCGGCCGCCCCCGGCCGACAACGAGCCGATCAGGAGCTACGAACCCGGCTCGCCGGAGCGCGAGGAGCTGAAGCGGCGCCTGGCGGAGCTGGAGGCCGAACGGCTGGACGTCCCCTGCGTGATCGGCGGCCGGGACGTACGCTCCGGCGACACCGTTCAGGCCGTGGAGCCGCACCGCAAAGAGCACGTGCTCGCGGACGTCCACCAGGCCGGTCCGGCTGAGGTCGAACAGGCGATTCAGGCCGCTGCCGCCGCCTGGTCCGGCTGGTCACGAACCCCGTGGGAGGAGCGCGCGGCCGTCTTCCTCCGCGCCGCGGAGCTCCTCGCCGGTCCGTGGCGCTCGACGCTCAACGCCGCGACGATGCTCAATCAGTCGAAGACCGCGCACCAGGCCGAGATCGACGCCGCGTGCGAGCTGATCGACTTCTGGCGCTTCAACGTCGAGTTCATGACCCGCGTCTACGCCGAGCAGCCGGCGTCCTCCCCGGGAGTCTGGAACCGGATGGAGTACCGGCCGCTCGAGGGCTTCGTCTTCGCCGTCAGTCCGTTCAACTTCACGGCGATCGGCGGGAACCTGACGAGCGCGCCCGCCCTGATGGGCAACACGGTGGTCTGGAAGCCGGCGTCGACCGCCGCGCTCTCCGCCTACTACGTGATGCGCCTGCTCCAGGAGGCGGGGCTCCCGGACGGCGTGATCAACCTCGTCTACGGACAGGGATCGGCGGTCGGCGATCCGGTGCTGGCGAGCCCGGATCTCGCCGGCGTCCATTTCACGGGCTCGACGGCCGTCTTCCAGAGCATGTGGAGGACGATCGCCGGGAACATCGAGCGCTATCGCAACTACCCCCGCATCGTCGGCGAGACCGGCGGCAAGGACTTCATCGTCGCCCATCCGTCCGCCGATCCGGACGCAGTCCTGACCGCGATCGTGCGGGGATCCTTCGAGTACCAGGGCCAGAAGTGCTCGGCGGCGTCCCGCGTCTACGCGCCCTCGAACCTGTGGCCCGAGCTGCGCGACCGTCTGGCCGAGCAGGTTGCCGGCATGAAGGTCGGCGACCCGGCCGACTTCGAGAACTTCATGGGGGCGGTGATCGACTCCGGCTCGTTCGCGACACAGCGAGAGGCGATCGAGGAGGCCCGCGCGAGCGCGAGCTCGACCGTGCTGGTCGGCGGAGACTACGACGACAGCGAGGGGTACTTCGTCCGGCCGACCGTGATCGAGACGACGGACTCCGACTCCCGCCTGCTTCGCGACGAGCTGTTCGGCCCGGTCGTCACCGCCTACGTCTATCCGGACGGCGAGTACGAGCAGACGCTCGATCTCGTCGACCGAACCGCGCCGTACGGGCTGACCGGAGCCGTGTTCGCCCGCGACCGGGCCGCGATCGAGCTGGCCGGGAGCAAGCTGCAGTACGCGGCGGGGAACTTCTACGTCAACGACAAGCCGACGGGTGCGGTGGTCGGTCAACAGCCGTTCGGCGGCGCGCGCGCCTCGGGTACGAACGACAAGGCCGGCTCGATGTGGAATCTGATCCGCTGGGTGTCGCCGCGAACGATCAAGGAGACGTTCGCGCCCCCCACGGACTACCGCTACCCGTTCATGGCGCCCGACGCCTGAACCGCGGTTCTTACGGGATCCTTACCGCCCTCTCAGCGTGCTCTAACACCTCGTTCCTAGCCTACGGTCATGCGTTTCCTCGCAGTAGCCGCCGGGTGGCTGACGATTCTCGTGCTCGTGCTGCCCGTCAAGGGCTTCTAGGCAACCCCCCCGAGACACCGGCGGATGACGCAGTCCGGCGGCTACGGCGCCGGTCCGGCCTTCCCGACCGTGAACGCCCAGGCGGCCGCCGAGGCCTCTCGGCCCTCGCTCGCGAACAGGACCACCGTATGCCGGCCCGGATCGAGCGCCGGGTCGAAGTTCGCGAACAGGGTCGAGCCGGTCGCGGTCTCACGGATCTCGGGATTCACGGCCTGGCCATCGAGGTACATGACGGCGGTGCCGGCTCCCCCCGGCCCCTCGACTGCGCCCGCGATCTGGGCGACGACCGGCTCCTTCGCGTCTGGATCGGGGCCGATCGGCCGCACTCTCGTCGGGCCTCCGAGCTCGATGCGCCACCGCGTGCCTTCGAGCCGGAGCGCCGCCGCGTAGACGGCCCGCTCGCCGGTGCGCATCCCGTCGATCGCGACCACCCCGAACTCGGGCGTGATCCGCTCGGAGACCACGGTGTGGAAGCGGCCGATCGATCCGACCCCTTCGACCAGCTCGCCAGCCGGCCCTTTGCGGAAGCGCTCCAACGTCGGTCCGAGCCGCTCCCTGCTCGGGCTCGACAGGAGCGCCCATAGTGCTGACGCGTCTGCTCGCCGGGCGGCGGCCACGAACGCCTCGATCGTCGCCTTCCCGGGGTCGCCGGCCGCAGTGCTCGTCGCCGGGGGGGCGGGCGTCGACGGCTCGGTGGTCGGGGTACCGCCGCCGCCGCCGCCGCCGCCGCCGCCGCAGCCGGCCGCCAGACCGAGCAGCATCGTCAGCAGGACGGCGCGGCGCACGCCGGGATCCTAGGCCCGGCCTGCCTTGTGCAGCTGAGCGTAGATCGCACGGGCTGTCCTCTCCGGGACGCCGGGGACGCCCTCGAGCTCCTCCTGCGTCGCGTCGAGCAGACGCTCGACCGACCCGAAGTGGCGGAGGAGCGCACGTCGTCTCGTTGGGCCGACCCCCTGGAGATCGTCGAAGATCGACCCGCGCGCCTTCGCGTCGCGTCGCTGGCGGTGGAAGCCGAGCGCGAAGCGGTGGGCCTCGTCCCGGACGCGCTGGAGGAGCTGGAGGCCGGCCGACTCCCGCCCGAGCACGATCGGCGCCGCGCGGCCCGGGACGAAGACCTCCTCCTCGCGCTTGGCGAGCGAGATCACGGCGACGCGCGGGAGGTCGTAGGCCTGGATCGCCGCCAGCGCCGCGGACAGCTGGCCCTTCCCGCCGTCGATCACGATCAGGTTCGGGGTGGCGGCGAACGACTCGTCGTAGTCGTCCGCGGTCGCGTCCTTCAACCGGGCGAAGCGCCGCGAGACGACCTCGCCGATCGCGGCGAAGTCGTCCGGCCCCTCGAGGTCGCGGACGCCGAACTTCCGGTAGTGGGCCTTCTTCGGGGCGGCGTCCTGGAAGACCGCCATCGAGCCGACCGGAGACTCGGACTGGATGTTCGAGATGTCGAAGCACTCGATCCTGATCGGCAGGCTCTCCAGGTTCAGCGCCTCGCGGAGCTCCTCGAGCGCCTCGACCCGGCGCAGGCGCCGCTGCTCGGTCTGGAGCACGTCCGACTCGACGGCGAGGCGGGCATTCTGGTCGGCGAGCTCCTGGAGGCGCCGCTTGTCCCCGCGCTCCGGCGTGCGCACCTCGACGCGGGACCCGCGCCGGTCGGTGAGGAACTGCGCGAGCGCCGCCGTGTCCCCGGCGCCGCGCGGCACGACCAGCTGCGGCGGCACGCTCGGCGCCGAGCCGTAGTACTCGAGGCAGAACGCCTCCAGCACCGCCGCGGTGTCCTCGCCCTCGACGTTCTCGAGATGGAAGGCGTAGCGGTCGACGAGCTTGCCGTCGCGGAGCGGGAAGATCTGCACCGCAGCCCGGTCGCCGGCGATCGAGATCCCGATCACGTCGACGGTCCCGACCGCCCGCCGGTCGGCGCCCTGGATCTCGGCGAGGTGGCGGATCGCGAACAGACGGTTGCGGTAGCGGGCGGCGTCCTCGAATCGCTCGTCGGCGGCAGCCTCGTGCATCCGGCGCTCGAGGTCGCGGAGGACCGGCCGCGTGTTCCCGGAGAGGAACTCGATCACCCGCTCGATGATTTCCCGGTAGCTGTCCGGGTCGATGTAGCCGACGCACGGGGCCTTGCAGCGCTCGATGTGGTAGTCGAGGCAGGGAATCCCCGAGTGACGCCCCGGCTGCGGCCCTTCGCACGGCCGGTACGGGAACACGCGGTTGAGGACGTCGAGCGTCTCGCGCACCTTCTTCGCGTTCGCGTACGGGCCGAAGTAGACCACCCCGCGGCGGTGTCGTTCCCGGGTGAACATCACGCGCGGATACTCGTCCTCGACCGTGACGGCGATGTAGGGGAACGACTTGTCGTCTCGCAACCGGATGTTGAAGGGGGGCCGGTGGCGCTTGACGAGGTTCTGCTCGACGTGCAGAGCCTCGACCTCGGTGCCGGTGATGATCACCTCGATGTCGCAGACGCGCCCGGCGAGGCCGACGATCTGGGCCCGTCCGTCGCCGCCGCGCTGAAAGTACGAGCGCACGCGCGGACGGAGCGATTTCGCCTTGCCGATGTAGAGGACGCGCCCGTCGGCGCCCTTCAGGAGGTAGACGCCCGGCCTGGTCGGGAGCGACTTCAGCCGGGCTTCAATTCTTTCTAACACGCGTCAAGCGTAGCCAGGGTATTTTGAGACGCGTGCGCGGGATCCTCGGGGTCGCCCTGGTCACACTTGCGCTCGCCTCGCCCGCCGCGGCGGGCGGGCCGACGATGCTCGTCGGAGCCGCCGAGGACAGCGTCCGCCAGCCGACGCTGACCGAGACGAAAGCGAAGCTCGACCTGCTTCGCCTCGCCGGGCTGGACGCGGTCCGGGTCACCTCGATCTGGGACCCGGCCAATCCGGAGCCTTCCGGAGACGAGGTGAACGAGCTCGCCAACGTCGCAGCTGCGGCCAAGCTCGACGGGATGCAGAGCTTCGTGGCGATCTACCACTTCGGCAGCAAGACGACCCCGTTGACCGCCGACGCGCAGGCCAGCTTCGCCAACTACGCCGCCTCGCTCGCGCGCCGGATCCCGGACCTCCGCAACTTCATCATCGGCAACGAGCCGAACCTGAACCGCTTCTGGCTGCCACAGTTCAATCCGGACGGGACCGACGCCGCCGCGCCCGTCTACCTGTCCCTGCTCGCGCGCACGTACACGGCCCTGAAGGCTGTCTCGCCGGAGATCAAGGTGTTCGGCGGTGCGATCTCGCCGCGCGGGATCGATCGTCCGGGCACCGGCCGAGACACGCACTCCCCGACCGTCTTCATCCAGGATCTCGGATCCGCGTACAAGTCGAGCGGGCTCAGCGGCCCGGTGATGGACGCGCTCGCGATCCACCCTTACCCCGAGAGCTCGGGCATCCCGCCGACCTTCGCGCACCCGAACTCGACCCCGATCGGGATCGCCGACTACACGAAGCTGGTCGCCCTCCTCGCCTCCGCGTTCGACGGCACCGGCCAGCCCGGCTCGACCCTGCCGATCCTGTACGCCGAGTACGGAGTCGAAACCCAGATCCCGGCCGCGAAGGCGTCGCTCTACACCGGCACCGAGCCGGCGACGATCAAGCCGGTGCCCGAGGCGACCCAGGCGGCGTACTACCGGCAGGCGATCGCGATGTCCTTCTGCCAGCCGAACGTGATGGGGCTCTTGATCTTCCACGCGTTCGACGAGCCGGCCCTCGACCGCTTCCAGTCCGGCATCTACTACGCGGACGGGACGCCCAAGAGGAGCCTCGGCACGGTGCGGGACGCGGTGCGCGAGACGCACGGCGGCGTGATCGCCCGCTGCCCCGGGCTGCAGCTGACGCCCAGGGCGAGGATTGCGTACCCGCGGATCCGCTCCGTTGCCGCCGGCACGGCGGCGATCGCGGTCGCCTGCGACATCGACTGCAACGTCTACGCGAGGCTCGAGCGCCTCCCCCGCCACTCGACCACCCTCGCACGCCGCGTCAAGGTGCTCGCAGGGGAGCGCGCCCTCGTCCAGTTCCGGAGGCTGGCGCTCGCGCGAGGCCGGTACCGGTTCACCGTCAGGCTGACGGCACCGGTGAACGTCGGCCCGCCACAGATCGTTGCCAGCGGCCCGCTGATCGTCCGCTGAGGCGTCCTCGCTAGCATCTGACGCGTGGTGGAGGGCCAGTACGTTGCGTACACGTGTTATCGGGTCGATCGGGCGTGGCGCCGTCTGCCCATCGACGAGCGCGCGGCCGGAAAGGACGCGTTCGCCGAGGTGGTCGAGTCGTGGGCCGGTCGGATGGACGGGCTCCGCGCCTACACCTGCACCGGGGTCCGGGGCGACTGCGACTTCTTCCTCTGGAAGATCGCCGAGCGCTATGCCGATCTCGGCGAGCTCGCCACCGGGCTGAACGCGACGCCGCTGGCCGGGTGGCTGGAGACCCCCTACTCGTACCTCGCGACGACGCGAGCGTCCCAGTACACGAACGCGCGCAAGCCGCGAAAGATCGTCCCGCACGACCAGCCGTACCTCGTCGTCTACCCGTTCGTGAAGGTGCGGCCCTGGTACGCGCTTCCGGAGGTCGATCGAAAGCGGGCGATGGACGAGCACATCCGGATCGGGCGCGAGGAGTTTCCGGGGATCCACAATCACACGACGTACTCGTTCGGGATCGACGACCAGGAGTTCATGACCGCGTTCGAGTGCGACGAGCCGTCTGACTTCATGCACCTAATGCTTCGCCTCCGCGACAGCGAGGCGAGCCGGTACACGGAGCGGGACACGCCGATCTTCGTCGGCCGGCTCGTGGAGATCCGCGCCGCGCTCGACGCGCTCGACGGCGCCGCAGCAAGGGTCGGGGCGTAGCTCAGGGACATCTCGGCGGGACTGTCCCGGAGCTCCCGGCGAATCGACCCGCCGTACCCTGGGGATGAATCGGCACGCAACTGTTCCAACCCCGGTCTCAGAGACTGGGTGGTAAACGCCACGAGGTGAGACCCGGCCCAAAGGGCGACGACGGCGACGCTTGCCTAGATATACGTGTGCTGATCGCGCCAGGTACGCCACATCGCGAACCCGGCGGCGGCGAGCACGACGACGAACACGACGGCGTCCAGGCCGGTCTCGTCCGTGAACGAGATCGCTGCGATGTCGGCGACGATCAACAGCGCGCCTCCGTAGAAGACCCCCCGCGCCCGCCCCGGCCAGACCGAGATCTCGCTCCGCCGCTCGCGCCACATCAGGTAGAGGAAGAACGCGATCGCGAGCAGGAACGCGATCCGCGCGAGCAGGAACAGGGCGGTCAGCGTCGCCTCGAGCTGCAGGGCGACGATCAGGGCCGCGACCGCGGCGATGATCAGGAAGCCGCGCAGCGTAGGATTGATCCGGCTCACCGGGTCAGGGTAGCGGCGCGTACACCGTGGCCTGCCACCGACGTCAGGCTATGCGGATGAGAGGACTTGAACCTCCACGAGCCGAAGCCCACACGGACCTGAACCGTGCGCGTCTACCAATTCCGCCACATCCGCGCGGGCGCGCATTGTAGCCGCGGGTAGGCTGGGGTCGTGGTCGAGGAAGGCCAGCCGGCGTCGGACTTCGCGTTGTCCGTCGTGCGGGTCCTCCGCCGGGTCGAGCCCGGCGAGCACGCCGACCTCGTGCTCGGGACGCTCGGGGCGCCGCTACCATTTTCGCCCTGAGACGGCTTGTTTTCCTGCTCGCGGCGGCGGTGGCCGCCGTCTTCGTCCCCGGGGTCGCCCACGCCGGCTCCGGTCCGGATCCGCTCGTGGAGGCCGTGGTGACGCTGGACGCGCCGCCGCTCGCCCGCGCGGTCCAGGAGAGCCGTGTTCTCACCGCCCGCGCCAGGGCGAGCCGCCTCGATCTCCGCTCCACCCCGAGCATCGATTACCTCCGCCTGCTCGCCGCTTCGCAGACGACGCTCGCCGCCCGGATCGCGAAAACCCTGCCGGCGGCGCGGGTGACCTGGCGCTACGAGGTCGTCCTGAACGGGATGGCGGTCATGCTCCCCCGCTCCGCGCTCCGCCGTCTCGCCGGGGTCCCGGGGGTCGCCCGGGTCTGGCCGAGCGTCTCGTACCGGCCGCTGCTCGACCGCAGCCCCCACCTGATCGGCGCCGACCTGCTGTGGGGCGCACCCTCGTTCACGACCGCCGGGAACGGGATCAAGATCGGAATCATCGACGACGGCGTCGACCAGGCTCATCCCTTCTTCAACCCGGCCGGCTACACGATGCCCCCCGGATATCCGAAGGGCGACGCCCGCTTCACGACCGCGAAGGTGATCGTCGCCCGAGCGTTCTCCCCGCCCACGAACACGTGGAAGTACGCCAAGCTGCCGTTCGACCCCGAGCAGTCCGAGCACGCGACGCACGTCGCCGGGATCGCCGCCGGCAACTACTCGCCCGGCGCGATCGCCGGCCGCGGACCGCTCTCCGGCGTCGCCCCGAAGGCGTACCTGGGCAACTACAAGGTGCTGACCGTTCCGACCGCGAACTTCGGCCTGAACGGGAACGCACCGGAGATCGCGGCGGGCATCGAGGCAGCGGTTCGCGACGGCATGGACGTGATCAACCTCTCGCTCGGCGAGTCGGAGATCGAGCCGTCGCGGGACCTCGTCGTCGCCGCGGTCAACGCCGCCGCCGACGCGGGCGTCGTCCCGACGATCGCGGCCGGGAACGGCTTCGTCGACTTCGGGCGCGGCAGCGTGTCGTCGCCGGGCAGCGCGGTCAAGGCGATCACGGTGGCCGCGGTCAGCAAGCAGTTGGTCGTCGCGTCCTTCTCGAGCGCTGGGCCGACCCCGATCTCGCTCGAGATGAAGCCGGACGTCGCCGCACCGGGAGTGGACATCACGTCGTCCGTCCCGCCACGCGAGGGTACATGGGCGTCGTACAGCGGCACGAGCATGGCCGCCCCCCATGTCGCCGGCGCCGCGGCGCTCCTCCGCCAGCGTCATCCCGGCTGGACCGTCGCGCAGCTCAAGTCTGCTCTCGTGCTCACCGGCCGGCCGACGACCACCGGCGCCGGTGAGCCGCCGACGACACGCGAAGGGGGCGGGCTGATCGACATCCCCACCGCAAACGACCCGAAGCTGTTCGCCGCGCCGACCGACCTCTCCTTCGGCCTCCTCCCGACGGGGACGAGCGCCGTCCGGTCGATGGACCTCACCGATGCCGCCGGCGGCGCGGGCGTCTGGACAGTGAGCATCGCCGCCCAGACGAGCGCGGTCGGGGTCAGCGTCACCGCACCCGCGACCGTGGCCGTCCCCGGCCGGCTCGACGTCACCGGATCCGCCGCGAGCGGAGCCGCCGAGGCCGACGTCACCGGGTTCGTGACGCTCACGCTGGGCCCGGTCGCGCGCCGGATCCCGTACTGGTTTCGCGTCACCCATCCCGTGCTTGCGACCGAGCCGCACCGAACGCTGTCGGCGCCGGGCGTCTATCACGGCCAGACCAGGGGCAAGCCGTCGCGAGTGTCGACGTACCGCTACCCGGACGCTCCGCGGGGCGCGAACGCCGTGTTCTCGGGACCGGAGCAGGTCTTCCGTGTGACGCTGAGGAGGCCGGTCGCCAACTTCGGCGTCGCGGTCGTCGCGGGCGCACGGACCTCTCCGCGTGTCGTCTCCTCAGGCAACGAGAACCGGCTCACGGGAGATGCGGGACTCCCGGTCGTGATCAACCCGTACCTGGATCGCTTCGGCGCCTCCCGGCCGGTTGCCGGAGCGGTCCGCCCCGGCCCCGGCTCGTACGACGTCGTCTTCGAGACGCGCGCAGGGACGGTTCCCGGACAGTTCACGTTCCGGTTCTGGGTCGACGACGTTACGCCGCCCGCAGTCCGGCTACTGCGCACCTCGGCCCGCGCGGGCTCGAGCCTCGAGCTCGCGGTCACCGACGCCGGCGCGGGCGTCGATCCTGCCTCGCTGCAGGCGTCGATCGACGGCCGACCGGCGCAGGTCAGGTTCGCACGCGGCCGCGCACGAGTGTCGATCGCGACGACCACTGCGGGGCTCCACCGGCTGGAGCTCCGCGTCTCCGACTACCAGGAGCTGAAGAACATGGAGAACGTTCTCCGGATCCTGCCGAACACGCGCCTCTACCGCGCCGCGTTCCGCGTCAGGTAGACGAGCGCCTCCGCCGAGCCGACTCTCAGCGTCTGGGGTCGTGCTCCTCGATCGTCGGCAGCTTCTCGAGGTCGCGCTGGACGCTGGCCGCGAACTCGTCGCTCTCGGTCCGGATCAGGCGCAGCTGCTCCTTCCGCTTCGCCCGCGCGCGCCTCTCGCGAGCGCGGCCCCCCACACGATCGGAGAGGCGCGGCCACTCGGCACCGGCCAGGACGACCACCGCGGCGGCGAGCAAGCCGATGAAGAGCCAGCTCACGTCCCACATTCTAGACAAGCTCGGCCCCCCGTCGGCCTCTGCCTGCAACGGCTTGCCTCCACCCTTTCGCTCGCTGTCAGGCCGTTCCGCCGACCGCCTCGTCGTCGGGCTCCCGTCCGGCGAGCTTCTGCTCGAACGAGCGCCGGAGGTCCTCGCCCGAGACGTCGAGCTGGTAGCGGGGCCGGCGCGGCTCCAGCTTGACGATCTTCACCTCGGATTCGCGCATGCCGTGGCAGCGCGCATAGGCCTCCGCCTCGGTCAACGGCCTGAGGCGCTGCCTGCGCATGCGAGCGATCCTAACGGGAGGCCCGGGGGCGGGCGAGGGCGAGACAGAACCCTGCGAACGGGAGCTCGGCGACGAGCGCGAGCCCGATCGCGAACCAGCGCTCCCTGCTCGACGACGCGGTGACGATGTCGAACCACGCGTCGGCCAGCAGGAGCGCGCCGGTCGCGGCGGCCGTCGCGGGCACGAACGGAGAGCGACGCAGGATTGCCGCCGCGGTCGCGAGCAGTGCGGCGGCCAGCACGAGGTCGAACCCGACCCAGGCGAGATCCCAGTGCTCCGCAACCTTCCGCGACGGCAGCGTGAGCGCGAGCCACAGCGTCCACGGCAGGAGACCGACGCCGAGAACGGCGAGCATGCCCGCCGCGCCGTGGCTCCGGTTCACCGCCGCAGCTTGGGCAACTGGCCCTCGAGCCGGAGCGCGGCGAGCCCGACCCGCAGGGGCGAGCCCTCGAAGACGAGATAGCGGGGCTCCCAGCGTGGCTCGAACTTCGCGTTGAAGCGGTACAGGCTCTCGATCTGGAAGAAGCGGTTACCGAGGCTGACGATCCGCCCGAGCGCTCGCTCTGCCCGTCCTTCCGGCCGCCCGAGCCAACGGCCGAACGCCGCGAAGTTCAAGGAGAGCTCCTCGACGCCGCGCTCGCGCAGCGCCTCGATCGCGCGGACGACGAGAAACTCCATCAGCCCGTTCGGCGTCGAGCGGTCGCGGCGCATGAACGAGAGCGACATCGCCGGACGCCCGTAGGACGGGACGACGTGGATGAAGCCGCGGATCGCGCCCTGCCAGTCCCGCGCGGCGAAGACGAGGCTGCCCGCCCCGTGCTCGCCGTCGAGCCGGTCCATCGCCATCGTGAACCCGCGCTCGGGCTCACCGTCCCGCCAGAGGGACGAAACACGCTCGAGTGCAGCCAGGGTCGGTGCATCGAGCTGCTCGAAGCCGAGCGTCTCGACCGAGTACCCGGCCGTCTCCAGCCGGCTGACCGACTGCCGTACCTTCCGGATCGCCCGGCCCTCGAGCGAGAAACGGCCGGTGCGCACGATCGCCTCGTCGCCGATGTAGATCCCGCGAAGCCCGGCATCGCGGTAGATGGGCAGGAGTGCGCTCCCCGCCCCGAGAGCGCCGACTCGCAATCCCCGCGCCTCCGCGAATGCGCACAGGTCGGCAATCAGCCCGGGGACGGCGGCCGGGTCTCCGACCGGATCGCCGGCGATCAGCAGGACGCCGTTCGCGACGCGGTAGCCCGCAAACGCCCTCCGGTCGGCCGTGAACCGGTAGTGAACGTCGCCGCGGAGCTTGAAGAAGGCGAGCGTGTCGCGGCCGTGCTCGCGGACGAGCCGGGCCGCATGCGTGCGCTCGACCGTGTCGGGCAGCGACCGGGGCGCGGTGAGCGGCCGGAAGAGTACGTACGCCAGCGTCACGATGACGGCGAGGCCGAGGCATCCGACGGCGAGCGGCAGCCAGGCGAGCTCGTCGCCGAACGACATCGGCCCTCTGGTCCACGCGAGCAGATCGCCCACCTCGCGGACGACGTCACCGGGCCTCGCCCGCGTGGCGACCCAGATTCCGATCCCGGCCAGCGAGCAGCCGGCCGCGGTCACGCCGAGCGCGAGCAGCGCCGGCGAGCGCGCGCGGAGGCGCTCGTGCCGGACGTAGAAGGAGTCACGACCCCACCACAGGAGCGAAGCAGCGGCCCAGCTCAGCACCGCTTCCTCGAAGTCGAGCCCCTTGAGGAGCTCGAGCCCGCCGAGCAGCACCATCAGGACGAGAGCCGCCTGCCACGCTCGGCGGCGACGCGCGCGCAGGTAGAAGGCGCAGACGACGAGGGTCGCGCTGGCCGGGACGGTCAGGGTGTGCAGGAGCGGAACGGCCTCGACAGGCTCGACCTGAAGCAGGAGGTGATGTCGCCACGCGACGTTCGGAGTGAGCGCCGAGAGGAGGTTGACGAGCCCGACGGCGAAGGCGACCGCCCCGGCGAGGGCCGGCAAACCCTCCCCGTGCCGGATCGCGCGCAGCGGGGCGGCACGCCGATGCAGTCCGAGCCGCCACGCCGACGTGTCGCGCGTCGAGGGGACGAGATCGCGCCAGTCCTTGCAGACGAGCCAGACGCCGCCGGCGACGACGATTCCCGACAGGGGCGTGAGGTGCCACGCACCGACCGCCCGGCCGGTCGCGTCGGCCGCGATCGCGGCGAGCCCGAGGTGCCATTCGTGGACGCGCCGACCGAGCGCGTAGATGCGCGGCCCGTGCGGATGCCGGTCGAGTCGGATCATCGGCGAAGCGGCCACCTGGACCGCCGCTCAGCGTAGCCGAGCATCCACACGGATCAGGGCGGCGACCGCCCGCTGGTGGATCGGGCCGCCGATCCGGGCCATGGCGACGGCGGTGGCGGAGGTGAGGATTCAGCCGCAGGGGATCACGGCGGTGAGGCGGGTACCCCGGCCGCGTGGACTTTCGACGTGCAGCCGGCCCCCGAGCGCTTCCACGCGATCGGTGAGGCCGATCAGACCGGAGCCGCGGCCGGGCTCAGCACCTCCGATACCGTCGTCGCTGACGACGGCGGTAGCCATGCCGTTCGATCGTTCGACGGCGACACGTGCGCGGGTTGCTTGCGCGTATTTCGCGACGTTCGTTATCGCTTCGGCGACGAGATAGTAGATCGCGGCCTCGATCGAGGCGGGTAGCCGATCGTCCGGCATGCGCTCGAGCGCGACGGTGACCGGCGCGCGTTGGGTGAGCGCCTCCAGAGCGGCCGTCAGGCCCCGTTCCGTGAGGATGGTCGGGTGGATGCCGCGCGCCAGCTCGCGCAGCTCCTCGAGCGCGGATCCGAGCTCGCTGTCCGCGGCGGCCAGGAGCGCCTCGGTCGATTCGGGGTCGTTCCGCTCCGCACGCTCGCCTTCACGATGCGCAGCTGGAGCACGAGCGAGACGAGCCGTTGCTGGGCGCCGTCGTGCAGGTTTCGCTCCAACCGTCGCCGCTCGCTGTCGGCTGCCTCGACGATCCGGGCTCGCGAAGCCGCGAGCTTCGCGTAGGCGTCGGCGTTCGCCAGCGCTTGTGCGAGGAGCTCGGTGAAATCTGTCATCCGGCGCTCGGCTCCGTCCGGAAACGGGGCATCGCGACCCCCGGCTGCAACGAGCGCGCCCCATACTCGCCCGCCGAGCTTCACCGGCGCGGCGATCGCGCGGCCGTAGCCGAAGCTTGCAAAGCGCTCGAGGAGCGGGCCGGCGCCGGTTTCGTAGCGCTCGATCCGTTGCGGCTGGCCGCTGTCGCGCACGGCGGCGAGGATCTTCGTATCGGTCAGGGTCAGACGGGAGCCGACCGGGAACGCAAGTTTGCCGTGTTCACTCCAGCCGCCCACGAAGGCGACCGTGCCGCCCTCGTCGAAGTGCGCGAGACTGGCCGCGCGCGCCCCCACCGTCTGTGCGGCCTCGGCCGCGACCTGCTCGAAGACGTGCTCGGAAACGGCCTCGCCGGCCACCAGAGTCGCGATCCGCCGCAACGCGGCTTGCTCCGCGGTCAGCGCGCGCTGTGCAGTCTCGCTCGCCGATCGCTCGGCGGTCACCGCCGCGAGCACGAGCGAGGTCAGAGCGGCGACGGCGACGAACAATTGACTCGCCAGCAGGCTGTGAGTGATCGATGCTCGCACAAACGGCCCGGAGCCGTGCGCTGTATTCCAGACGGCCAAGAAGGACACGGTCGCGACCGCGGTCGCGGCGCCCGCCGCGCCGAGGCGGAGGGCCGCCCAGATCAGGACGGGAAACACGATGTACGGGACGTCTTGTTGTGACGGCACCTCGGCCAGAACGACCAGGGCCGTGAGCAGTAGCACGCCCTCTGCGAATCGGGCGCGCGCCATTCGCCACGAGGCGTGCCTCGCCCAGACGAGGAAGAGCGGAGCGACGACCAGGGCACCCGAGAAGTCTGAGAGCCACCACGTCCGAAAGACGTTCACGAACTGCGAGGCCTTGATCACATGGCCGAGCCTGAGCGAGGCTACCCCGAACGCTGCACTGATCAGCGTCCCGAGCGCCGCGCACACGACGAGACTGAGCACATCCCGGACCCGCTCGAGTCCGATCCGGCGTCTGGCGAGGCGACGGAAGAGCAGCGCCGCGACAACCACCTCCAGCGTGTTCCCGAGCGCCTGCCCGAGCACGGTTCCGAGGCGTGGAGAAGTCGCCGACCAGCAGATCCCCGATCACGATCGCGGGCCAGAGGCGAGGGCCCCGGATCGCGAGGAGGGCGATCCCGACTCCGACCGGTGGCCACAGCGCGGTGACGCTGCCGTGGAGGTAGGCGAGGTGAAGCCCTGTGCGTGCCGCTCCGTAGTAGAGCGCGGCGACCTTGCCGGCCTCGAGCCCGTACGAGACGAATCGACCCGCCTCCGTCTCCCGTTGCGCCCGTAGACGCCCGAACAGCGACCGACCCTGCAGAAGAGGAGCAGTTATCGTCGGACGTAGCTTACTACAGGTACGGCCGCTCGTCGCGCCCGCCAACGTCGCTCAGGACGCCGCGGCGATGCTAGCTCCCCGGGTTGGACTCGAACCAACAACCCTCCGGTTAACAGCCGGATGCTCTGCCAATTGAGCTACCGGGGAACGGCTGCCAGAACGGCTTCGGCATGGTATCGGAGGCGCTTCAGGGCAGCGCCCGACGAAGCTCGGCGGATGCGCGCTCGGGGTCGGGCGCGTCGCCGATCGCGCGCACGACGGCGACCCTCGTTGCGCCTGCGGCGACCACGTCGGCGACGTTCGAGGCGTCGATGCCGCCGATCGCGAACCACGGCACGCGAGCGTTCGCAGCGGCGTGGCGGACGAAGTCGAGGCCGACGGCGGGCCTTCCTTCCTTCGTCGGCGTCTCGTGCACCGGGCCGACGCCCGCGTAGTCGGCCTCGGTTCGCTCGAGCGCGGCGGGTGCGTGCGTCGACTGGCCGACGCGGAGACCGAGACGGCGCCCGGCGGCCACCGGCAGGTCGTCCTGGCCGAGGTGGACGAAGTCGGCCTCGGAGAGGAGGGCGAGATCGGGACGATCGTTGACGACGAGCGGGACGCCGAGCGCCCGCGTCACCTCTCTCGCCGCCAGCAGCACGGCGAGGAGCTCGGCATCGGAGAGGGACTTCTCCCGGATCTGGACGAGGTCGACCCCGCCGGCGACCGCCGCCGCGAGAAATGCGGGCAGATCGGGCCGTGCGGCGGTGATCAGGTAGAGGCGGCTATCCACCGGCGACCGGCCTGGCGACGACCAGAGCGTCGCCGTCCTCGAGCGCGTACTGCGCGGTCAGGCCGAGACCTTCGAGCAGCGTCTGCACCGTCTCGTCTGCCGCCGCCTCGCGGGTGCGGCCGTTGACGGTCACGTTCACGCCCGCGCGGCGAGACCGCCGAGCGGGCTGGACGGCTCGGCCGTCTCGTGTTCCTCGATCAGGCCGGCCAGCCGCGCTGTGCGCCCTGCTTCGACGCCGAGCCGGAACGCCTGCGCCATCGCGGCGGGATCCTCGGCCCGCGCGATCGCCGTGTTGACGAGGACCGCGTCGGCGCCGAGCTCCATCGACTCGGCCGCGTGCGAGGGCGCGCCGAGGCCGGCGTCGACGACCACGGGAACCTCGGCCTGCTCGACCATGATCTCGATCGTGTGGCGGAGCTTCAGCCCGCGACCGCTTCCGATCGGGGAGGCAAGGGGCATGACCGCGGCGCAGCCGACCGCCTCGAGCCTGCGTTGCAGGACCGGATCGGGCAGGACGTACGGAAGAACGGTGAAGCCCTCCGAGACGAGCTGCTCCGCGGCGGCGAGCGTCGCCACGGGGTCGGGCAGAAGCCAGCGCGGGTCGGGAATCACCTCGAGCTTGATCCAGTCGGGCAGCCCGCCCGCCCGGGCGAGGCGGGCGATCCGCACGGCCTCGCCGGCCGTGGCCGAGCCCGCCGTGTTCGGAAGAAGCGTGATGCCTGCCGGCAGGTGGTCGGTGATCGACTCCTCGACGGTGTCGAGGTCGATCCGGCCGACGGCGACGGTGACGAGCTCGCATCCGGAAGCGACGACCGCAGCGCGCATCGCCTCGGACGAGGCGTACTTCCCCGTTCCGGTGATCAGCCGCGAACGGAACTCGCGCCCGGCGATGACGAGCGGATCGTGCACGATGTCAGGGTAGCTAGGTAAGGGCGCCGACGGCCTCGCGCAGCCGGGCAAGCGCCGCCTGGAGCTCCTTGAGCCGCTCGGGGTCGTCGCAGCCGTCGAGCTCTCGCTTGATGCCGCGCACCCGCAGGCGCAGGAGCATCTCGGTCGCGGTGTCCTCGTCGATCTCGTCCTCGGATGCGCGAGCGTCGAGCTCGGCGAGGAGGCCGATCAGCTCCTCGTCTGCCGTGCCGGGCGCCAGCAGGTGCTCGCGCACCCGTCGGTGGAGATCGAGGTCGAAGTGTTCCGGGGTCAGCTCGGCGAGGAGCGGGACGAGGGACGGATGGGCGACCGCGCCGGCGAGCACACCGCGCTCGAGCCGGTCGCCGGCCTCGATCAGCTTCGGTGACACCGTGCCGGTCCTGGCAAGCGCCCTCGGTGCAAACGTTCCGGGCGGAACCCGGAGGAGGTCTTCCGCGACCTGCGCCGCATCCTGTCGGTCGACCGAGTTCGGGATCGTCCGGAGAATCTCGGCAACCCGATCGGCGGCGTTCTTGCGGTCGGGCTCGCGCTGGATCTCGAGCCGGACGCGATAGACCGGGTAGCTCTCGGCCCGGGCAAGGAGGTCTCCGAAGGTCTCGCCGGCGTCGGCGGGGTCGACACCGGGCGGCATCGGCACGACACGGACGTCGAGCTTGTGGGCAAGAGCGAGATCCATCCCCCGGAGCGTCGCGTCCTGCCCCGCCTTGTCGCCGTCGAAGCAGAGCGTGATGTGGGTGCTCAGCTGCGACAGGTCCTTGAGCTGCCGCTCGGTCAGGGCGGTGCCCATCGACGCGACGACGCGCTCCAGCCCGGCCTGGCGGAGGGCGAGCACGTCGGGGTTGCCCTCGACGACGATCGCGCCGTTCTCCTTCGCGATCGCCGCCCGGGCGCGGTCGAGCCCGTACAGGATCGAGCCCTTGCGGAAGAGATCGCCCTCGGGCGAGTTCACGTACTTCGCCTCGATCGGGTCGTCGTCGGCGAGCCGGCGCGCCTGGAAGCCGAGAATCCTGCCGCGCGCGTCGGCGAGCGGGAACATCAGGCGGCCCTGGAAGTAGTCGTTGCCGCGCCGGTTGACGAGGCCCGCGGCCCGAAGCTCGTCGTCGCTGAAGCCTTTCTCGCGTGCCTTCTGCGCCAGCGTGCGACCGTCGGCCGGCGAGAGGCCGAGCCGGTAGAGCTCGGCCACCTCGCGCCCCAGCCGACGGCCGTCGAGGTACGCGCGGGCTGCCTCTCCGGTGGACGACTCCCACAGGTACCGCTCGTAGAACGATGCGGCCTGCTCGAGGAGCGCGTGCAGCCGGTCGGTGCGCCGGCGCCGTGCATCGACCTCGGGCGACACCTCCTCGTACTCGAGCTGAACGTGGAAGCGGTCGGCGAGCCACTCGATCGCCTGCGCGAAGTCGAGTCCCTCCTTCTCGCGCACGAAGGTGATCGCGTCTCCCCCCGCGCCGCAGCCGAAGCAGTAGTACAGCTTGTCCACCGCGTTGATCGACAGGCTGGGCGTGCGCTCCTCGTGGAACGGACACCGGGCCGTGTAGCGCGACCCCGCCTTGCGCGGAGAGGTGTACGCGGAGACGAGATCGACCATGTCGATCGCGGCCTTGACCGCCTCGACGGACGTGTCCGTGATCCGCGCCACTAGCGGAGCTTCTCGGCGTGTGCGAGCGCGTAACGGTCGGTCATCCCCGCGACATATTCGACGATCTCGTCGGCGGAGTCACCGCGCCTGACCAGATGATCGACGATGGTCGCGACGGCGGCATGCGCGCGCCGGTGCTCCTCCTTCGCGTGTGCCGCGAGGTACACGCGGTCGAACATGAACGCGCGCAGACGGTGCATCGCGTCGCCGATCTCGTCGCTCTGCCGAATCTCGCCAACTGCCGCCGACGTCTCGACGAGGTCGTGCACGAGCCGGTCGATGCGCTCGGAGCCGGTCGGGCCGAGGAGCTCGAGCTCCGCTCGCGGCAGATCGTCTTCGTGGAGGAGCCCGTAGCGCACTGCATCGTCGATGTCGTGGTTGATGTACGCCACCCGGTCGACGAGGCGCACGATCCTCCCCTCGAGCGTGCCGGGCTCGACCGACCCGGTGTGGGTGAGGATTCCCTCGCAGACCTCGTGGGTCAGGTTGAGCGCGGCCGCGATGCGATGCGATTGCTCGTTGTGGCGGAAACGGCGCCCGAACTGCGCCCGCAGCGCCTCGTCGAGCGCGTCCTCCCCGGCATGTCCGAACGGCGTATGGCCGAGATCGTGCCCGAGCCCGATCGCTTCGGTCAGATCCTCGTTCAGACGCAGCGCCCGAGCGACGACCCGCGAGATCGCCGTTGTCTCGAGCGTGTGCGTCATCCGGGTCCGGTAGTGATCGCCCTGCGGGTCGATGAAGACCTGCGTCTTCCCCTTCAGGCGGCGGAAAGGCTTCGAGTGGACGATGCGGTCGCGGTCGCGCTGGAACGGCGTCCGCACCGCGCACGGTTCCTCGTCGCGGTCCCGTCCGCGCGTCTCGTACGAGCGCACGGCGAGGGGTGACAGCCAGGCTTCCTCCTGCTCGCGGAAGCGGGCTTCGAAGGCGTCACCGACTCTCCCGGCCAGCTCGGGCATCACGTCCAGGGTAGATGCTGCGGCGGAGAGACCGAATCGTCGGGTCGACCCGTCGTACACTCGGCCGATGATCTGTCCGCAGTGCGGTCAGGAGAATCCGGCAGGCGCCCGCTTCTGCAACTCCTGCGGCTCGGCCCTGCAGACAGCTGCCGTCGCCCGCGAGGCCCGGAAGACGGTCACGGTCCTCTTCTGCGACCTCGCCGGTTACACGGCGGCGGGCGAGCGCCTCGACCCCGAGGCGCTCCGCAAGCTCCAGTCCCGCTACTTCGACGTCGCCCGGGCAGCCCTCGAACGCCACGGCGCAAGCGTCGAGAAGTTCATCGGGGATGCGGTGATGGCCGTGTTCGGCATCCCCGAGCTCCACGAGGACGACGCGCTGCGCGCCGTGCGGGCGGCGATCGCCCTGCGCGACGCGGTTGCGGAGCTGGAACTGGAGGCACGCATCGGCGTCAACACCGGCGAGGTCGTTGCCGGCTCCGGCGATGCACTCGTCACCGGGGATGCGGTCAACGTCGCTGCACGCCTCGAGCAGGCCGCCGAGCCGGGCGCGATTCTCGTCGGCGAAGCGACGCATCGTCTCGTCGCCGGAGCGGTCGTCTCCGAGAGCGTCCGCCCGGTGGCCGCGAAGGGCAAGGCAGATCCGATTCGAGCCTGGCGGCTCTTCGAGGTTCGTCCGGATGCGGAGGCGATCATGCGCAGGCTCGACTCGCCGGTGGTCGGCCGTACCCGTGAGCGCGCCATCCTTCGCCAGGCATTCGACCGCGCCGTCGACGAGAACGCCTGTCACCTCTTCACCGTCCTCGGAGCGGCCGGCGTCGGAAAGTCGCGGCTCGTCGCAGAACTCGTCCGCGAGGTCGGGCAGGAGGCGCGCGTGCTCGGTGGACGCTGCCTCTCCTACGGGGAGGGCATCACCTTCTGGCCATT
Organism: Gaiellales bacterium; assembly: GCA_038248655.1. Lineage (GTDB taxonomy): Bacteria > Actinomycetota > Thermoleophilia > Gaiellales > Gaiellaceae > DATBLE01. The sequence goes on from JBBRXG010000003.1 coordinate 74,794, forward strand.
GTACGAGGCGCTGGACGGGCTCGGGGACCGCTCCTCGCCGGTTCTGTCGCTGCTCGAGACGGGCGCTCCGTCCGAGGAGCTCTTCCTCTCGGTGTGCAGGCTCCTCGAGGAGCTCGCGCGCGAACAACCGCTCGTCGTCGTCTTCGACGACATTCAGTGGGCGGAGCCGACGTTCCTCGACCTCGTCGACCACGTCTCCGACTGGTCGAGGAACGCACCGCTCCTCGTCGTCTGCGTCGCCCGTCCGGAGCTCATCGACGGTCGCCCGGGCTGGGGCGGCGGCAAGCTGAACGCGATCTCTGTCCTCCTGGAGCCGCTTGACGACGACGAGTGCGAGCTCTTGATCACGAACCTGATCGGTGAGGCGGCCCTGACTCGACCGGCACGGGAGCGGATTTTCGCAGCGGCCGAAGGCAATCCGCTCTTCGTCGAGGAGACACTCGAGATGCTGATCGACGACGGCCTGCTCGAGCGGCACGACTGGTCCTGGGTGGGAACCACGGACCTCACGGAGCTCGCCGTTCCACCCACGATCCACGCACTGCTCGCCGCCCGCCTCGACCGGCTCTCTGCAGACGAGCGAGCCGTTGTCGAGTGCGCGGCGGTCGAAGGCACGCTCTTCCACCGCGGCGCGGTTGCGGCGCTCGCCCCCGAGGTCCTCCAGCCCTCCGTGACCGCGCACCTGCTCTCGCTCGTCCGCAGGCAGCTCGTTCGGCCGGACGAGCCGGAGTTCGCTGGCGAGGACGGCTTCCGCTTCCGCAATCTGCTCTTTCGGGACGCCGCGTACACGTCGCTGCCGAAGGAAGCACGGGCCGCGCTGCACGAACGATTCGCCGCCTGGCTCGAAGGAAAGGCAGGTGAAGAGCGTACCGCGTTCGAGGAGATCCTCGGCTACCACCTCGAGCAGGCGTTCAGCTACGGGGCCGAGCTCGGCTCGCCAGACCAGGCGCTGGCACGGCGCGCGGCGGAGCTCCTCGGCTCGAGCGGGCGGCGCGCCCTCGCGGCGGGCGACCGGAACGCGGCCCGCTCGCTCCTCGAACGCGCGGCCGACCTGCTGCCGGCAGACGATCCGATCCGGCTTTCGGTCCTCCCGGAGCTCGGCGCTGCCCTCGAGGACACCGGTGACTTCGCGCGATCGCGCAAGGTTCTCGACGAAGCGCTCGAGCTCGCCCGCGCGGCAGGCGACGAGCGCACTGCAGGGCACGCACGGGTGGTGCTCCTCAACGGCAGGATGAAGTTCGAGTCGCAGGTGGACACGGAGGAGCTCCGTCGAGAGGCGGAGTCTCTGCGGTCGCTCTTCGAGCGGCTTCGCGACGAGCGCGGCCAGGCGGAGGCGCTCTTTCTGCTGGCGCTGCTGAGCTGGACCGCAGCGCACGCCGCTCGGGCGGCCGCCCTGGCCGAGCGTGCCCGCGAGCATGGTCGTCGCGCGGGCGACCGCCGCATCGAACTCGAAGCGTCCCGCAGGCTGGCGCACGCGTGGGCGATGGGGCCGATGCGCGCTGAGAAAGGGCTGGAGCGCCTCGACGGGTTCGCGTCGGCCGGCGACGCGTTGCTGCCCGGGCTGGTGGCGGTTGCGCGCGCTGTGCTCGAGGCGATGCTCGGCCGCTTCGACGACGCCCGCCGCTCGCTCGCGCTCGGCCTCGAGACGCGCGAGCGGCTCGGCCAGCGAGTTCTCGTCGAGAGTGCTCGCGGCCAGGCCGGCGCGTTCATCGAACGCCTCGCAGGAGATCCTGCGGCTGCGGAGCGACTGCTCCGGCAAAGCCTCGAGGTGCTGGAGCGCTTCGGGGAAAGGGCCTTGCTCTCCACCAACGCCGCGCAGCTCGGCCAGGTGCTGGTCGCACGGGAGAGATTCGACGAGGCGGAGGAGCTGGCACGGCTGAGCGAGGAGTCCGCCTCGTCCACCGATGTTGCTTCGCAGTCCGTCCTCTGGGCGGTGCGGGCGCAGGTCCTCGCACGAAGAGGTGAGCTCGAGCTCGCCGAGACAGCGGCCCGCCGGGCCCTCGAGGTCGTCGAGCGGTCGGATTTCCTGGATGAACAGGCGGACACGTACGTTGCCCTCGCCGACGTGCTGTCGCTCGCCGGACGCACCGACGAGGCCGTCGCCGCGCTCGGAGAAGCGCTCGAGCGGTACGAGCTCAAGGGCAATGTCGTCTCCGCAGCGTGGACGCGCGAGCGGCTGAACGGCCTCAGAGGATGATCGGCACGGTGCCGCCGTCCGCGCTCCACGCCGACCCGGTCACATAGCTCGCACGGTCGGAGCAGAGGAAGACGATCACGGCGGCGATCTCGTCCGGCCGCGCGAGCCGGCCGAGCGGGCGGCCGGCGCCGACCTTCGCGAGGACCTCGGCACGTTCGCCCTGCTGGTCGGCCAGGCCTCCGTCGCCGAGCCACGCATCGGTCGCCGTCGGGCCGGGCGTGACCGCATTGCAGCGGATCGCGTCCTGGGCGTAGATGTCTGCGACCAACCTGGAGAGAGACAGCACGGCCGCCTTCATCACCGAGTAGTGCGGCATCGAGGTCGACGGCCGCTTGCCCGCGGTCGACGACACGTTTACGATCGATGCGGCCGCGGACTCGCGCAGATACGGCAGCGCGGAGCGGATCGCGCGCACGTAGCTCATCACGTCCAGCTGCCAGTACGCCTCCCACTCCTCGTCGAGGACGTCCTCGAAGCGCGCCTGTCGGGCAACGCCGACGTTGTTGACGAGCACGTCGATTCCGCCGAGCGCCTGCGCGGCCTCCGCGACCACCCGCTCGGGCTCTCCGGCGACGCCGAGATCGGCGCGCACGTGGAACGTCTCCCCGATCGCGGGCGCGTCCCGGCGACCGCAGGTGACGACGCGCGCGCCCTCGTCGAGCAGCATCCGCACGGTTTCGAGGCCGATCCCGGCCGTGGAACCGGTGACGACGCACGCACGTCCGCGGAGCCCGAGATCCACGCCGCTAGCGTATCCGTGGATGACCACGATCCTGCTGGCCCGGCATGGTGAGACGGACTGGAACCGCGAGGGTCGATTCCAGGGTTGGGCAGATCCGCCGCTCAACGAGACGGGACGCGAGCAGGCCCGGGCGCTGGCCGAGCAGCTGTCCGACGTGCCGTTCGAGGCCGTGTACTCGAGCGACCTGCGGCGCGCCCACGAGACCGCGCTGATCGTCGCCGAGCCGCACGGAGTGCCGGTCGTCTCCGATCCCGCCCTCCGCGAGATCGACGTCGGCTCCTGGTCGGGCCTGACGCGTCCGGAGATCGAGGCGCGCTTCCCCGGGGCCGGCCACCACGACGGCGAGACCCGCGCCGAGCACCTCGCACGCGTCCTCGCCGCCGTCGAGCGCATCGCGCGCGCCCATCCCGGCGAGCGGATTCTGATCGTCTCGCACGGCGGCTCCTTGCGAACGCTGCGCCGGCACGCGATCGGCGACCCGGTGCACCCGATCGAGAACTGCGGCGTCTACGAGCTCCGGTTCCGGAACGGCGCGTTCTCGGCTATAGACTGAGCCGCAGGTGGAGGACTACACCAGCAAGTACAAGGGGGAGCAGGTCGAGGTGGCGCTGATGAACGGCGACTACCAGGACGGCGTCCTCACCGCGTACTGCGCGATCGACGACGTCGCGCATGTCGAGCTCAACGGCCACATCCTGATCCCTCTGCAGAACGTGGCTTCCCTCCACTGCTCGAGCCGCTGTGACGCGCCTGAGCCTGACTGGCCCCCGCGCGGACTCGCCGAGGACGAGCGCGACGACGAGGGCTAGGCGTTGCGCGCCGCCTGGCCGGCGATGCGCAACGTCGCGAAGGCGTGGGGCCTCCTGGCTGCGCTCTGCGCCGCGCTCGGCGCGCTCGGCTGGTGGCTGAGCGGGTACCGCGTCGGTTCGGTGTTCGTCTTCTGCGGACTCCTGCTCGGGGTCGCCGCCTACTGGTACGCGGACCGGGTGGCGTTGGGGATGGTCGGGGCGCGGGAGCTCTTGCCCGGTGAGGCTCCGGCCCTGCACTCGCTGGTCGAGCGGCTGTCGATGCGCGCGGGCGTGGTCAAGCCGCGCCTGTACGTGATCTCCGACGGATTCCCGCGTGCGTTGTCGGCAGGGCGCGGTGCGATGAGCTCTGCGCTGGCCGTCAGCACCGGACTGCTGGGCCTCTCGGCGCCGGCCGAGATCGAGGGTGTCGTCGCCCACGAGGTCGCCCACGTGCGGAATCGGGACGTGCTCGTGCAGACGACGGCGGTCGTCCTGGCGGCGTCGCTGGTCGAGATGTCGCGCGTCGGCGGGTTCATGTCGCGAATGCTGCTCTACGTGCTCGGCCCGGTCGCGGCGTCGTTCGTCCACCTGCTGCTCTCGCCGCGGCGGGAATTCGAGGCCGATCGGCTCGCTGCCCAGCTGTGCGAGTCGCCGCACGGCCTCGCCGACGCGCTCGTCCGATTGGAGCAGGCGAGCGAGCTGGTCGAGTTCCGCGCCAGCCCCGCGACCGAGCCTCTGTACACGATCAACCCGTTCGCGGAGGAAGGGCTGGCAAAGCTGTTCGTCACCCATCCACCGGTCGGGCAGCGTGTCCGCCGGCTCCGCGACCTCGATCCGGGCTGGCGCGAGAAGCTGCGAGCCGCCTGACGATCGAGCGGTTCTCGGAAGCGCACTCGCACGCGGCCCGGCCGAAGAAAGGCAAACGAGAAACGGCCGGAAGTCGTGAGACTTCCGGCCGCTAGAGAGAATCCGGCGGCGACCTACTCTCCCGGGAGGTTGCCCTCCGAGTACCATCGGCGCTGGCGGGCTTAACTGCTCTGTTCGGAATGGGAAGAGGTGTACCCCCGCCGCTATGACCACCGGAAAATGATGAGAGCGTCGGTGCCAGACTTTAGTCTGGCTTCGACTCCGTTTCAGCGTCGGTGCCAGACTTCAGTCTGGCTTCGACTCTGTTTTCAAGGCGTACGGTCCGCGCACCCTCAAAACTCCATAGCGACAACACGGTGTTCGAAATCAAGACCTCGGGCAATTAGTACGGGTCCGCTGAACGCATCGCTGCGCTTGCACGTCCCGCCTATCGACGTGGTGGTCTCCCACGGCCCTTACTCCTTCTAGAGGATGGGAAGCCTCATCTCGAGGTGGGCTTCCCGCTTAGATGCTTTCAGCGGTTATCCCATCCGGACGTAGCTAATCAGCAGCGCCGTTGGCACGACGACTGATACACCAGCGGTCCGTTCGTCTCGGTCCTCTCGTACTAGAGACGACTCCTCTCAAGCTTCCAGCGCCCATGGTGGATAGGGACCGAACTGTCTCACGACGTTCTGAACCCAGCTCGCGTACCGCTTTAATGGGCGAACAGCCCAACCCTTGGGACCTGCTCCAGCCCCAGGATGCGACGAGCCGACATCGAGGTGCCAAACC
>JBBRXG010000004.1:0-67061 GCA_038248655.1 Gaiellales bacterium
CCGACCTTGCGGGTCAGCTCGTCCTTGCTGCTCTGGTCGATTCCCTCGTACCGTCTCACGGTCGCATGCATCTCTGCTCCCAACTGTCTTCTCACAAGATCGGGCGGCTCAAGTCGAGCTACCCTCGTGCACTCAGGCCAGATGTGACAGTCAGAAAGGAATCGTGCGAGCCTCGCCGGCTTCCGCGCTAGGCCTACGCGCTCAGCCAGTATAGCTGCGATTTCCTGCTCCCGTTTATCGTCTCGACCGCTGCATCTCGGGAGGTACGGCGGCCCGCTGTTCCGCTTCGGTGTCAGCGGCGGGCGAGGCGGCGACCACTCTCGGTGTTCGGCGGGGTGTAGTTGAGCTGGTAGTGGTGGTAGAGGGCGGACTCGTCTGCCTGGGAAAGCTCATCGCCGCGCAACTCGAGGTTGGTGGCGCTCTTGACCTCGTCCCTGGAGACCGTCAACTGGAGGTTGTCCGGGCCGATCGTGATCCCTGCCAGCGGGACAAACGTGAGGTGACGGCCGATCAGGCCCTCCTTGACGGTGCCGAACATCGGCTCGTCCGTTTCGACGTCGACATAGACGTCCTCGAGTTTGCCGATCTTTTCCCCGTCGCGGTCGACGAGGGTTTTCCCGTGCCATTCGGCGATGTTCTGGTGGTGGGCCATTCGCGTCTGCCTCCTCGTGCGCTGGGGCGTCGCTCAGTGGATGGCTACCAGCTTAACTCGCGCCGGCCGGCGCGCCGCCTTTGGAGCCGGTGTGGGCCGCGGAAGCGTCCGCGCTGAGTGGGCGCAAGGGGTCTACTGCTCCAGGAGTCTCTTCAACCCGGCCCGGCGATGCGGGTACGCTCTCCGCATGAAGCGCTTCCGCGCTTTCCTCGAACGCTTGCTGGGTGGGCACCGACCGCCGACCGGCCCGTTGACTACTTCGGAGGCGACCGATGCCGAAGAGTTGCAGCAGGAGACGCTGGCGAAGGACGACGAGCGGATCGAGCGCGAGCACGAAGAATCTGGCGAGGAGTCAACCGCCAGCTCCTAGTCGCCAGCGCCTCAGGCAAACCGTTGTCCGGGCAGTGGCGCGAGTAGGAGGCAAGCCGCTCAAAAGCATCTGTGAACACTCGGGGACCGCGCTTGCTCTTTCGGCCCTAGGAGAGTTTTGCGAGACGTTGCAGGCCGCGCCGCTCAAAGAACAACTGGCCCCGCGACCGAACTCTGTTTGCCTAAGTCCCGCGCCTCGAGCGCTCTAGGAGTGCGGTCGGCGGAATGGGCTTCGGCCAGGGCTCTGGTCACAGGGCCAGGTCAGATCATCTTACGTCTTCTGACGCGCAGAGAGGCGGCTGGCCGTTCTTCCCGACTCGCAACCACTTGCGGGTCTTACATGTCGGCTGCGGATAGGCTCTTCGCAGATCGAGAAGGAGGGATGCGGTGGCGCAGAGAGAGGGTTGGTCGAAAGCCCATACCGGCGACTTGGTCGTGGTCGAGGGGCACCGGATAGGTGAGAGCCGCAGGGTTGGTGAGATCCTTGAGGTGCTCGGTGGGCCCGGACACGAGCACTACAGCGTCCGCTGGGACGACGGCCGTGAGACCGTCTTCTACCCCTCCAACGACGCGACCATCCAGCCTGCCAAACGGAGCAAGAAGGCGACGAGGAAATAGTGAGCCGCTCTTCACCAAGGTAGGTAGCGACAATGGATTGCTCGTAGGCGCGGGAGAGCACGTCCGATATCAGGGGCGGTGGGCCCCGCCTCGCCACTCGCGCCGAGGGCCTTCCGAACGCGATAGGAGGCCTCGGCGAGGACAAGCGCGGGAACGACGAGCGAGCCTGCCTCGCGCTCGAGCAGCTCGGAGCAGGCCGCATGATCCCGGTCGTTGCTGACTGCCGCAGCGACGAGCGCCCCGGTGTCTACGACGAGGGCTACGGAGTAAATCCTTCGGCCTCGAGCCGCTCCTCGGCTTCGCGCGCCGAGGAGCCGTTCTCGGCGTCACCGAGTCCGATGAAGCTGAGCTCGGCACCGTTGGAGGCCTGCTCGTGGCCAAGGTACGCCTGGAGCGCCTCGGACGTGAGCGCCTCCACCGTCACGCCGCGGTCCGCCGCAGCAACGGCGACACGCGAGGCGACATCGTCGGGAAGGCTGACTGTCACGTTGACCATGATGAGCCGATCGAGCTCGACGAGGACGCGTGCGGATCGCATCGTGGCTCGCCGCAAAACTCGCATGAGGACCCGAATCTCCTGTTCGACCATCACATTCCCCCTGATCGGGCATCTCAGTGGCCTGCGCGGCCGGCCGCCCGCTCGGGTGGCGGGACCGCCACGGCGGGGGCGGCAGGAGCTTGTTCGGCTGCACGGGCGAGCGTCGTTCTGAGCGGCACTTCCTTGAGCAGCCAGGAGAGCAGGAAGGGGACGGCGGCGATCGCCATCCCGTAGAGGAACACGCCGTCGAGGGCGTGCGCGAACGCCTGCAGGAAGTCGGCATGGACGGTCGGCGGCAGCTGCTTGGCCTGCGCGGGGTTGAGGTGGACGCCGCTTCCGAGCCGGTCGACGACGCTACGCGGCAGGTGCGACAGCTGACCGGTGAGCCTGCTCGCGAAGATCGTGCCGAAGATGGCGACGCCGAAGGCGCCGCCCACCGAGCGGAAGAACGTCGCGGTAGAGGTGGCGACCCCGATCTCCTGCGGGCGGACGTCGTTCTGGACGACGAGCACGAGCACCTGCATGACCAGGCCGATCCAGACGCCGACCACGAGCATGTACACGGATGCGAGCCACGGCGCCGTGCCGACGCGCAGCAGCGAGAGCAGAAACATGCCGCCGACCAGGACCGCCGTGCCGGCGATCGGGAAGACGCGGTAGCGGCCCATCTTGCTGATCGCTCGACCCGAGGCGATCGAGGCGACGAGCAGCCCGGCCATGAGCGGAAGCATCCGCAGCCCCGAGCTGGTCGGGCTGGCCCCGTAGACGAGCTGCAGGAAGAGCGGAATGAAGATGATCGCGCCGAACATCGCCATCCCGATCGCAAAGCCCATGGCGTTGGCGACGCTGAACACGCTCGACCGGAAGAGCCTGAGCGGCACGATCGGCTCGGCAGCGCGGCCCTCCCACCAGACGAAGACGGCAAGCAGCGCGACGCCGGCGATCCCGAGCCCGACGATCGTCGCCGACCCCCAGGCGTACTGGGTGCCGCCCCAGGTGGTGAGCAGGATCAACGCCCCGACGCCGCCGCTCAGGAGACCCGCGCCGAGGACGTCGATCCGGTGGCGGATCGCGGGTGTGTGCAGGTGCAGACGCGTGATCACGATCAGGATCGCGAACGCGCCGACCGGCACGTTCACGTAGAAGACCCAGCGCCAGGAGAGGTTGTCGACCAGGAAGCCGCCCAGGAGCGGCCCGGCGACCGAGGCGACCGCGAACACCGATCCGATCAGCCCGATGTAGCGGCCGCGCTCCCTGGGCGGGACGATGTCGCCGATGATCGCCTGCGCGCTCACCATCAGCCCGCCGGCGCCGATCCCCTGCAGGGCGCGGAAGCCGATCAGCTCGCCCATCGACTGCGAAAGCCCGGCCAGCATCGAGCCGGCGAGGAAGATCAGGATCGCGGCCAGGAAGACGGGCTTCCGGCCGACCATGTCGCCGAGCTTGCCGTAGATCGGCGTCGAAACGGTCGACGCGAGCAGGTACGAGGTCACCACCCAGGAGAGGTGGTTGAGGCCGCCGAGGTCGCCGACGATCGTCGGCAGCGCGGTCGAGACGATCGTCTGGTCGAGCGCGGCCAGGAACATGCCCAGCATCAGCGCCGCGAACACGGTGCGCAGCGCTCGCCCGGTCAGCCGCCCCTCCTCCTGCACGCTCACGACTCCAGCCTCCTCGCCGCGCGGACGAGCTGCTTCCGGCTGAGCGGCGGCGCCGGCAGCGGCGTCGCCGCGTCGGCGCGCAACCCGTCGAGGAGCAGGCCGAGGTGGCGGCGCCAGCACTCGGGCGCGACCGACGCGGTCGCCTCGATCACGCGATCGCCGGTCCAGAATACGAGCGGGAGATCCTCCGCCGTGAAGTCCCGTCGGAGCGCGCCCTGCTCCTGCGCACGCTGAATCAGCCGGCGCACCAGCGGCTGCATCCGCGCGCGCATCGCCTGCGCCCGCCTGCTGCCCTGCGCGCGCGAGACGAGGACGTCCTTGAGACCCCGATTGGCCGCGTGGAGCGCGAGTGACCGCTCCAGAAAACCGGTGAAGCCGGCCCACGCGTCCTCCTCGGCTACGGCCTCCTCGGCCACCCCGACCAGCTCTGCGAACGCGTCCTCGAGCACCGCGTCGAGCAGCTCGTCCTTGGTCGGGAAGTGGCGGTAGAGCGTCCCCATCCCGACCCTCGCGCGGCGGGTGATGTCCTCCACCGACGCGTCGACACCTTCCCGGGCGACCAGCGCGCGCGCGCTCGCGACGATCCGCTCCCGGTTACGACGGGCGTCGCTCCGGAGCAGCTTGGCGTCGTCGGTCGATGACGTCACGAGGAAAGTATGCCTGAAACCGGAGTGACCACTCCACTCGGAGCATGCGCTCCGCTTACTGGTGCGTTCGCCGTCGCCATGCCCGCTCTCGGCCCGCTGCTGCTCGGACCTACCGCCGCCCGTCCGCCGGGACCACAGGCTATCGGTGGAAGGCACCCGTACCGCCTTTACCGTTATAGTAAAGGTCATGGCAAGGATCTCCGCGAAGAACCAGGTGACGATCCCGGTTGCCGCACTGGCGGAGGCGGGGCTGCACACCGGCGACCAAGTGGTCGTGGAAGCGCTCGAGGAAGGCGAGCTGCGCATCCGCAGAGGCGAGCTCAGCTTCGAGCGCGCCTTCGGCACGCTCACCGGCAGCTACCCACCCGGCTATCTCGAACGGCTCGACCGCGAAGACGCCGAGCGGTGAAGGTCGTCCTCGACGCCGACGTGGTAATCGGCGCGCTCGACGGCTCCGACCCACACCATGCCCGAGCCCGCTCGCTCTTCCGCGCCTGGCAGCGACAGGACGCGACCCGGCTGATCAGCGTCGTCAACCTCACCGAGGTGCTGATCGCTCCCGCCGCCGAGCGCGGGCGGCTGCGAGCGGCACGCGAGGCGGTCGCAGCGCTCGGAATCCAGGTTCACCGGCCCGGTGAAGCGATCGGCGTCGAGGCCGCGCGACTCCGCAACGCGCACCCGATCAGCGTCCCGGACGCCTACTGCCTGGCCACCGCCCGTCACACCGACGCGTCGGTCGCCTCCTTCGACGAGAAGGTCCTGCGCGCCGCGGAGCGCGAAGGGGCCCCAACCACGGCCCAGCGACGCCCGCGGCGTCGACGCTAGCTGCCCCGGAGCAACGCCGTTCCCGCAAGTGCTCTCGCACCGCGCGGTCCGGCTCGTGGGATCGGGCGCCAGCCGCACCAGAGGCGAATTCCCAGGCGGCTAAACAAACGTGCTGGCTGCGAGACTCAATAGGAAGGTGTGGCGCAGAGGCGTTTCCCTAGCGCAGCTCGAGACGGTCTATCGGCAACGGTATGACCGCTTCGTCCGGGTGGCGACGGCGGTGGCCGGCGACGGCGAGCGGGGCCGAGACGCAGTGCAGGCTGCGTTCGCCGTGGCGATCCGGAAGCGCCGCTCGTTTCGCGGCACCGGCCCCCCTGGAGGCTTGGCTCTGGCGGATCGTGGTCAATGAGGCTCGGCGGCTGGCTAGAGAACCCGAGCTCGTGTCGCTCGACAGAGAGCCCCAGGCCTCGCCGAATGGCCGCGCTGACGACGATCTCGGCCTGCGGGCGCGGATCGCGACGCTACCGGAGCGTCAGCGAACGGAGCTCTTTCTCCGCTACTACGCGGATCTCGACTACCGGACGATTGCCGAGCTGCTCGGTATCGAGGTGGGAACGGTGTCGGCGACGCTGAGCAGCGCGCAGGCACGCCTGCGGCGCGATCTGAACGAGGTGGAGCATGAATGACATCGACGCGATGCTGCGCGAGCAACTCGACGGGCTCGTGCCGGTCTACGGCCCGCCGGATTGGGAGGCTGTGCTCGCTCGCGCCGGGCTGAGGGGACACCGAACTAACCGGCGCTGGCTCGTGATTGCCGCCACCGCGACGGCGGTGGCGGTCGTGGTCGGCGTGGCCCTGGCCGCCGCTCTCGGCGGCTTCTCGCGCTGGCTGACCGGCGAGCCGGGCGTTCCGGCCTCGCCCGCCGAGCAGCAGGCGTTCGAGCGAGCCAATGCGCACTCTTTTCTCGGCTTCCCACCCGGAACGAAGCTGCGGCAACTGATGCGAAGCCAGGTCGCGAACGGTCCGCGCGTGGACCTGCTCGGATTCCGCGCGGGCGGCACGCTTTGCCTCCGCGTGATCGTCAGCGGGAAGACCCGTGCCGGAACGCAGAGTTGCGCACCACTGAGCGAACTCCGCCGAAGCGGACCGCCTGTCCGCGTGGTGCTCGCGGACCATGGGTTCGGGCGCGGGACGAAGACGGCGTGGTACGGAATCGACCGCCTTCACTCCTCGGCGGTGCAGGTGACAGCGGGAATCGTCGCCGATGGTGTCCGCTCCGTGATCGTCGAGGATGAGTCCGGTCGCCACACACTTCCCGCTAAGGCCAATGCCTTCCTGTACGTCGCCAGCAACCCCGAGATCGGCCAGCGTGTCCGCCGGATTTGGGCGAGACAGGGCAAGCGGCTCGTATCCATCCCCTTCGCTCTGGCCCTATTCGGGTTTGGTGGGCAGGTGGGGCGGCAGCAGTCTGCGAAAGCGCCGACGCGCGTCGAGCATCACGTCGCCGGTGGAACGATCTCCTGGCTTCTCCGGCATGAGCCGCGCGGACAGTCCCTAGCTGTGCTCCCGGCGCGTGCGCGCGCACACATAAAGCGGCACGTCGTCTTCGGGCGCCTGATCGCGCCCGACCCAGGCCGGCCCCTGCGGGTCGCGGTCACGCTCTCGACAAGCCGCCACGGCGGAAGGGCCACCGGCATCTGCACATGGCTCGTCACGCGCGGCGGCTTCGCAGGGGGTTGCATGGTTCGGGCGATCCTATTCGCCCGTGGTCCGCTGGCGGACGGGACCGTCGGCATGGAAAACGGCTCGGGTGAGTTCGCCACGACCTCCGGCCTTGCGAGTGACGACGTGGCGCGAATCGTCGCCTACCTGAGCAACGGACAGGCGCTCTCCGTGCCGCTTGCCGACAACACCTACGTCATCGACCTACCCCGCTCCGAGCTTCCCGCTCGGCTCGTCGCCTACGACAGGCAGGGACGAGTGATCGGAATCAGCGACCCAGTAGCTGACCTCGGCGGCGGTGGAGGCGCCAGTCCCGCACCTGGGAAGGCGAAGCCCCTCCTCCGTGTGGTGTCGCCGACCGGCGCCACGATCCAACTGCTGATCGGCAAGTCGACGGATGGCGGCCTGTGCATGTACACCCGCTGGTACGAGAGCAAACGCGCGAACGGAGTCGGGGTCAGCTGCTCCGATTTCACGAGACCAGGAGCGCCGCTCCAGCTCGGCACGGTAGGGATTCCGGCGCAGTTCATCGAGGGGCGCGTGCATTCGAGCGTGGCGAAGCTCGAACTTCATTACGCCGACGGTGCGCGAGAGACCATCAAGCCCATCCGAACATTCGTCCTCTACGCGATCCCTCGTCAGCACCTCGACCAGGGGCACGAGCTCGTCTCAGTCGTCGCAGAGAACGCGAGCGGCCAGCGAGTCGGCAGTCAGTCGTTCAAGCCACCACACCGTTAGGTCACGATCCACAACACGAGCAACGTCGCCCGAAACGTCGCCGTCCGGCTAACGTTCCCCCGTTCGCCCCGTTCGGTGGGACCGGTCCTGAAGCGCAGAACGGTTCACGTCTCCGGCAATCAGTGGAAGGTAGCGACGTTCGGCAACCTCGGCCCGATGCAGTTCGCGGTGCGCACGACGATCAAGGTGATCGTGGCGGTCAAGGTGGGCGACGTGCGGCAATCCGGGGCGTTCGTCTATCCCGCCATCTTCGCCCTGGGCTAGGCATCATCCGGGCGACGGCGCCCTTCGCGTCTCGCGCTACGTCGTCACGGCGAAAGAGGAGCGACACGTCCGGTTCAGCGTGTGGAACCCGACTGGCGAAGCAGGCCGCCGTCTCCCTCGACGACGCCGAAGCGGACCGACTCGTCCGCTTCCCGATGCCTGCTCGGCGCGCGTCGTTCTGGCGGCGGAAAGCAGGCGCGGCCCGAGGGGTGGCGTGATCGGCTCGTGGGCATGTGCCGCGTCAACGACCGAAGCTTTCGTAGTCTGAGGGCGCCGATGCTGCGACGAGCGAACGGGCGCACGCGTGACGGCCTCCCCGGCGAGGCGGCGCTCGACGCGGCCCTCCGCTCCTCGCTCCTGCCGGCGCACCGCTATCTGCGGCGCGGGCCGGTCTCGGCGGAGGGTTGGAGCCAGCTCGTCGCGAAGGGGCGCGGGTCGGAGTCGTTCTACCGCGAGCGCTGGCAGCACGACAAGGTGGTGCGGTCGACGCACGGCGTCAACTGCACCGGTTCCTGTTCCTGGAACGTCTACGTCAAAGACGGGATCATCACCTGGGAGACGCAGGCGGTCGACTACCCCTCGACCGGGCCGGAGATGCCGGAGTACGAGCCGCGCGGCTGCCCGCGCGGGGCGTCGTTCTCGTGGTACACGTACTCGCCGCTGCGGCTGCGCTACCCGTACGTGCGCGGCAGCCTGCTCGAGCTGTACCGCGAGGCGCGCGAGCGGCTCGGCGACCCGGTCGACGCCTGGGCGTCGATCGTCGACGACCCGGAGCATCGACGGCTCTACCAGTCGCAGCGCGGCAAGGGCGGCTTCGTCCGCGCCTCGTGGGACGACGCGGTCGAGCTGATCGCGGCCGCGCACGTGCACACGATCAGGCGGTACGGCCCCGACCGGGTCGCGGGCTTCACGCCGATCCCGGCGATGTCGATGGCCTCCTATGCGTCCGGGACGCGCTTCCTGGCGCTGATCGGCGGCGTGATCCTCTCCTTCTACGACTGGTACGCCGACCTGCCGCCCGCCTCGCCGCAGACGTTCGGCGACCAGACGGACGTGCCGGAGTCGGGCGACTGGTGGAACGCCGGCTACCTGATCGTCTGGGGCACGAACCTGCCGACGACGCGGACGCCGGACGCGCACTTCATGGTCGAGGCGCGCTACCGCGGCCAGAAGGTGGTGGTCGTCTCGCCCGACTACGCCGAGCACGTCAAGTTCGCGGACCAGTGGCTGCCGGCGCAGCCCGGGACCGACGCGGCGCTCGCGCTGGCGATGGGCCACGTGATCCTGAAGGAGTGCTACGTCGACCGCGAGACGCCGTACTTCCAGCAGTACGCACGCCGCTTCACCGACCTGCCGCTGCTGGTGACGCTGCGGGAGCGCGACGGCGCCTACGTGCCCGACCGCTTCCTGCGCGCCGCCGACCTCGGCACCGAGGAGGAGCTACCGGAGTGGAAGCCGGTCGTCTGGGACGAGCGTGCCGGCGAGCCGGCCGTGCCGGCCGGCTCGGTCGGGCACCGCTACGCGCCCGGCGACGAGGGCCGCTGGAACCTGCGCCTCGGCGGCCTCGAGCCGGCGTTGAGCCTGCTCGGCCGCGGACACCCGGTCGCGGTCGACCTCCCCCGCTTCGACGTCGGCGCGACCGAGGGCGGCGGGGCGATGCGCCGCGGCGTGCCCGCGCTCGAGATCGGCGGGCAGCTCGTGACGACGGTGCTCGACCTGATGCTCGCGCAGTACGGCGTCGCCCGCGACGGGCTGCCCGGCGAGTGGCCGGCCGGCTACGACGACCAGCAGCCGTGCACGCCCGCCTGGCAGGAGGAGATCACCTCGGTCGACCGCCACGACTGCGTTCGCGTCGCGCGAGAGTTCGCCCACAACGCCGAGCTGACCGAGGGGCGCTCGATGATCGCGATGGGCGCAGGCACGAACCACTGGTTCCACTCCGACCAGGTCTACCGCTCCTTCCTCGCGCTCGTGCTGCTGTGCGGCTGCGAGGGCGTCAACGGCGGCGGCTGGGCGCACTACGTCGGCCAGGAGAAGGTGCGGCCGCTGACCGGCTGGCAGACACTCGCCTTCGCGACCGACTGGCTGCGGCCGCCGCGCCACCAGGCGGCGACGCCGTTCTTCTACCTCGCGAGCGACCAGTGGCGCTACGAGGCGTTCGGGCCGGAGGAGCTGGCCTCTCCGCTCGGGCGCGGCCTCTTCCAGGGTCGGTCGCTCGTCGACCTGAACGCGCTCGCCGCCCGGCTCGGCTGGCTGCCGTCGTTCCCGAGCTTCGACCGCTCGACGCTCGACCTCTGCACCGAGGCCGAGAGCGCGGGCCTCGAGCCGGCCGCCTACGTCGCGGGCGAGCTGGAGACCGGGCGGCTCCGCTTCGCCTGCGAGGACCCCGACGCGCCGGAGAACTGGCCGCGCGTGCTGACGGTGTGGCGCTCGAACCTGCTCGGCTCCTCGGCGAAGGGGCACGAGTACTTCCTCAAGCACCTGCTCGGGACGACGCTTCCGGCGGTGCGGGCCGAGGAGTCGCCGCCGGAGCTGCGGCCGGCCGAGGTCACCTGGCGGGAGGACGCGCCGGAGGGGAAGCTCGATCTCTTGACGACGATCGACTTCCGGATGACGTCGAACGCGCTCTTCTCCGATGTCGTGCTGCCGGCTGCGACCTGGTACGAGAAGGTCGACCTCTCGACCACCGACCTGCACCCGTTCGTGCACACCTTCAACGCCGCGATCCCGCCGCCGTGGGAGGCGAAGTCGGACTGGGACGCCTTCGGGCTCGTGGCGAAGCGCTTCTCGGAGCTGGCCGAGACGCACCTCGGCGTCCGCCGCGACGTGGTCGCCGCCCCGCTCCTGCACGACACGCCGGACGAGGTCGCGCAGCCCTGGGGCGAGGTGCGCGACTGGCGCCCGGACTCGACCGGCAAGGCCGAGTGCGAACCGGTGCCCGGCAAGACGATGCCGAAGCTGGTCGTGGTCGAGCGCGACTATCCGGCGACGGCGGCGAAGCTGCACGCGCTCGGGCCCCTGCTGGAGACCCTCGGCAGCGCGAACAAGGGGGCATCCTGGAAGCCGCTCGCCGAGGTCGAGTGGCTGCGCGCGCAGAACGGCGCCGTCCGCGGCGGGCCCGCCGACGGCCGCCCCTCGCTCGAGCGGGTGGAGCATGCCTGCGAGGCGATCCTCGCCCTCTCCGGGACGACGAACGGCCGGCTCGCCGCCGAGGGGTTCCGCTCGCTCGAGCAGCGCACCGGAGTCGATCTCGCCGACCTGGCCGGGCCGCGTGCGGGCGACCGGATCACGCTCGCCGACGCGCAGGTACAACCGCGCACCGTGATCACCTCGCCGGAGTGGTCGGGGATCGAGGCGCACGGCCGCCGCTATGCGCCGTTCACGATCAACGTCGAGCGCGAGAAGCCCTGGCACACCCTGAGCGGACGCCAGCACCTCTACCTCGACCACGCCTGGCTGCTCGAGCTCGGCGAGGCGCTGCCGGTCTACCGGCCGCCGCTCGCCTACCGGCGCCACTTCGGCGACCAGGGCGTCGGCGACGGCCGGCTCGAGGTGACCCTCCGATACCTGACCCCGCACTCGAAATGGTCGATCCACTCCGAGTACCAGGACAACCTGCACATGCTGACCCTGTTCCGCGGCGGCAAGTCGCTCTGGATCAGCCGCGAGGACGCCGAGACGCTCGGCATCTCCGACGACGACTGGGTCGAGGCGGTGAACCGCAACGGCGTGATCGCCTGCCGGGCGGCGGTCTCCCACCGGATCCCGGAGGGGACGTGCTTCATGTACCACTCGAAGGACCGGCACCTGAACGTGCCGCGCACCGAGACGACCGGTCGGCGCGGCGGCACCGACAACTCGCTCACCCGGATCGTCTTCAAGCCGTCGCACCTCGTCGGCGGCTACGCGCAGCTCTCGTACGGCTTCAACTACTACGGCCCGACCGGCTCCCAGCGCGACGAGGTCACCGTGCTGCGCCGCCGCTCGCAGGAGGTGGAGTTCTAGTGAAGGTCCGCGCGCAGGTGGCGATGGTGATGAACCTCGACAAGTGCATCGGCTGCCACACCTGCTCGGTCACCTGCAAGCAGGTGTGGACGAACCGGCCCGGCACCGAGTACGTCTGGTTCAACAACGTCGAGACGAAGCCCGGGCTCGGCTACCCGCGCCGCTGGGAGGACAACGAGGAGTGGCGCGGCGGCTGGGAGCTCGACCGCAAGGGCCGGCTTCGCCTCAAGGCCGGCGGCCAGCTGCGCAAGCTGCTGACGATCTTCTGGAACCCCGACCTGCCGACGATCGACGACTACTACGAGCCCTGGACGTACGACTACGAGACGCTCACGAACGCGCCCCTGTCCGAGCACGACCCGGTCGCGACGCCGCGCTCCCAGCTCACGGGCGACCCGATCCGCGTCAAGACCGGCCCCAACTGGGACGACAACCTCGCCGGCGCGCCCGAGCACGCCCTCGCCGATCCCGACCTCGCCGGCCTCGAGGAGCGGGTGCGGATGGAGTACGAGCAGGCGTTCATGTTCTACCTGCCGCGGATCTGCGAGCACTGTCTCAACCCGAGCTGCGTCGCCAGCTGCCCCTCCGGCGCGATGTACAAGCGCGAGGAGGACGGCGTCGTGCTCGTCGACCAGGACAAGTGCCGCGCCTGGCGCTTCTGCGTCTCCGGCTGTCCCTACAAGAAGGTCTACTTCAACCACCGCTCCGGCAAGGCGGAGAAGTGCACCCTCTGCTACCCGCGGCTCGAGGTCGGACTGCCGACGATCTGCTCCGAGACCTGCGTCGGCCGGCTGCGCTACCTCGGCCTCGTCCTCTACGACGCCGACCGGGTCGAGGAGGCCGCCTCCGTTCCCGACCCGACGCACCTGCTCGAGTCGCAGCTCTCCGTCTTCTGCGACCCGCACGACCCGGAGGTGCAGGCGGCCGCCAGCGCCGAGGGGATCGCCGACGACTGGATCGAGGCGGCGACCCGCTCGCCGGTCTACAAGCTCGCGGTCGACTGGCGGATCGCGTTGCCGCTCCACCCCGAGTACCGGACGCTGCCGATGGTCTGGTACGTGCCGCCGCTCTCACCGATCGACGGCGCGCTCGTCGCCGAGGGCTACGACACCGATCCCTCCGACGTCTTCCCCGCGATCGAGCGGATGCGGATCCCGGTCGAGTACCTCGCCAACCTGCTCTCCGCCGGCGACGCCGACGTGATCCGCCGCGTCCTGCGCCGGCTCGCGGCGATGCGCGGCGTGATGCGGGCACTCCAGCTCGGCGGCGGCCGCGACGAGGAGCTCGCCCGCTCGGTCGGGCTCGACGTCGCCGAGCTCGAGTCGATGTACCGGCTGCTCGCGATCGCCAAGTACGACGACCGGTACGTGATCCCGAAGGCGCACGCCGAGCTCGCCGCCCGGCTCGAGGCCGAGCAGGCCGGCTGCTCGGTGCCCGGTGGCCCCGGCGGATACGGCGAGGTCGGCTACCCGACCGCGCGCGAGCCCTCCGGGCGCCGTCTGAACCTGCTCGGAGGCGACAGGTGAGACGCCGCTCGCAGACGCCGCCCTTCCGGCTGCTCTCGCTCCTCCTCGACTACCCCGACGAGATGCTCGACGATGCGCTCGGGCCCGTCGCCGACGACACCGACCCGGCGCTCGGCGCGTTCTGGCGCTGGCGAAGCGAGACGCCGCTTGCGGAGCGGCAGCGGCGCTACGTCGAGACCTTCGACCTCGACCGGCGCACGAGCCTCCACCTCACCTACTACCTGTACGGCGACACCCGCAAGCGCGGCCTCGCGCTGCTCCGCCTGAAACGCCTGTACGCGGCCGCCGGCCTGCCGCTCGCCGCCGACGAGCTGCCCGACTTCCTGCCGGCGCTGCTCGAGTTCGCGGCGCTCGCACCAGACGGCTACGGCGAGACGCTGCTCGCCGAGCACCGGCTCGCGCTCGAGCTGCTGCGACTCCGCCTCGGCGAGCTCGATAGCCCCTGGGCCTGCGCGCTCCAGACCCTCTGCGCCTCGCTGCCGCGGCTCGGGCCGATCGAGCGCGACCGGCTCGCCCGCCTCCAGGCCGAGGGGCCGCCGAGCGAGCAGGTCGGCCTCGAGCCGTTCGCGCCGCCCGAGGTGATGCCGACCGGGGCGCGCCGGTGAGCGTAGGCTCGCCGGAGCGCATCAACGAGCGGAGGCGGCCATGAGCAGGACCGCCGACCTGTACGTCTGGCTCGTGCTGCCCTACGCCGCGATCGCGCTCTTCGTCGGCGGCCACGTCTGGCGCTACCGCAACGATCAGCTCGGCTGGACGAGCCGCTCCACCCAGCTGCTCGAGAGCCGCCTGCTCGCCTGTGGCTCGAACCTCTTCCACTGGGGCGCGATCGCGGCCATCCTCGGCCACGTGCTCGGGATCCTCGTGCCGTCGCGCGCCACGCGCGCGGTCGGCGTCTCCGAGCGCGCCTACCACCACCTCGCCGGCATCGGCGGCGGCATCGCCGGGATCGTCTGCCTCATCGGCCTCGCGATCCTGGTGTACCGCCGGGCCGCGGTCGCCCGCGTCCGCGTCACGACGTCGACCGCCGACGTCGCCGTCTACGTCCTGCTCGCGATCCTGGTCGTGCTCGGCGTCGTCGAAGCGGTCGGCTACAACGTCCTCGGCTCGGGCTACGACTATCGCCGCACCGTCAGCCCCTGGTTCCGCTCGCTCTTCCACGACCCGAAGCCGGAGCTGATGTCGCAGGCGCCCGTCGTCTACCAGCTGCACGCTGCGATCCCCTGGCTCCTGTACGCGCTCTGGCCGTTCAGCCGGCTCGTGCACGCCTGGAGCATCCCGTTCCAGTACATCGGCCGGCCGTACCTGCTCTACCGCCGCCGCTACCCCGCCGCCCGGCCCGCAGGACGATGAGTGCCGGCGGCTCGCCCGGGGTCGAGCTCGTGCTCGCGCTCGTCCGGGACGCGGCCCGCGACCGTCGCTGCGCCGCGTGCGGGAGCAGCCTCGTTGCGGCGTGCATCGAGCCGGACGAGGTCGATCCGGAGCATGTCGTGGCCCGCATTCTCTGCCCGTGCGGCGCAGTCGAGATCGTCGAGGCGCGACCGGCGAGCGAAGGCGGGAGCGCGGAGATCCGCTGAGCCGCAGCGCTCGTCCCTCACTCCCTCCAGAGGGCAAGGCCGCGCCGGAGCAGCCCGACGAAGACGACCAGCCAGACGGCGAACGCGACCCAGATCCAGACGCGGGTGAAGTCGACCAGCCCACCGATCCCCTCGACGTCGCCGACGACGAAGCTGGACGCCGCGTACATGCCGACCGGAAAGACCGTCGACCAGCGGCGCACGTCGTACGCCGGCCGCAACGAGACGAGCTCGCCGGCGAGCAGGGCGGGCAGCCAGAGCGCGGCAGCCGCCCAGAGCGCGAGCGACACGACGCCGAGGCCGGCGCGTAGGTGGTGGAGCGCCCCGATTCCCTGCATGGCCTGGGCGACCAGGGCACAGGCGAGCGTCGCGATCGCGAGCGCGCCGCCCGCGACCCAGTGGTCGCCCCGACCGACGAGAAGCTGACGCAGGTCGAAGCGCGAGAGTACGAACACATACGCTGCCAGGCCGAGCGCGAGCGCGACCAACGAGACGACGGCGAGCCAGAGGATACGGTCGGCGCCGGCGAGAATCGCAGCGAGCACCGCGAGCGACTCGGTCGAGACGACGAGCATGAACGAGGTACCGACCGTGGGGGTCGTCCAGCGGCGGAGGACGCTCGGCACGAGCGCGAGCCAGAAGCAGAACGCGACCACGAGCAGCGCTGCCCCGACGCGGTGCCAGCCGAGCAGCGCCACCCGCGAGCCGAGAACGGCGGTGTCGGCGATCCCGGTCAGCGCCGCGGGCGAGCAGGCCTCGAGCCGGGCACGAGGCGGGTCTCGAGCGACCCGGCCGGCGACAACGGCGACGAGCCCGACCCAGACGACGGCCGCCAGCGCGAGCAGCGCCCGCGAGAGCGTGTCGTAGCCGCCGTCGGCGAGGCTGATCGAGACGATGCCGGTGCCCATCACGACGGCGCCGGAGGCCGGCGGGATCGCGTCGAGCACCCGGCCTGCGCGCCGCGCCACGGCAGCCGTCGTCAGCACGTCTCGGCTGTGCCGTCGTCCTGACCGTCAGGCAGCGTCCAGGGTCGCCTCGACCGAGATGTCGAGGTTGCCCCGCAGCGCGTTCGAAACCGGGCAGACCGCCGCGGCCCGGTCGACGGCCTCCTGGAAGCGCGACTCGTCGAGCCCGTCGACGCGGCCGCGCACGGTCAGGGCGACGCGGGTGATGCGCGGCGCGCCGTCGACCTCGTCGAGCACGCAGCTCGCGTCGGTGGCGAGACGCTCGGGAGGCGTGCCCGCCTCGCCGAGGACCAGCGCGAGCGCCATCGTGAAGCACGTCGCGTGTGCGCCGGCGATCAGCTCCTCAGGGCTCGTCTTGCCTCCCGGCGCCTCGGTGCGCGCGGCCCACGTGACCGGCAGCCCCGCCAGCGCGCCGCTGCCCGAGTCGAGTGTCCCGCTTCCCCGCGCGAGCGACCCGTCCCAGACCACGCTCGCCGTCCGTTCTGCAATCGGCATCGTCGTTACCTCCTTGTCATCTGTTCCTGTATCAGCCGTGCCAGGGGTTGTGCGCCTCGACCTGGCGCAGGAATGCGTGCCGGATCGATTGATGGAATCGCAATAGGTTTTCCAGTCTTTGTACTCTATGGGCGAGTTATTGTTAGTTGCTCCGGGCTGAGGGGCGCTCAGGATTTTAACTTGCGACTGTAAAGACCAGAGTCACCGGTTAATTTAGCTTTTGGAGTAGGCCAAATAAAATTCCATCAGAACCAATTAGTGATGCTAAAATCTGTGGCCCAAGCTGCTGTGGCTCGCGGCTTAAAGTTGCGCCATTGTCTTTAGCTTCCTGGACTGCGGATTCAATATCGTCGACCCGCCAAAATATTACTGGCCCAACCATGCCTTCATCATACCCGTTGGGGTTTAATCCAATATTAAGATTGCCAACTTGATAGCCTACATACGCTTCAGTGTCCATATACGGTTCAACGGCTAACATTGAAGTATAAAAGCTTTTGGCTAGTGCTAAGTCTTTAACTGGATAATTGATTAGGGCGATTTCTTTGAACATATATAAACACCTTGATAGTTAATTTCTATGTTACATAGAAATGGTACCCCGGGCAGGATTCGAACCTGCGGTCTTGAGCTTAGAAGTCTCCTGCTCTCGGGTCGTCGTCGAAGACGCCGCGCCAGAACGTCGTCACCGTGCGGGAGTGCTCCTCGCGCACGCCGCGCATCTGCGTGCAGAGGTGCGCCGCCTCGAGATGGACGGCGACCCCGAGCGGCTCCATCACCGCGACGAGCGCGTCCGCGATCTCCCGGCCCAGCCGCTCCTGCACCGTGAACCGGCGCGAGAACAAGCGCACGAGCCGCGTCAGCTTGGAGATCCCGATGATCTTCTCGCCGGCGATGTAGCTGACGTGGGCGAAGCCGTGAAACGGCAGCGAGTGGTGCTCGCAGAGCGAGTAGAAGGAGATCGGCCCTTCGATGATCTGGCTCAGGCGGCAGTCGGGGCCCTCGCACTCGTTCGGGAACGCCGTCAGCGCGTTGTGATCGCCCTCGTAGCCGGCCGTAGCGTCGTAGATCTCCTTCAGGAACCGCTCCGGCGTCCGCTCCGTCCCCGGCTGGTGGAGATCCATTCCGAAGGCGCCGAAGATCTCCGCCATGTACCCCTGGAACCGATGCCAGTCGCCGGAGTCTAGGTGCCGGGGCATGACGTGCTCCCAGTTGGTCAGCTCCTCCGGATCGGTCGCCGGCCGCTCGGGACCCGGCATCAGTCCACCCCGCACGGCGCTCAACTTCGATTCGGACACGGGCGCTACTCCTTCCTCGGCGATGGAAACCGATCTGCGGGGAAGGATCGCACAGCGCCCCGACCCGCGGTCGAGCGGTGCCCGCCGTGGCCGCCGCCGAGCCCGACCATGCGCCGGGGGTACGGCCCGGCGCAGAAGTCCGCCCACGGCTTCGCGCGCCGAGACGACGCTATCCCCGCGCCGCGGCTACTCCGATCGCACCGCTGCCTGCGCAGACCAGCGCGGCGCAGGCGATCAGGGGTCGCCGCTCGGGGATGCAAGGGAAGCGGTGGAAGCGTTCGCGGGAAGCTGCTGCGCGTTGCCTGCTTCGGCATCGTCCGTGTAGTGGCGCGTTGCCGGCCACGGCGCGAGGAGCAGTAGCAGCGTCGCGTCGTCGGCGGCGTAGACACTGTGCGGCTCGCCGGGGTCGAACGAGACGAGGGTGCCGGCGGCGCACTCGACTCTCTCGCCGGAGGCCTCGATCGCGACGTGGCCGCTGACGACGTGCACGACGGCGCGCTCGCGCACGTGGTGGTTTCCCATCGTCTCGCCACGCTCGAGCTCGATCGCGACAGCCCGGCACTCCGGCGCGCTGAAGAGCACGCGCGGAATCTGCCCCGCCCGCCGCGGAACGCGCGGCGCGTCGGCGCCCGGCTCACGCGGCTGCTGCTTCTCCGTCGACGGCGGCAGCGACAGCAGGTCCCAGCGCTTCACGGCGAGCAGGCTAACACGCCGCCGGCAGCGAGCATCGTCCTCGACTCGGGCGCGGGGCAACCCTCAGGATGCGGGCTGCCGTCGCGCGGGCGCTCGACCCGGCGGTTGGCGAGGGGGGACACGCTGAGGCGGCGGTGGGACTTGCCGGAGCGCCGGCTGCTCCGCCGTGATCGTCAGCGCCTCGCCGTGGTGGCGGATCTCGAGCGGCGGCCCGTCGCGCAGCGAGTAGCGCGCCTGCTCGTGCTCGACCTCGACCCTCAGCTGCCTGCCCCGGAAGCAGAGGCCGAAGGCGAGGCGGTTGAGCCGCTCGGGGAGCCGGGGGGCGAAGCTGAGCCTGCCGTCGTGGTCGCGCATGCCGCCGAAGCCGGCCACGGCGACGATCCAGGCGCCGGCGAGCGAGGCGATATGGAGGCCGTCGCTGGTGTTGTGCTCGAGGTTGTCGAGGTCGACCAGCGCCGCCTCGCCGAAGTAGTCGTAGGCGAGCTCGAGGTGCCCCACTTCGGCCGCGATCACCGCCTGGGTGCAGGCCGAGAGCGAGGAGTCGCGCACGGTCAGCGGCTCGTAGTAGGCGAAGTTGCGTGCCTTCTCCTCGGCGCTGAACGCGTCGCCGCGCAGGTGCAGGGCGAGTACGAGGTCCGCCTGCTTGACCACCTGCTTGCGGTACAGGTCGACGTAGGGGTAGTGCAGCAGCAGCGGGTACCGCTCCGGCGGGGTTCCGGCGAAGTCCCAGGGCTGGTGCTCGGTGAAGGCCTCCGCCTGAGGATGAACGCCGAGCCGCTCGTCGTAGGGGATCAGCATCGCGCCGGCGGCGTCGCGCCAGCCGGCCGCCTCCTCCAGGTCGACGCCGAGGTCTGCGCAACGGTCGCCGTGGCGCTCGACGGCGTCGGCGGCCAGGAGCAGGTTCCGCTGCGCCATCAGGTTCGTGTAGACGTTGTTGTCGGCGACCGCGCTGTACTCGTCCGGGCCCGTGACGCCGTCGATGCGGAACCGTCCCTCGACGTCGTGGTGGCCGAGCGAGCGCCACAAGCGCGCCGTCTCGACGAGCAGCCCGAGCCCCGCTGTTCGCTCGAACTCCTCGTCGCCGGTGGCGGCGACGTAGCGGGCGACGGCGTCGGCGATGTCCGCGTCGACGTGGAAGGCGGCCGTCCCGGCCGGCCAGTAGCCCGAGCACTCCTGGCCGCCGATCGTGCGCCATGGAAAGGCCGCGCCCCGGAACCCGAGCAGGCTCGCGCGCTCGCGGGCCAGCGGCAGGGTCGCGTGCCGCCAGCGCAGCGCGTCCCCGGCGGCGTGCGGGACGATGTAGGTGAGGACCGGCAGCACGAACGTCTCCGTGTCCCAGAAGCTGTGCCCGTTGTAGCCGGGGCCGGTCAGGCCCTTCGCCGGGATCGCGCGCCGCTCGCCGCGCGCGCCCGCCTGCAGGGTGTGGAAGAGGGCGAACCGCACCGCCTGCTGCAGCTCGGCGTCGCCCTCCAGCTCGACGTCGGCGCGGTCCCAGAAGTCGTCGAGGTACTCGCGCTGCGCGCCGGCGAGGCCGTCCCAGCCGGTGTGGCGCGCCTCGGTGAGCGCAGCCGCGACCTGATCGCGCAGAGCCGCCGTCGAGCGCTGGCTCGACCAGCCGTAGGCGAGCAACTTGACGATGCGGAGCTGCTGGCCCTGCTCGAGGTCGGCGGTGATCGTCACCCGGCCGAGATCGTCGCGGCTCTCGGCGGCCCCGATCTCGGTTCCCGCCGGCCCCTCGACGACGTGGTCCATCGCGGCCGCCAGCCGCAATCTGCTCTGCTCGGTCGCGTGCACGAGCACGACCCTCCCGCCGAGATCCGAGAACTGCTCCGACCGAAGCGGCGAGGCGAGGGCCTGGGCCGTGCGCGGGTCGTTGCCGAGCTCGGGCATCGGCTCGTTCGCGACGAGCTCCGACTGCACGACCAGCCGCGCCGCCCCCTCGAGCGGCTCGACCTCGTACAGGATCGCCGCGACCGCGCGCTGCACGAACGAGACCAGCCGGGTCGAGCAGACACACACCCGCCGCCCTGCCGGCGAGCGCCAGTCGGCGCTGCGCCGCAGCACGCCGGCGCGGAAGTCGAGCACGCGCTCGTGACTCTCCAGGTCGCCGAAGCGGACGTCGAACGGCTCGTCGTCGACCAGCAGCCGCACGATCTTGCCGTTGGTGACGTTGACGACGACCTGGCCGGCCTCGGGGTAGCCGTAGCCGGCCTCCGCGTACGGCAGGGGCCGCTCCTCGTAGAAGCCGTTCAGGTAGGTGCCGGGCAGGCCGTTCGGCTCCCCCTCGTCGAGGTTCCCGCGCAGGCCGATGTGCCCGTTCGCGAGCGCGAACGCCGAGCCGGCCTGCGCGATCACGTCCAGGCTCAGCTCCGTCTCGCGCAGCGCCCACGGCTCGACCGCGAACGCGGGATGATCGATCACCGCTCGAGTAGCTCCGCCAGATCGGCGACGACCACGTCGGCGCCGTGCTCGCGCAGTGCGTCCGTCTGCCCGACCCGATCGACGCCGACGACGCACGCGAAGCCGCCCGCCCGCCCCGCCGCGACCCCGGCGAGCGCGTCCTCGAACACCGCCGCCTCCCCCGGCGCGACCCCGAGCGCCCGCGCACCCGCCAGGAACGTGTCCGGGGCCGGCTTGCCCCGCAGGTGCTCGCGCCCGGCGACGAGACCGTCGATCCGCTCCTCGAGCAGATCCTCGATCCCCGCCGCGGCCAGTACCTCACGGCAGTTGCTGCTCGACGAGACGACCGCCCGCCGCAGGCCCCCTTGCCGGGCCGCGCGCAGGTAGCGCACCGAGCCGGCGTACGCCTCGACGCCCCGCTCGCGGATCAGGCGCAGCACCAGCTCGTTCTTGCGATTGCCGAGGCCGCAGACCGTCTCCGTGAGCGGTGGATCGTCCTTCTCGCCCTCGGGCAACTCGATCCCGCGGGCAGCGAGAAACGAGCGCACGCCGTCGTAACGCGGCTTCCCGTCGACGTACTCGTCGTAGTCGGCGACCGCGTCGAAGGGGACGAACCGCTCACCCGTGCGCTTCGCCCGCTCTCGCAGATACGCGTCGAACATCTCCTTCCACGCCGCGGCGTGCACCTTCGCCGTCTGGGTGAGCACGCCGTCCAGGTCGAACAGGCACGCTCGCACGCGATCGGGCAGGCCGAGCACGCCCGGAAGCCTAGCCCCTGCCCGGCAACGGATCGGCGCTCGAGCGCATCGTGGTACCTTGCCGCGACCGTCCAGCCGCCGGAGGAATCGGTGCCGAAGCCCGAACTGCGATGAGCGTCCACTACGGCGATCCCCAGATCGCGATCGGGATCGTCTTCGCCGTCCTCTCGATCCTGCTGGCGGCGGCGTTCGTGGTCATCGCCGTGCAGGCGGGCAGCGAGGTCGGCCTCCGGCGCGTGCACGACGTCGGCTACTGGCTGCGCAAGCGCTGGCTGGCGGTGCTGCTGGTGGTCGGCGTGGTGGTGGTGGGCGTCTCGCTGTTCGACCTGCCGTACGCGAGCGGTGGGGCGGCGGGACGGACGGTCGTGAAGGTGACCGGCGGGCAGTTCTTCTGGTCGTTGCAGCCCGACCGCGTCGCGGCCGGGACGCCGGTCCGTTTCGACGTCACCTCGGTCGACGTCAATCACGGCTTCGGCCTCTACGATCCGCGCGGCCGTCTCGTCGGCCAGGTGCAGGCGATGCCGGGCTACCACAACAAGCTCGACCTGACCCTGAGCGAGGCGGGCGCCTACCTGATCCGCTGCCTCGAGTACTGCGGACTCAACCACGCGACGATGGAGGGCTCGTTCACGGTGGTGGGCCGCTGATGGCGACCGTCACCGCTCCCGTCTCGCCGCCGCTGCATCCGCGTGCGGCCGCGTTCACCGAGGAGGCCCGCTCGGTCGAGCGCCGGATCGGCCTCTTGTTCGGGGCGACGGGGATCGCGCTGATCCTGCTGATGGGTGTGCTCGGCCTGACGATGCGGCTGACCCAGGCGACCGTCGTCGACCTCTCGCCGGGCTGGTTCTACCGGCTGCTGACGCTGCACGGCACGGGGATGATCACCGGTGCGCTCGTCGCCGCGATGAGCGCGCTCTGGTACGTGTTGCACGACAGCGTGCCGCTGCGGGCGAGGTGGATGCTCACGAGCTACGCGCTGATCGTCGGCGGCGCCGGCTGCGTGCTGGTGGCGACGCTCGTCGGCGGCTTCGGGGCGGCCTGGACGTTCCTGCCGCCGCTGCCGTTCTTTCCGGCCGGCCAGTGGTCGACCTGGTCGGAGAGCGTGTTCTTCGTCGGCGTCGTCCTGGTCGGGAGCGGCTTCTTCGTCTACTGCGTCGACGTGCTCAGGCAGACGACGAGCACCTACGGCGGCCTGACCGGCGCGCTCGGCTGGCGGTTCCTGTTCGGACGGGCGGACGCGGCGCCGCCGGCGCCGGTGATCGCCGCGACCGTGATCGCCTTCGACGGGCTGCTGGCGATGTCGGCCGGAGCGACGATCGCGCTCGGGCTGCTCGGCCGCACCTACGACGGCGGCGTCGGCTTCGACGCCCTCGTCGCGAAGAACCTCGTCTACTTCTTCGGGCACACGATCGCGAACCTGCTGATCTACCTCTCCGCCGGCGCCGTCTACGTGCTGCTGCCCCGCTACGCCGGCCGCGCCTACGAGGCGACCAAGGTGTTCGTCGTCGGCTGGGGCGTCGCGCTCGTGCTGATCCTCACCGTCTACTCGCACCACCTGTACATGGACTTCGTCCAGCCGCAGTGGGCCGAGGTCGTCTCGATGATCAGCTCGTACGCATCGGTGCTGCCGGTCGCGGTGATCACCGTCTTCTCGATGACGATGCTCGTCTGGGGCTCCGCCTACCGCTGGACGCTCGCCTCGAGCCTGCTCTACCTCGGTCTGGCCGGCTGGGCGATCGGCGGCACCGGCGCCGTGATCGACTCGATCATCCCGTTCAACTTCCGGCTCCACAACACGGTCTGGGTCGTCGCGCACTTCCA
Source organism: Gaiellales bacterium (assembly GCA_038248655.1). Lineage (GTDB taxonomy): Bacteria > Actinomycetota > Thermoleophilia > Gaiellales > Gaiellaceae > DATBLE01. The sequence goes on from JBBRXG010000004.1 coordinate 23,507, forward strand.
CACCTACCTGATGCTGACCGTCGTCGTCTGGCTGCTCGCGTTCGTCGCGCACCTCCTGGAGCGCGACGCGGGCACCACCTCGTCGCGCAGCGCCCGTGCCTGGATGCTCGTCCTGCTGCTGGTGGGCGGCTTCGGCCTGACCGGCACCTGGTTCGTCGAGGGCGTGCTCGGCATCCCGCGCCGCTACGCGCTCCAGCCGCCGGGTACGGCCGGATACAGCCTCGCCGGCAGCATCTTCGGGATCCTCTTCGCGCTCGGCGTGCTCGCCTACCTCGTTCAGCTCGTCCCGCTCGCGCGGACGGCCTGGAACCGCCGTCACTGGGCGCTCGTCGAGCACCGGGACAGCTGGACCGGGTCGCTCTACAGCGCACCGGTCGCGCGCGCCGAGGCCGAGCGACCGCCGGTCACGCCCGCGCCGCCTCCCGGCAACGACGTGCCGCTGTGGCGCCCGTACCAGCTCGGCATCGGGATCGCCGCCTGCGTCGTCGCGCTCGTCGCCTTCTTCCCGCAGATCGTGGACGCCTCCGAGGCGAGCACCCGCTACCACCACCTCGACCACGCCGGCCACTTCTTCCTCGGCTTGATGGCGGGCCTCGTGCTCGGGTCGCTGCCGGCGGTCTCGTCGTGGCTCGGCGTGCGCCCCTCGCTCGGAATGGCGGCGGTGCTCGCCGCGCCGACAACGATGATGCTGGTGATGGTGCCACGCTTCTACGAACCGCTCGAGCGCCATCCCGCCGAGCACGCGCTCTACCACCTCGCGATGGCGGGCTTCGGCTTCGTCACCGGACTCGGCGCGAGCCGGCTCGGCCGCGTCGCCGGGCGGCTGACCGCCTTCCTCTCGGTCGGAATGATGCTGCTGTTCGCGGCCACGATGACAGGAGGCTGAGACGATGAGCGACGACACCGCGGGCGGGCACGGCGGCTCGGACGGGCTCTGGCGCTGGCTGATCGGCGGCCTCGCCGGCGGCGGCATCCTCCTCGGCCTCTTGATCGGCGCCTACGCGATCGGCCACCACCGCGGCAAGGAGCACGGCACCCCAGCCTCTCGGGCCGCCGCGCCGGCGACGACGACCGCCCCCGCCACCACCGCTCCGGCCACCACCGCTCCGACCACCGCCGCTGCGCCGACGACCGCGACGGCAGCCGGCCCGGTGCCGGTCACGCCCGCCCTGGTCGCCCGCGGAAAGGACCTCTACAGCGCGGATGGATGCGCCGGCTGCCACTCGCTCACCGGCGCCGCCGGCGCCGGCCCCAGCTTCAAGGGCACCGCCGGCGGCACGGTCACGCTCGCGACCGGCCAGACCGTCACCGCCGACGACGCCTACCTCGAGCGCTCGATCGTCGACCCCGACGCCGAGATCGTCAAGGGCTACAACGGCGGGATCATGCCTCCGGCGATCGCGGGCTTCGATCTCGCCGCCAAGCCCGACGACGTGCGCGCGCTGGTCGCATTCATCAAGTCGCAGAAGTAGAGGTGGCCTCCGCGGAGGTCGAGGAGGACGTCGAGCACGTCGTCGAAGCGATCGCGCGCCGCACGCCCACGATCGTCGAGCTCATGCTTCGCCCTGCCGGCGAGGCGCTCCGGTACGTCCCGGGCCAGTACGTGCTGCTCGGCGACCTCGACCGCCGGGTGGCGGAGCGCTCCTACTCGATCGCGAACGCGCGCCGGCCGTCGGGGGAGCTGACGCTGCTCGTGACCGAGGTCGCCGGCGGGGAGACCAGCGGCTGGGTCCATCACCGGCTTCGCGCCGGCGACCATGTGCTCCTCTCCGGACCGTACGGCAGCTTCGTCGCCGAGCCCGAGTCGAATGCGCCGGCTCTCTACCTCGCCGGCGGCTCGGGACTCGCGCCTGTGCGCGCCCTCGCCGAGGCGGCGGTCGCGAGCGGCACGCCCGAGCAGCTGACGCTGTTCTTCTCCGGGCGCACCGAGGCCGACCTGATCGACGCCGACCTGTTCGCGCGCTGGGAGCGGGAGCGGGCGGGTTTCCGGTTCCTGCGCACGCTCACCCGCGCGGACGGCCCGCCGCCGCTCGGCCGGATCCCCGGGCTGCTGCCGGAGCTGCTGCCCGATCTCGGCCCGTACGACGTGTTCGCGGCCGGCGCGCCCGGCTTCGTCGACCCCTGCGCGGACGCCGCGCGGGCCTGCGGGGCCCGCCCCGGGCATGTGCACACGGAGGCGTTCTTCGCAGAGCCGAGGCCGTGGCACGGTACCGTCCCGCAGGCAGGCGACTCGCGATGAGCAAGATCTACACGAAGACGGGCGACGACGGGACGACCGGCCTGCTCTTCGGCGGTCGCGTCTCCAAGGCCGATGCGCTCGTGGAGGCATACGGTGACGTGGACGAAGCCGTCAGCTCGCTGGGCGTCGCCCGCGCCGCCTGCGGCGACGAGGGGCTCGCCGCACTGCTACTGCGCCTGCAACGCGGGCTCTTCGTCGCGGCCGCCGACCTCGCCGCCAATCCGCGCCGGCGCGAGCGGCTCGAGCCCGGCAGCTCCCGCGTCGATCCTGCCCAGGTCGACGAGCTCGAGCAGGAGATCGACCGACTCGTCTCCGAGCAGCCGCTGCGCCCGGTCTTCGTCGTCCCCGGAGCGAATCCCGTGTCGGCTGCGCTCGACCTCGCGCGCACCGTTCTGCGGCGGGCCGAGCGGCACGCCGTCCGCGCGGCCGGCGAAGGTCACTCCGTGAGCCCGCACGCGATCGCGTATCTGAACCGGCTGAGCGACCTCCTCTACGTGCTCGCGCGATCCGCCGCCGGCGACGGCGAAGAGCCCGTTAGCCACACCTGAGGCGGCTACGGTGCAAGCGCGCGGCGGACCACTTCCTCCGCGTGCGCGGGAACCTCGACGGGGATGCCGAACCGGCGAGCGACGAAGCCTGGGTCCTCGAAGCTGACGAGAACCTCGTCGCCGTCCTCACGAACGAGCACCCGGAGCGGCAGCTCGAGCGCGGCCAGCGGGTTCGTGAGCATCGCCGGCGTCCCCACGGACGGGTTGCCGAAGACGAGCACGGTCGTCGCCGGCAGCTCGAGCCCGTGCTCGCGGGCGGCCGCCCGGTGGTCGATCCGCGCGAAGACGCGAAACCCGATCGCCGCAATGGCGAGCTGCAGCCGCTCCAGCGTCTCGGCAAAGGCGTGCGCGCTCGTGCGGGTGACGAGTCCCTCGGTCATCGCAGCATCTTCGCGGGAAACCTGGTCTGCCTGCTGCCGTCGGGAGCGGTTACGCGTTTGCGCACGTCCAGCCTTCCGGCATGCGTCCGCTCTCGAGGAAGGCTCTGAGCTCCGCGCTAGGTAGATGTGGCGCCGCAGCGCTGTCATTGCCTGCGTCAGGTACTCGACGCGCCCTCGTTCGCCGCCCGAGGTGATCAGATACGCCTCGATCGCCAGATCGATCTCGTGATGCTCGCGCTCGAGCGCCGACGCCAGCGTCTGGTCCGCCACTTCGCCTTCCTCCTCGCTACCGGAGCGCGAACGCCTACGCCGCCGGCCAGTCGTCGAGCCGTTCGGCGAAGTCCGGCGGCGTGAGCACGACGAGCGTGCGCGCCTCGACCTCGCCGGCGTTCTCGAGGCGTACTCGCCGGCCGACCGGGATGGTGGCGACAGCACCAGGCTCGATCTCGATCGCCTGACCGGCATCGCCTGTCTCGACCAGCCGGAACCGTCCGGCGAGCGGCAGGAGCAGGACGGCCGATTCGCCGTGCTCGTGCTCGGGCATCGCGCCGCCGACCGGCATCGTCACCTCGAGGACGCCCACCGGCGTCGCCTCTGCGGCGCCGACGACGATGCGCACGGCCGGCCCGCCCGGAAACGGCGCCTGCCTACGCTCGCCCGCCTCGACCTCCCAGCGGCGGACGCCCGTCTCCGAAGACCTCGATACCTGCGCCATGGGCCACCTCCAGGATAATTTTTTACACAGTTACTATAGTAAGAAAAGGAGAAGACGATGAGGGTCGACTACCGTAAGGTCTTTCCCGACGCCCTCCAGGCGATGCTCGGCCTCGAGGACGCCGTCCACGCGAGCACGCTCGAGCCGGAGCTGCTCGAGCTGGTGAAGATGCGAGTCTCGCAGCTGAACCGCTGCGCCTACTGCCTCGACATGCACTCGAAGGACGCGCGCGCCCGCGGCGAGAGCGAGCAGCGCCTGCACGTGCTCGCCGCCTGGCGCGAGGCGCCGTTCTACGGCGAGCGAGAGCGGGCCGCGCTCGCCTGGTGCGAGGCGCTGACGCTGCTGCCCGACAGCGGCGCGCCCGACGACGTCTACGCGGAGATCGCGCGCGCGTTCGACGAGGAGGAGATCGTCGCGCTCACGCTCGCGATCGTCGCGATCAACGGCTGGAACCGCTTCGCGGTCGGGCTGCGCAGCCCCGTCGGCGACTACGTCTCACCGCACGCGGCCGCCCGGGAGGAGATAGCGCGATGAGAACCGACGGCAGTCTCGTCGGCACCCGCCGGGGTCCGGTCTCTGCGATCCGCCCGCAGCCACGCCGCCGCCACGAGAACGAGGTCTGGGTGCACACGCCCACCTCCCCATGGGGATCCCGTCGGCTGCCGCGCACGCTGCTCGCAGGCGATCCGCGGCGCACGCTCTTCCGTAGCCTGCTGCGGCGCGCCGAGGGCGTCCCGGTCGAGCTCGCCGACGGCAACTCCGGCACCGTGGAGGAGGTCGTCTTCCAGACGCTCGGCTTCGACTTCTGGCCCGAGGCGCTCGTGGTCTCCACACCGGAGGGGCGGCACCGGGTCTCCACCCGTGCCGTTCTGCGGATCGACGTACGTGAGCCCCGGATCTGGATCGGCGGCGGGTCAGCGCGACCCGGAGACATCGAGCGCCCGCCGCAGTCGGCGAGGCACGCGCGTATCCCGGAGCGCAGTGGAGACGAAGCAGGCGAGGTAGCGCTCGTCGGCGCGGACGTGTGAACGAGAACTGTCCCTGGCGCGACTTCGAGCAGCAGACCGGCCTGCGCCGTGCCGGCTGGGGTCTGTACATCGACGCCAGCGCCGGTCTCTGAAGCGCGTGCCTGAGCTGCCCGAGGTCGAGACGATCAGGCGCGGTCTCACCGCCACGACGCTCGGCCGGCGCGTCGATGGAGTCGACGTCCTCTGGCCAGGCTCGTTGCCGGCGCCGGACGCGAGGATCGACCGGCTCGTGGTCGGGAACCGGATCGGCGAGGTACGCCGGCGCGGCAAGCTCCTGATCGTCGACCTCGACGGCAACGCGCACCTGCTCGTCCATCCGATGATGACCGGTCAGCTCGTCGTCGTCGACGACCGCGGCCGCACGGTCTTCGCAGGCGGCCATCCCTCGCGCAGCATGCTCGGCCCGATGCCGAACGCGACCACGCGCGTCGTCTTCGAGCTCGATGGCGGGTACCGCGTCTTCTTCAACGACGGGCGCAAGTTCGGCCGGATCCGGCTCGTCGACGACGGCGGGCTCACGAGCGACCCGTTCCTCGCCCGGCTGGGCCCGGAGCCGCTCGACGACGGATTCACACTCGCCGCCTTCCGCACCCAGCTCGCCCGCCACGCCAGAGCGGCGACCAAGGCCGTCCTGCTCGACCAGACCGTCGTCGCCGGCATTGGCAACATCTACGCCGACGAGTCGCTCCACCTCGCAGGCATCCACCCGCGCCGGAAGGCCGGCGGCCTGACCGCCGCGGAGTCACGCCGCCTCTACGAGGCGATCCGGACGACGCTCGGGCTGGCAATCGAGCACGGCGGCACGAGCTTCGCCGACTACGTCAACGAGGCCCGCGGTCGCGCCGGCTATCTGGCGCATGCGCGCGTCTTCCGCCACCAGGGGCGTTCTTGCCCCGTCTGCGGCACCACCATCGAGCGGATCCTCGTCGCCGGGCGCGGCACGAACGTCTGTCCGCGCTGCCAACCTCATCGCTGAGCGTGCTCCGCCGTCTGCCGTTCCGCACCGAGCTCGTGCGGGTGGGACGCGAATGGGCAGTGCGTCTTCGGAGGGCCCTGCACCGGTACCGAGCGCGGGACACTGCCCAGCGCGCCGATGATGTCGTCATGCGCCTTCGTGCGCGAGCAGTCGCGGGAAGAGGAGGTTGTTCTCCTCGTGCACGTGCTGGTGCAGATCGAGCTCGAACGCCTCGAGCCCCGCAAGCAGCCTGCGATGCGTGCCGCAGTAGGCATTCCCGGTGTCGTAGCCGCCGGCGAGCTCGCGCAGCGCGGCGAGGGCATCCCCGGTGTTCGCATGCTCGCCCATGTGCTCGTCGATTAGCTCCGCGAGCCGCGGGTCGACCGTATCGCCGGCCGCGAGCGCCCGGGCCGCCGGAAAAACGCTCCGTTCCTCGCTCTCGAGATGCTCGAGCAGCTCGCGCCCGAGAGTGGAGAAGAGGCGGTCCAGGTCGTGGAGCTCCGCATGCTCCTTGCCGTGGACCCGCACGACGGTCGCGAGCAGCTCCGCGATCCGCGGCAGCTCGCGCCGCACCCGGTCGTGATGCGCCGTCACGACGTGGTCGCACAACTCCGGGATCGCGGCGCCGCGCAGGTCGTGCGGTACGAATCCACGCCCGGGGGGGACTTCGGCGAACTCGGCGAGCACGACTGCGACGGTCTCCGGGTCGAGCCCGCGCTGGCGACATGCCTCTGCCACCGTCTGGCTCCCGCCGCAGCAGTAGTCGAGCCGAAGCCGTTCCAGCGTCTCCGTCACCATCGGCCGCTCCGCCACCAGCTGGCCGAGCGTCTGGTCCGGGTCGATCGCCCCTACCGACACCATTTCCTCCTTTTCTCTGTTTGACTTAGTGTATAACAGACCCGAAACCGAAACGGGCGGCGAGGCGTCGATGGCCGTGCACACGCCCGGTTGAAAGAGCACTCGCGGAGCGCGTCCTCGGGACGAGACGCCGAGATAGCGCAGCAGCATCCAAGCGCCCCGGCACGTCGAACTCGACGATGGTGACGGTTCCTCCCTCGCGTCGTCACGGCGTCGATATATCTGTTTAGTATGGTGCCTAACAGTCTAACTCCACAGAGGCGGAAAGGGGCGACCATTGACGTACGTGATCGGGGAATCGTGTATCGACGTGAAGGACCGCTCCTGCGTCGACGTCTGTCCGGTCGACTGCATCCACGAGGTCGGGCGGATGCTCGTGATCGACCCGGAGGAGTGCATCGACTGCGGGGCCTGCGAGCCGGAGTGCCCGGTCGAGGCGATCTTCCCCGAGGACGCGCTGCCGGAGAAGTGGGAGGAGTTCACCCCGATCAACGCCGCCTACCAGGAGGGCGTGGACGCCGTGGACGCCCTCGTCGAGGGCTACTGCGAGCGACACGAGCTGCCCGCGATCGAGGGGCAGCGCTGAGGCGCCGGCTCGACGTCTGCGCGCTCGCCGAGCTGCCGGAGGGGACGGGGCGGATCGCGCGCGACGGCGCGCTCGAGATCGGGGTCTACAACCTCGGCGGCGAGCTGTACGCGATCGAGGACCGCTGCTCGCACGACGACGGCCCGCTCGCCGAGGGCGAGCTGGACGCCGAGGCCGGGGTCGCCGTCTGTCCGCGCCACGGTGCCCGGATCGACATCCGCAGCGGTCGCGCGCTCACGCTCCCGGCCGTCCTGCCCGTCTCGACCTACCCGGTCCAGGTCGAGGAGGGGCGCGTCGTCGTCGAGCTCGACTCGTGAGCGAGCCGGCGTCTCCCGCACCAACGCTCGAGCCGCTTGCACGCCTGTTCGACCGTGCCGTGCGCGCGCTCGGCGACGCGGGCGAGGCGGACGCCGCCTGCCGGCTCGCCGCCGAGGCGTGGTGGCTGCTGCGCGAGCCCTGCCCTGCGGCGGCGCGCCGGCTGAACGCTACCCTCCACCGCCTCACCGTTCATCCCCCGCAAGCAGCCTCGACGCACACGAAAGGAGAACGATGTCCACCAGCGCAGACGCGATCCTCGACGTCCGCAGCGAGCCGCCGTCCCGCCGGCACGAGCTGATCTTTGACACCTACCACGACCTCGGGCTGGGGCAGGGATTCGTGCTCGTCAACGACCACGACCCGAAGCCGCTCTGGTACCAGTTCGAGGCCGAGCATGCAGGCGCCTACAGCTGGGACTACCTCGAGCAGGGCCCCGAGGTGTGGCGGGTGCGGATCGGCCGGCCCGGACGCTAGCGGGCGCGGCCGCCGGCGATGCGGGCGACGCAGAGGTCTGGCCGCACGAACGGCTCGAGCGTCGTCGCCCGCGTCGTCGCCCCCAGCTCGGCGAGCGCGCCGCGCATCAGCCCGAGATGGATCGGGCAGATCACCGCCTGGTGAGAGCGGGCGAGCTCGAGGAACGGGCACGGCCGCATCAGGATCTGCCTCCCCCGGGCCCCCTGCCCGAGGCTCGGCTCGAAGCCGACGTCCGCGAGCAGCCCGAGCAGCCGCTCGACCGCCTCTTCCTCCGAGAGCGAGGCGTACGGCGGCGGCGACTCGACGAGGTAGCGGCCCCACGACTCCCCGATCTCCTCCAGCTGCCCGGCCGCCTCCGGGCCGAAGCGGGCGACGAGCGCGGTCAGGATCTCGGCGAGAAGCCGGTAGCGGCGGCGCCCCTCGTCGCCGGCGGCGGCGGCGGCGCGGTAGGCGACCCGCGGCCGCCCGCGGCCCCGCGGCGGTAACGTCTCGCTCTCGACGAGGGAGGCCTCGGCGAGGGCGTTCAGGTGCACGCGCACGGTGTTCACGTGCAGGCCGACCCGGTCGGCGAGCTCACGCGCGTCGAGCGGCCCGTTGTCGGCGAGCTCGGCGAGGATCCGCGCCCGGCTCGGGTCGGCGAGCGCGCGGTGCCGGCGCAGCGACTGCTCGTCGGTCGCGGTCATCCGTACACGCCGAGCAGGAACCTGGCGTCGTCGCTCATCTGCTCCGGCGACCAGGGCGGGTCGAAGACGAGCTGGACGTCGACCGACTCGACCCCCTCGACGCCGGCGAGCGCGTCCGTGATGTCGCGCTCGATCACCGGGCCGAGCGGACAGCCCATCGACGTGAGCGTGTGCATCACCTGCACCCGCCCCTGCTCGTGCTCGATCGCGTAGACGAGCCCGAGCGAGACGATGTCCAGGCCGAGCTCCGGATCCTCGACGGTCGAGAGCGCCGCGCGCACGGCCTCGACGACGGGATCGGTGCGGTCCGACAAACTCATAGCGATAGTCTAAAACATCCGCCGGTGATCGCACGCGCCCGCTATCCGCTGCTCCTCTCAGGGCTCGCTGCGCTCGTCTGCGGTGTCTGGGCGGGCCTCGAGCGCTCCGGCTGGAGCCTCCCTCAGGGCCGCGCGAACCTGGTCGAGTTGCACGGGCCGCTGATGGTGTTCGGCTTTCTCGGCACCGTGATCTCGCTGGAGCGCGCCGTGGCGCTCCGCCGCCCGTGGGGATATCTCGCCCCCGCCTGCACGCTCGCCGGCGTCGCCCTGCTCCTCGCGGGCGTCCGCCAGGGCGCCGGTGAGCTCGTCCTGCTGCTCGGCGGCTGCGTGCTCGGCTGCCTCTTCGTCGTCATCCTGCGCACGCACGCGTCCGCCTCCGCGGCGACGCCCGCGCTCGGGGCGCTGCTCTGGGTCGTGGGCGACGCGCTCTGGCTGCGGGGCGACCCGCTCGTCCAGGTGGTGCCCTGGTGGGCCGGATTCCTCGTGCTGACGATCGTCGGCGAGCGGCTCGAGCTCGCCGCGATGGGCCGGCTCACCCGCGGCGGCCGGGCCGCGTTCGGGGCGCTCACGCTGCTCCTCCTCGCCGGGCTCTCCCTCTCGGCGGCCGATGCGAGCAGCGGGATCCGGGTCGCCGGCGCCGCCCTCGCCGGCTACGCGCTCTGGCTCGCCCGCTTCGACGTCGCCCGCCATACCATCCGCCGCCCCGGCCTGCCCCGCTTCGTCGCGCTCGCCCTCCTACCCGGCTACCTCTGGCTCGCCGTCGCAGGCGTCCTCTGGCTCCGTCACGGCGCCGCCGTCGCCGGCTTCGCCCACGACGCCGAGCTGCATGCCCTCTTCCTCGGCTTCATCTTCTCGATGATCTTCGGCCACGCGCCGGTGATCTTCCCCGGCGTGCTCGGCATCCGCATCCCCTTCCGGCGCGGCTTCTACGTCCATCTCGCCCTCCTCCACGCCGGGCTCGCGCTCCGCGTCGGCGGTGACCTCGCCGGCAGCTTCGCCGCCGCCCGCTGGGGCGGCCTCCTGAACGCGACCGCGATCGCGATCTTCCTGCTCGCCACCGCGGGCTCCGCGGCCGTCGCCCGGCGCGCCCATCGCCCGCGCGCGGCGGCGCCGATACGCCCGCCGGATCCCGCCGGAGCGGGCCGGTAGGGTTCCGGGGCTACGCCTCTGAAGACGGACATTCCATCGCGGACCGAGGTCCAGCGGCTCTTGCTCGAGCGGGATCCGGCGTCGGTCTCCATCTATCTCGCGACGACTCCGGCGGGCGGTGAGCCGGAGCGGATCGAGTTCAAGAACCTGGCCGGTGCTGCTCTCGAGCAGCTTCGTGCCGGGGGTCGCGACCACGAGGCGGCGTCGCGGATCGCCGAGTCGCTGGACGATCTCGCCGACGACGACTCTCTGTGGGCGAATCTCGCGAACAGCCTTGCCGTCTTCGTGACGCCTGCCGCCCTGAAGACGTTCCGGCTCCCGAACCGGCTCGTCAGCGCCGTCGAGGTCGCCGATCGATTCCACATCAAGCCCTTGCTTCGGACGATCACGTTCCCGCAGGCGGCGTTCGTCCTGGCGCTCGCCCAGGGGTCGGTGCGTCTGCTGGAGATCGGGCGCGAAGGCCCGCCGTCCGAGGTCGAGGTCGATGGCCTTCCCGAAGACGTGGCGAGCGCCGCGGGCACGACGGCGGTGACCGACCGATCGGCGAAACGGCGCATCCAGGGCTCCGAGGGCAAGAAGGTACGAATGCGACAGTACGCCCGTCAGGTCGATCAGGCGCTGCGCTCGGTCCTGACGGGTCTCGATCTGCCGCTCATCCTCGCCGCGACCGAGCCCCTGGACGCGATCTTCAGATCCGTCAACACCTACCCGCACCTCGTAGAGGCGAGTATCCCGGGCAGCCCGGAGGAGCGCAGCAACGACGAGCTCTCGACGGCCGCCCGGCCGGTGCTCGACGGGCTCTACGCCCGAGAGCTGCGCGATCTCCAGGGTCTCTTCGAGGCGCGAACCTCGCAGAGCCGAACCGCGACCGATACCGCCGAGCTCGCGCGAGCGGCAACCTTCGGCGCCGTCGACACCCTGTTCGTGGATATCGATGCGACCGAGCCCGGCGTCGTCGACGAAGAGACCGGCGCGATCACCCTCGTTCCCACCGACGATGCGACGAGCTACGGCGTCCTGGACGAGGTCGCACGCCGCGTGCTGATCAACGGCGGCCGCGTCCTCGCGATTCGCGCAGACGACGTGCCCGGGCAAGGGCCTGCAGCCGCGATCCTGCGCTACCCGCTCTGACGCCGCCGGAGCTCGCGGCATGTGATCGGCTTCCTCGCTTCGCGGGCTCGGCCGGCTGCTTCCATCTGCTGCTCGCGCGCCTCGCCGCCCGCGGCGACCTCGGATAGATCCCGCGCCGCTTACGCGACGAGGGCGCCGCAGAGGTACAAACGACCGTCGCGCGCCTCGGCCTCGAGCAACGGCTTGTGCTCCTGCCGCTTGCCGGGGCCGAGCAGATGCACGACCCGCTCGCCGCGAGCGTGCAGGAGCTCGGCGATCAGGCGCCGGTGGCAACGCCACCACAGCGTCTCCGAGCACATGAAGCAGGGCGCCGGCTCCGCCAGCGCGGCGGCGAGTGCCGCCTGCCAGCGCTCGGTGCCCATCCGCGCGGCGTAGCTGCGAAAGGCGGCGACGCGAAGACAGCCGAACAGGTCCTCGCCGGGCTCACCGGCGAGGCGGCCGCCGAGCTCGACCGCGTGCCTGTACGCGATCCCGCCTTCCTCGAGCACCGCCCGGAGGACGGGCTGATTGAACTGGGGGTTGTGACGCGAGCCTGGAAACCGTCGCACGTCGACCAGCGTGGCCGCTCCGGCCTCGCGCAGAACCGACACGAGCTCCTCGACGGGTCGAGTCCCGTGCCCGATCGTCCAGACGATCACCGCGACAAGATGCCAGCGCGGAGCAGCTCGGTGGAGAGCGGCGCGAGCTGCCGCCCGCGTCGCCTCGCTCTGCCGACGCACGCCGATCCCGCGGATCCAGCGGCGCACGAGCGTGCGCTGTCTCTCTGACGGCGCACCGGCAATCGAGGGGCTGCGACCGCAGCCGGGGCCGGCCGGCCATTGTTCGCGAATGTTGCTCCGATCACTCGTCAGTCGAGCCGGTAGCGTCCCGCTCCGTGAGGGTCGCAGCTGAAGCCGCCCGCCGGTTCCTCGTCGCGCGGCACTTCCTCGCGCCTGCGCGGTCGCTCGAGGGAGGTCCGGACGCCGTGCTCGAGGTGTTGCGGAGGCTCGGGTCGATCCAGTTCGACCCGATCGCGGTCGCCGGCCGAAACCACGACCTGGTGCTGCACGCGCGCGTCGCCGGCTACGAGCCCGCCTGGTGCGACGAGCTGTACGAGCGCCGTGAGATCTTCGAGGCGACCAACAAGGCGTTGTCGTTCGTCCCGACGGGCGAGTTTCCCTGGTTTCGTCTGGGCTGGGGCCGCAAGGGGCCCAGCTTCCATGCCGCCGCCCTCGCCGAGAACGCCGCGGTGGCCGAGCGCGTGCTCGAGCGGATCCGGGCGGAGGGGCCGCTGTCCTCGGCCGACTTCGAGCGGGAGAGCGGCCCGACGAAGGACTGGTTCGGGATGCCGGAGAACGCCGTGCGCGCCGTGCTCGAGGCGTACACGGTCACGGGGGCGATCGGCCTCGCACGGCGCGACGGGAACCTCCGGTACTACGACCTCCTCGAACGGCTGCTCCCGGCCGAGCTGCTCGCGCGCGAGGTGCCGGAGCGAGAACAGGTCCGGCACAAGCTCCTGTCCCGGTACCGCGCCCACGGCCTGCTCGGCCCCGGCGGCGCCGGCGGCACGTTCGCCCGCATCGCCCCGCCGCCGGAGCGCAACGAGCTGCGCAAGGAGCTGGTCGAGCTCGGCGCGCTCGTGCCCGTCGACGTCGAGGGCGTGCGCGGCAAGCGCCTCGTCCTCGCCGAGGAGGTCGATCTGCTGCAGGCGCCGCCGCAGCCGACCCCCTCCGTCGCGTTCGTCGCCCCGTTCGACTCGCTGCTCTGGGACTCCGCCCTCCTCGCGAGCCTGTTCGACTTCGACTACGTGTGGGAGGGCTTCTTCCCGCCGGCAAAGCGCCGGTGGGGCTATTACGTGCTCCCGATCGTCTTCGGCGACCGCTTCGTCGGCCGGATCGAGCCGCGGATCGACCGGGACGAAGGCTCGGTGCAGGTGCTCGACGTCTGGTGGGAGGACGGCTTCGCGCCGCGTAGCGCCGAGGGGTTTGTCGACGCCATGCGTGACGCCCTCCGCGCCTACCTGCGTTTCGCCGGGGCGAGCCGCCTCGAGTGGACATCCAACCTCGGTAGGGAGCGACGCCTGTTCACCGCCCGCCCGTGAAGCCGACGATCGCGTCGAGACGAGCGGTCCCGATCGAGCCTTCATCGAGCCAACCGGCAGCAACCGGTGGCAACCCGTCGCGCCGGGTGTCGCCATCGCGATTCTCGTCCGCAAGCCTGCATACCGGAGCTCCTGCCCGGGCTGACCCTGGTCGTCCGATCTTGCGATGACGGGCTCGTGACAGCGTCCGAGCTCAGCCTGCGGCCCGAGGCAGAGCGATTGCTGAACGGTCGAAGGGCGCTCGTCACCGGGGCCGACTCCGGCATCGGTCAGGGCGTCGCCTTCGAGCTCGCCGCCCACGGGGCGGCCGTCGCCGTCAACTACCTGGGCGACCCGTCTGTGGCCGAGGGGATGGTCGAGCGGATCGAGCGCGCCGGCGGGCGGGCGATCGTCGTACAGACGGACGTCTCCTCGGAGGACGATGTCGTCCGGGCGATCGGCGAGGCGCGAAAGGCGTTCGGCGGTCTCGATCTCCTCGTCAACAACGCCGGGATCGAGAATCCGTTCCTGCTCGTCGACATGCCGCTCGAGTGGTGGCGTCGGGTGATCGACGTCAACCTCACGGGCACGTTCCTCTGCCGCGCGAAGCGGCGCGGGCGATGCTGGCCGACGGCGTCCGCGGTGCGATCGTCAACATCACGAGCGTGCACGAGGTCATCCCCTGGGAGGGGTTCTCCCACTACTGCGCCTCGAAGGGCGGCGAGAAGCTGTTCACCGAATCAATCGCGCGCGAGCTCGCCCCGCACGGCATTCGCGTCGTCTCGGTCGCCCCCGGAGCGATCGCAACGCCGATCAACGCGGACGTGCTCGCCGATCCAAAGCGCAAGGCCGCGGTGGAGGCCGAGATCCCCTACGGCCGCTGGGGCGAGGTGGCCGACGTCGCCCGGGCGGTCGCCTGGGTCGCCTCCGACCAGGCCGATTACGTCGTCGGCTCGACGATCTTCGTCGATGGCGGGATGACGCTCTACCCCCGCTTCGCGTAGGGAGTCGGCCCCGGGCGGCGCCGACGTGCGCGCGTTCGTCGTCTGCTCCGCGTCGAACAAGCGGCACACCGCGCGACCCGGGCAGAGCGTCGCCTGTGCCCTGCTCTGGCGGGACCGATCTTCGAGGTCCGTCCCTCAGAGCTCGAGGAAGCCAGGCTCGTCGCGGATCGGGTCGAGGTCGGTGTCCTCTTTCGCCAGGTCGCCGAGGCTGGGTCGGAGCTCGATCGCAGCGCGCAGATGCCCGATCGCCTCCTCCGTCATCCCCCCCTGCGCCTCGCAGCAGGCGAGGTTGTACAGCGGCGCGGCGTACTCCGGGTTCGCCTCGACGATCTCACGAGCCTGCTCCACGGCGCCTGCGAAGTCGCCCGCCTCGTACAGGGGGTGCGCGGGCGCCCAGATCTCCCAGCCGCTCGGCTCGTACGCCTTGCCCCGGGTCGCGTCGACCGCGAGCACCGCCGTGCCTGCCTCCTCCGCGAAGGCGGTCCGGGTGGTCTCCGGCGAGACGAACACGAGCGTCCCGGCGGGAGCGTCCACGGTGTCCTTCCCGAGCTCGAACCGGGCGCGCCCGCGCACGACCACGTAGAGCTCCTCGTTGCCCTCGTCCTCCTCGTGCTCGGGGAAGATCCGGTCGCCGACCTTCTCCGCCGTCCAGGCGTTGGTGCCGAAGGCGGTGATCCCCAGGTGGTGACGCACCGGCTGCATCCGCGTCTCCTGGCGGTAGTCGAAGCCGTCGATCTCGTCGAGCCGAGCAACCTTGTAATCGCTCATGGAACCTCCTTGGCCGATCATCTGACGCTAACAGGCGCGCGATGCCCGCACGCGCTGAGGTCGCGGGTTCAGTCCCGCAGCTCCCGTCTTCCCTCGTCTCAACCTGCGTGAGGGATAGCGGTTGCCCTGACAGTTGCCGACGGCACGGAAGGTGGAGCGCCACGCCCTTTCTCGAAGTCTGCGTCGGTTCCGATCGTGGTTTGTCAAGGACGAACGACGCTCAGTAAGCGCCGATCGGAGCTGGCGCTTCCTCTCCGCACCGTTGCTTTGCGGAGGAGCGGCGCTTTTCCTGGCGTCATCGGCTGTCGGCGAGAGTAGGGCTCTGGGCGCCGGCTCCGCTTCGGCCGCCTCCGCACCGAACACGATCTCTGCGAGACCATCTCGGGATCGACCGGCCAGGGCTGCTTCCACCCCCTCGGGGATCGGGCCGCTGCTGGTTCCTGCCCCTCCTTCCAATGTCGGGCCGCAGAGGGGTTCGCCGTCGTGTTCCGGCGTGGTCGTGAACACGGACACTGATCTGACGATGGCGGTCACCGCGCACGGGCCCGGTACGACCTTCTGCATCACGCGAGGCACCCATCGCATGTCAACCCAGGTCGTGCCCCGAGCGAACGACAGCTTCATCGGCGAGCCAGGCGCGATCCTCAACGGGGCAGTGGACATCTCCGCTCTCTTCGTCCGATCGGGCACGAGCTCCGGTCGTCCGTGGGGGGCCGCCGGGCAGATGGAGCAAGAGACGCTTCTCAAGGGCACATGCGACTCACCCGCATTCACAGGGTGCAAGTACGCACACGATGTCTACTTCGACAATCGGCCGCTCGCCCGTGTCATGAGCCTCTCCGAGCTACGGAGCGGACGGTTCTTCTTCGACTACAGCGCGCACGCCATCTTCCTCGCCGACGACCCACGTGGCCACGGGGTGGAGGTGGCGATATCCCCGGGCGCGTTCCAGGGCTGGCAGACCTCGGGCAGCAGCGTCACTGTCCGCGGCCTGGCGATTCAGAAGTTCGCGAACCAAGCGCAAGCTGGAGCTGTCAACTGTGGAGTCGGGTGGACCGTGGAAGACAATGACATATCGTTGAACCACGGAACTGGCCTGAAGAACTGCGACGTCGTTCGGCATAACGCGATTCACGACAACGGTCAGCTCGGGATCGGCGGGGGGAAGCTCATCGAGTACAACGAACTGGCCAATAACAATACGGCTCGCTTCAGCGGTCGTTGGGAGGCCGGTGGCGCGAAGTTCGTTCTCACGAACGGTCTCGTCGTCCGGGGAAACTACGTTCACGACAACGATGGCCCTGGTCTCTGGAGCGATATCGACAACATTCACACGACTTACGAGGGCAACTACGTCTCGCACAACAGCCTCGAGGGCATCGTGGACGAGATCAGCTACGACTCGCTCATCAAAGACAACGTGGTCGTCAACAACGGGTTCGGGACGCGATCGGGCTGGCTCGACGGAGCGGGGATCCTCGTCGCTTCCTCACCGAACGCCGATGTGGTGGGCAACCTTGTCGCCAACAACTGGAATGGCATCGGAGTCACGCAGACTGCTCGGGGGAGCGGGCTCTACGGCCCTCACGAGGTTCACGATGTTCGCGTCCACGACAACAGAATCTCCATGGGGCGCGGGCAGACGGGAATGGCGCAAGGGGTCAACGACCCAAGCTACTTCTTCACACGGAACAACAGCTTCTCTCACAACACGTACTACTTGGGTTGCATCGATTATCCGTTTGCCTGGCGAAGCCCATCGAGTCGCGCACTCGACGGCAAGCTCACAACCGGGCAGTGGGGAAGCGTCGGAAACGACCGAGACGGGCTGATCGTCTCGACCTGCGGCGGCTAGCTGCGGGCTCGTCGTACTCACCGCGGAGTACGCGCTGACCGAGAAAGACAACTAGGTCTCAAACAACGGCTTCGAAGGCATTGTCGCCGAGATTTACGTCGGATGCGTTGCCCTTTCATTCTCCTGGCGAAGCCAACGACGTCACGAATTCGATGGCAAGCTCACAGGCGCGGAGTGGACGTCCGAGGTAGCGATCAGGGAGGACGGATCGTGTCGACTTGTCATAGTTCGCGTTCGACGAAATAGTCGGTCGGCGCTGATGGCGGAGGTCGCCTGGGCCGCCCCCCCCCTGGATCATCGCAGCATCAGCGCGCTGACCTGTGGCGGTTGACGCGAGACCCGAACTCGTCAAGGATCCATCGGGGAAGAAGAAGAGGCTCGACGGGATAGGTCGGTGTGATTCGCTTTCGGGCAGATATTGAGGGTCTCCGCGCGGTGGCCGTCCTCCTGGTGATCTTCGACCACTTGGGATTTCGAGGGTTCCACGGCGGGTTCATTGGCGTCGACGTGTTCTTCGTCATCTCTGGCTACCTGATTACCAGTCTTCTGGCTGCCGAGTACGCAGAGAAGACTACGGTGAGGCACGGCCGCGGGTCAATCTCGATCGTCCGCTTCTACCTCAGGCGTGCGAGAAGGATCTTGCCGGCTGCTATCGCGGTCATCGCAGCAATCGTGGTCGGTTCGCATCTGCTGTTGAACTCGCTGCGCGTTCAGCAGGTGCAGCACGATGCTTTGTGGGCGGCACTGTTCGGCTCGAACATCAACTTCATTCGTCAGGTCAGCGACTATTTCGCCGCCGACCTTGCCACGAGTTCTCCTTTCAACCACTACTGGTCGCTGGCAGTCGAAGAGCAATTCTACTTTGTTTGGCCTGTTTTGTTTCTCATGGTCGCCGGTCGCCACGGCCTAAGGATCTGCGGCAGACGTATCGGCTGGCGCCTCCGGCTCGCGCTAGCACTCGCTGCTATTGGCGTAGGGTCATTTGCATGGTCGGTTCTAGACACGCACGCCAATCCGGCGAGCGCGTACTTCTCGACGTTCACGCGCGCCTGGGAGCTGGCGCTCGGTGGACTGATCGGAGTTGCGACGACATCCGCCACGACGATCCGTACTCGCCAAGCAACTGCCGCCTCTTTGGCAGGGGTGGGTTTACTGCTGGCGGGATGCTTCGTAATCGACCCCGACAGCGCGTTCCCCGGATATATCGCGCTGCTCCCGACCCTTGGCGCCGCCTTCCTGATCGTGGCGGGCCTCACTAACCCCTCACCGCTGCCGAACCAACTCCTGAGCGCCGCACCGATGCGCTTCGTGGGGCGCATCTCCTATTCGCTCTACCTATGGCATTGGCCGTTCATCGTGTTTGTTGCAGCGCGGTTTCCGCAGGAGAGCGGAAGGCCTTCGACACGCGCTGCGATCTTGGCGCTGACGTTCGTCAGCGCAACCGTCAGCTTCTACGTCATCGAGCGTCCGTTCCGCAAGATATCGATCAGCTACGGCAACGGCCGTGTCGAGCGATTCCTCGAACGTCACGACCTGCAGCGGCTTGGGTTCGTTGTCGCTGCGCTCGTGTCTGCTGCCGCCCTCGCCACGCTGTTCGCGCTTGCAAGAAACTACGGGCAGAAAACACAGAATGTCGTCGCGATCAGCTCCTCGGACGTCTCACTGGCGAAGTCGGCTCCGCGGGCGGCCCCTGCTATCGGACCGACGGTTGCGAAACGCAGAGCTCCAACTCGTGGCGTCCGTGTCGCTGCGTACGCCAAGCTCCTATCGCGATGGCAAGCACATGTTCGCCAGGGGCTTGCCGTTGGCGTACTTCCCGCGAACCTGCAGCCCCTACAGAGGCACTTGGCGAACGTCGCAACACCATGCAACAAGTACCGTCTCTCGATTGTGGAGCACGAACAAGAGTGTAGATGGGGGAACCACAATGCAGTGCAAGTTGCGGCGATCACCGGCGCCTCACACGCGGGAATGTGGCTAGCGACACTGAAAGGCGCTCTCGATCCACAGACATGGGCGCTTTATCCATTCTCTCGCGCGTGGTGTGGATGGTCCGGCGGCTCAGAGAACGTCGCCCCCAAGGAGGCCCTTCAGAACAGAGATTGCCGTGCACTTCAAGCACAGACACTCGTTGAGCTGAAGAGGCTTCGCGTTGACTTGCTTATCCTCTCCGAGAGCGGCGTGCGTTCTCAACAGCAGATGCTGGATGCCCTCAGCCGCTTCGCGAGCGTCGCGAAGCAGGTTGTCGTCCTCGGTCATACTCCTGACGTCCTTCCGAATTTCACCGTCTGCCTGCGCGGCGACACCGACATCTCTTCCTGCAAAGGTCGACTCTCTGAAAGCGACCTCTCGGCCGTGGCGCTCGAACGCCACGCTGCAGCACTGTTCAACGATCCGTTCATCGATACGACGCCTTGGTTTTGCGTGGACCTAGCCTGCCCGCCAGTCATTGATCGGACGCCAGCCTTCACGGACGGAAGTCACATCAGCGCCGAGCTTGCCCCAAAACTCATCCCCCTTCTCCGGCAGAGCCTTGTGCAGGCGGGCGCTCTCTAGGCGCCCGGCGCGCTTCCAGGCAATGTCGGCGGATTCAGGGAACACCACGCCTGCAATTGACTGATCGGTATCATTCCTTCGGCGCGCCATGAGAGTGCTGCTCGGTGCCCATACGATCGATCCGACCCGCGGCGGCGAACCGAAAATCGGATGGGGATGGGCAGAGTCTCTCGCTCGTCATCCGGGCGTCGAGCGAATCGAAGTCGTTGCACACCCGATGGCTCGAGATGTAATCGAAGGTCGCCTTCGAGATGACGATCTATTGGCAAGCAAGCTTCGCTTTCACTGGGTGCTTCCACCTGATCGAATTGATCCGTGGAAAGGTGAAGTGCCCGGTAAGAAGGTGTGGCATCGACTCCTAATGCACTACCAACTCTGGCAGCGCGCGGCAGAACAGGCGGCGCGGTCCCTGGTTGACCAGGTCGATGTCGCGCATCACGTTACGTTCGGGAACATTTTCCTCCGAACGTTCGTGACCGAGCTTCCCCTGCCGTACCTCATTGGTCCGGTTGGGGGCGGCCAGGTTCCACCCGTCGCCGACGCGCTCCGTCTCTTTGGAAGATCCGGCGACGTTCACGGGGCACTGGAGGTCATGAGATCAGTTCTCGTCGGCCCCCTGGGAAGGAGACCGGCGATGAAGCACAGACTCAGCCCAGCCGCCGCCGTCCTCTGCGCGAACACGCAAACGCTTCGGATTGCTCGCCGCTATCAACCTAGATCCGAGCTGATGATCGACGGTGGTATCGACCTCCTTCCACCTGGGTCCCCCAAGCGGCCGAGCGGTCGCCCGATCGTGATCTGGGTAGGGAAGCTCGAGGCGCGCAAGGATCCGCTCGCGGCACTTGACGTGGCCGAAGCCTTGCGCAAGTCGCTGCCGAGTGCCCGTCTCCTCATCGCTGGCGACGGCTGGCTAAGGACGTGCGTCGAACAGGAGGTCCGCAAACGCTCGCTAACGGACACGGTCGAGCTGCCAGGAAGAGTCCCTCACGACCAGATGGAGGAGCTCTATGGCTCCGCTTCGCTGTTCCTGTTCACAAGCTTGCGCGACACATTCGGCGTCCAGAATCTGGAGGCTCTCACCCATGGACTGCCGATCGTGTTTCGCGATTCCGCCGGCGTTGCTGTCGGCGACTTTGTGGGGTCGGCCGGGGTCGGGGTGCGCGGCGGTGTCGGTTGGCCAGCAGATGCGGCTAGGGTCATTGGGCGGATCCTTCAAGATCGCGCCGAGTGGGAGGCGCGAAGCAACGCAGCCCTCGCGGTTGCCAAGGGGTTCACGTGGGCCGCGAAAGCTGACCGTGCTGTGGAGCTCTACAGTCAGGCGATCCACGCCCGGACCCAGCCGACCCGCGGTTAGAGCAGGTGAAGAATCAGAGTGCTTATCTCTCGCGGTCGCCGACCTGTCAGAGACGCCAGGGCGAGTACAGTGGCTGGGGTGCACGAGAGTTGCTAAGTCAAGCTTGCAACGGTTCACGCTGTGACTGAGCGGCGACGAGGTCTAGTCGTTGGCCTGGAAGTGCCGCCTTGGCAGCCGTTTTTCGCCGGCAATCCGATACTCGCCTGACCATGATCGGCAGGGTCCGGCTCACGCACTACTGGCTCGCTGCGGCACTTGCCGCAGCGGGGTTGGGCGTACTCGTGAATCGCTCCCCCAGGGCGGCGCTCGCCGCATTGATACTCCTTGCTCTGGTCGCAGCAGGCTCGCAGGTCATGCGGTTGCCTGCAACCATGATTTTCGCCGGCTCCGTCGTCCTGTCGAGCGCCCTAGTTGATCTGCCCGGCAGAGTGCAGCCTGGTCGATTCACAGTAAATGCTGGGTTGACGGTCGCGTATGCGTTTGTTGGGGCCGTGACGCTCGCGCTCTCGCCCACCGCCGCAATGCGCGAAACCACGAGGTTGCTGCGCCCATTCGTCGGCCTCCTGATCCTGGCCCTGGTCTCGCTCGCATGGGGCACGCCGTCGATTGCCGGGATTCAGACGATTCTGGTTCTCTTCGTCTTCATCGCAAGCGTCTTCTGGGGCATTCGCGTTTCCTCTTCCGAATCATCGCCCGGTCGGTTTGCGGGAAAGGTGTTCGGACTCGGCTCGATCGTGGCGCTCGTTCTCTACGCCGGCAGCCTTGTGCAGGGTGGCCTCGGCGGGGGAGCGGTGATCGGAAATCGATCGTTCGCCCTTTTTGCGCTCTTCGGCGTCGCCTGGGGCGCCGCAGGATGGCGCTATGGCGCAAGGTTCGGGAGGCCACTCGCTCTCGTAAGCGGGCTCTTCATTCTGCTCAGTCTCTCACGAATCGCGTTCGCGGCCGCTCTCATCATGCTCTGCCTAGCGTGGTTGAATCCTCGGACGTTCGGCGGATGGGTGCGGTTCGTGATAGGCGTCGCCGCAACCTTGGGCGTCGGTTACCTGGCGATCAAGGAGATCGCCCCCCTTCACGACCGGTTCTACAGTGGAGACGTCAAACCGATTGGCGGGGGATTCTCGGTCAACGTCGAGGGTCGCTCCGAAGTCTGGTCAACGACGTGGCACTCGTATCTGACGTCCCCGTGGATCGGTCACGGGGTTGGGTCTGCCGACAATCTCATCACCCATGTGTACTCGGCAGCCGTCGGCCACCCACACAACGATTATCTCCGTCTGCTGCATGACTATGGACTGCTCGGCGCCTGCCTTTGGGCGATCGGCTATGCCTCGCTCCTGACCCGAACCTGGCGGTCCTGGCACGCGGCGAGAGTGAGTCGAACGGCCGACTCGAGTCCCGAGTCTCGCGTTCATGCCGCGGCCTTTCTTGCGCTGATCGGTGTCGCTGTCGCAATGGTGACTGACAACGCCATCGTGTACTTGCACGTGATGGGACCTCTAGGCGTGCTGGTTGGCCTGTCCCTGGGTTTGAGCCTGAGATCAGTCGGAGGTGTAGGGGCTGCGAGCCCGGCCGCTCCACTCGCTCACGCCCCTGCAGCCGCCTACGCCCACGTGCCCGGAGCCAAATCGGCCCAGACCTCGCTCGCACCGATCTTGCACGATGTCGATCGCGAGCCGCCCCGAATCTCACTTCCAATCGAATCTGCGTCGAGCCGCGAGAGCCCAACCGTAGCTGTGCCGGCCATAGCTCCCCGCAAGCTCTTCGGCGGATTCTCGCTCAATCTCGCCGGAGGGATCATCAGCGCGCTAATGGCGTTGGCTTTCACAATTCTCATCGCCCGCATTCTTCCTCCGGCAGGAGTCGGGATCTTCTTTCAGGCGATCGCGGTCTTCTCGATCTTGCTCGTAGTCACGCAGTTCGGCGCCAGCGCAACGGTCGTCAAGTCGGTCTCGGAATACCGAGCTCTCGGCCGCACGCCTGATATCCCTCGTGGAATCGTCGTCTCTCTCTTGCCGGCTGCGGTGCTGTCGCTTGCAGCCGCGATCGGGATCGTTCTTTTTGCGTCGCCGCTCGCCGATGCACTCGTGAAGGGCGGAAATCGCCACGACGCGGTCCTCTACTTGCGGATTCTCGCCCCGTTCGTCCCGCTCGCATCGCTCCTGGCCATCCTGCTCGGAGCAACCCGAGCGCTCGGCACGATGACGCCAACCGTCTTTCTCGACAGCATCGGCAAGCCGAGTCTCCGCCTCGTGTGTGTCGCCGCTGTGTCGGCCGTGACCCTGTCGCCGCTTGCTCTTGGAGCAGCATGGGGCGCCCCGTTGGCGCTGGCCCTCGCAATCGTCAGCGTGACGGTTGCGAGGCTGGTCAGACGAACGCAGAGGCTCGAGCGGAGGGCAGAGCTCAGACCGAGACCCTTCGGTGTCCTGGCACGCGAGATCTATGGGCTCACGGCGCCTCAATGGTTGGCCGACGCCTTCCAGCTGGCCGTCCTCTGGATCGACGTCCTGCTCGTTGGCGCTCTTGCATCGTCGCGGGAAGCGGGGATCTACGGCGCGGTCTCGAGACTGGTCATGGTCGGTAGCCTCGGACTGGCTGCGCTCGTCCTTGTGCTGGGACCGGTGCTGAGCGCCCTGCTCGCTCGGGATCAGTTGCAGCACGCGCGCCTCGCTTATCGCATGACGACCGTGTGGCTGTCGGCTGCGATAGTGCCGGTCTTCCTTCTCATGGCGACGTTTGCGCCCTTGATCGTCCGCATCTTCGGAGCCGAGTTCGGCCCCGGCGCACGGGCGCTCACCATTCTCTCCCTCGCGATGTCCGTTGAGGTCATGGCAGGGCCGACGCTCCTGACGCTTCTCATGGGCGGCCGAAGCCGGGTCATCCTGGCGATCAGCGCGGTCGGGTTCGCGGTCAATCTCGGGCTCAATGTAATCCTGATTCCCCGCTGGGGGATGACCGGCGCTGCGATCGCCTGGACATCAAGCATCGCGCTCGTGAACCTGCTGGCCCTAGGCAGGATTCGACGACTATGGGGAATCAACCCATTCGACGGAACATTCGTGATCGTCGTCGCAAGTGCGGCCATCTGTTACGGCGGCGGCGGCTTCGTGGGCACGCACCTCGCCGGGCAAACCGTGGCGGCGCTGGTAGTCACTGCGGCGCTTGCGACGATGTTCTATGGAGCGGCCCTCTGGTCCCTCCGAGCAAGGCTTGCGCCACGCGCAGCCATCGAGCCCGTGACGGCCAGGGTGAGATGACTGGAGTCAGCCAGCAGCCACAGAAGACGGCCGGCTCGGGTGATTCGCTGGTGCTCTACATCGGTGGCGACGGTCGGAGCGGTAGCACGCTCCTGTCAGCGATGCTCGGCAACTATCCCGGTTTCTGGCCCGTCGGAGAAGTACGTGGGATCTGGCACGCAATACAAACGGACGAGCTGTGCGGCTGCGGTACTCCGTTCAGTGAATGCGACTTCTGGATCAGCGTCGGCGAAAGGATCTTCGGGGGATGGAACCATGTCGATGTCGACGAGATGTTACGTCTGGACGCCGCCTATGTGCGGCATCGCTTCGTCACGAGGCTTCTCGTACCGCCACTGCGCCGCAAGCACGCTGCCGGGCTCGGAAGATATGAGGCGGTTCTCGGATCGATCTACAGCACGATAAGAGAAGTCTCCGGCTGCGCCGTGATCGTCGATTCGACGAAAGATCCGCCCTACGCGTTTCTCCTTCACAGCGCGGCCGGCATCAACCTACGTCTGGTGCACCTTGTCCGTGACAGCCGCGGTGTGGCGCATTCGTGGGCGAAGAAAGGCGTCGCCCGGCCGGAGTACGACCGCCATCCAACGCTCAGCCAAACACCCATGAACCGCCGGGGCCTGGTGCGATCGGCGCTGGAGTGGGATGCAAAGAATGCGCTGCTGCACTGGCTGCAGCGCTGCGGCGTTCCACGTCTGCTGATCCGTTACGAGTCGCTCGTCGATGACCCGAACGGGGCTCTCCGCCGCGTCCTGGCATTCGTTGATCAGGCAAGCGGATCCGCGCCCCAAGTCGAAGGCGCGTCCAGATCGTCCGAAGAGTACGAGTCGTTGCCGCATCACGCCATCGGCGGAAACCGGCTTCGATTCGCGCGCGGGATCGTGCGAGTCCAGGCCGATGAAGAGTGGAAGCGGGCGATGCCGCGATGGCAGCAGGCCCTCGTCGGCGTCGCTACATTGCCGTTTCTCGCCGGGTACGGGTACCTGGGACGCAGAGTCGCTCGGACACGCGAGCCGTAGCAGCCCAGATGCGGATACTGGTTGTCTCCCTGAGCACCTACAGCGCGCCCTTCAACGATGGGAAGCTGGCGAAGCTGGGTCTGCGCGGCATAGATGTCACCGCCGTGGCAGGAGACGTGCCGACTCTCTGGGGAGGCGAGGGCGCGAGTCGATCTGGCGATGGGTATCGAGTCCAGGTGCTGAAGACCCGATTCCACCGCCGCAACGCCACGACCTTGCTGAGGAATCTCGGGCGAGTTTCGAGCGTCGCCGAGCCCGATCTCATCCACATCGAATGTGAGCCCTGGCAGGGCGTTGCCGTGCAGTCGGTCTTACTTGCCGGCAAGCTGCGCCTTCCGGTCGGCATCCAGTTCGCCGAGAACGGCCCTGTGCTGCGAGGTGCGGCGGGTGCGCTACGACGCTTCTTCGCGCGGCGTGTCCTCGGGCGGTGCCGGTACGCGATCGGGTGGTCGAGCGGGAGCACCGCGGTAGCCCGCGACCTAGCACCGTCCATCCTTCTCGAGACGTATCCGGGCACCGGTGTTTCTGAATCGGATCAGGCAGCTGATTCTTTCGATGACCCCGATCGATGGTTCGGCCCTGGTTCGGCCGAGCATCCGAGGCTGGCGTTCGTGGGCCGCTTCGCACCAGAGAAAGGGTTGGAGGACTTCCTTGGCTTGGCAGAGCTTCTCGCGGAGCGACTCCCCGTTCGGGTGGCCATCGCCGGGGGAGAGTCTTCGCACCCACTCTTGAACGGGTGGCTCAGATCCCATCCCTGGGCTCGAGCCCACGGCGTTCTCGGACGGCCCCAGGTCACGGAATTGTTGGCGGCGGCCGACGTTCTCGTTTGCCCGAGCCGGACCACGTCGTTCGCAAAGGAGCAGTTCGGCAAGACGGCGGTGGAGGCGATGGCCGTCGGGACTCCGGTCTTCGCCTTCGATTGCGGCGCATTGAGAGAGGTGATCGGAAACGGCGGCGTCGTAGTTGCTGAGGGCGCGAGCGTGGCCCTCAGGGACGAGCTGGAACGCTACTTCCGCTCCTCGGCGGCTGCTCGGCGTCAACTCGCCGATCAGGCCCGCACGCGGGCAACACAGTTCACGGATGCAGCTTTGGCGGAGGGACTGATACGCCTCTGGAGCGGCGTATTGGAGTCCGACCCCATATCCCGACGGAGCGCAACAGCCGCCCCATGAAGATCCTCATCGTGCACAATCGCTACCGCTCCGATCAGCCGAGCGGCGAGAACCGAGCTGTCGACCGGCAGATCGCACTCCTCAGAGATGCGGGCCATGAAGTCGTCTCCTTCGAGCGCGATAGCGACGAGATCGGGCATTCGTTGCCGAGGAAGGTCGCCGCCTCGGGAAGCGTCGTCTGGTCGAGGTCGTCCCGGCGCGACATCGAGCGAACGCTGGGCCTGGTTGCGCCCGACATCGTCCACATCCACAACACTTTTCCGCTGATCAGCCCCTCTGTCCTGGCGCCTTGCGCCGAAGCTGCTGCAGTAGTCGTCTCGATGCACAACTACAGGCTCATTTGTCCTCAAGGTCAGCTGCTGCGAAACGGCGAGCCGTGCGAACTGTGCGTCGGGCGTATCCCTTGGCGCGCCGTTCGCTACGGGTGCTACCGAAACTCGCGAGCGGCCACCGCTCCACTCGCAGCTGCGGTCGCGGCTCATCGAGCACTCGACGTGTGGAACCGGAACGCATCCGCCTTCGTCGCACTCTCAGCGTTCTCGGCAGACAAACTGGTGGCCGGAGGGTTGGACCCGGCGCGAGTACATGTCCTGCCGAATTTTGCACCAGGGCCCGCGCGGCTGCGCCTGGGACCGGGAGCGCACTTCCTGTACCTCGGGCGGCTCTCGGCCGAGAAGGCACCCGATCTCCTTGTCAGAGCCTGGCGCCGTGAGTTCGGCCGCCTTCTGATCGCTGGCGACGGCCCGCTTCGGGGCGCGGTGGAATCTACGGCAGTCCAATTTGGCGAATCAGTTCAGGTCCTCGGCTTGCAGACGCCAGACCGCGCGATGAATCTCCTCGCCGACGCCCGCGCTTTGATCGTCCCTTCCCGCTTGTATGAGGTCTCTCCCCTCGTGGTTCCCGAGGCCTATGCCCGAGGCGTGCCCGTGATTGCGCCTGCACATGGCGCCTTTGCCGAGTTGATCGACGACCGCGAGACCGGGAGGCTCTTTACACCTGGAGATGAAACCCAACTTGCAGCGTGCATCCACGATCTCTGCGACGACGGGCTGACGGTGCGCCTGGGAAGCATCGCGCTTTCGCGCTATGAAGAGTCTTTTTCGCCCGACCAGTACCTTCGGCGACTTCTCGGTATCTACGAAGAAGCGATACAAAGAGCAGGAACGCGACGCAGCGCTGATCTGGTTCGAGAAGCTCCGCGAGGTTGATGTTCCCACCCCCAAGCGCTCGTCCGAAGTATCCGAGTCTAGCCATCGAGCCGCGTAGGCTGTGCCAAGCGTGACCCGCAGCTCCGATAGATCGGATCAGACCGAGTTCTTCGATGCATGGGCCCACACCTACGACCGTCAACACGGCCGCCGTGATTTCCGTGAGCGAACCAAGTTGTTCGTCGAGGTAGGACGTAAGGCACTAGATCGATGCGAGACCACTGCACCGGCATGCATTGACTTGGGCTGCGGGCCAGGAGCAATAACGTCAACGCTGTCCGCAATTGGATTCAATGCTATCGGAGTTGATGCTTCTGACGCAATGATTGCGATTGCAAGAGGCTCCCTGAACGACTCACTGTCCAAATGCTCGTTTGTCTGTGAGGACATCGTCGCATTTCTCGAGAACTTCGACGGCAAGGCGGATCTTATTATCAGCTCGAGTGTATTTGAGTATCTGCCGGATCCGGTACGCGTTGTTGAACTCGTCGGCCTCCGACTGAAGTCGGCCGGCGTCTTCGCAGTTTCGATCCCTAACTGGTGCTCATGGCTTCGCCGAGCTGAGCCAGTCATCATCCGGCGGCTGCCGAAGGCGCGACGCTACAACCGGCACTGGCAGAATCGACTGGACGAGTCAACGTTGAAGGGTGCCGCAGCGCGATCTGGGCTTCGCCCCCACAATACGCGGTACTTCGGACACTTCGAACTGAACGGCCATACCCTGTTTGCTCGCTGGGCATCGTCGCGCCGTATTGGCACCATGGTATTCGTGGAGTTTGAACGAGATCGACACTTGTTGTAGTGGCGTCTTCCGTGGACAGGTCAGCCGAGAGCCCGTTCGTAGGCATCCAGCAACACTTGCTCGGAGTGCTCCCACGAGAGGCCGCTGCGCAGTCGCGTGAGCCCCGCCGCTCCCATCTCCTCCCTCCGCTTCGAATCGTCGAGCAACTGCTCGATGCAGTCGGCGAAAGCCACGGGGTCGTTCGGCGTTGCGTAGAGCGCAGCCTCGCCCGCGGACGCTCGGGCCTCCTTCAGGTCGTACGACACGATCGGGCGCGAAAGCGCCATGTACTCGACGATCTTGTTCATCGTCGAAACGTCGTTCAGCGGATTCTTCGGATCCGGCGCAAGGCAGACATCCGCCGTCGACAGGATCGTCATCAGCTCGTCGTCAGGAATCCGCCCGGGGAACTGCACCACGCCGTCAAGCCCGAGGTCTCTCGTGAGTCGCCTCATCTCGGAGGCGACGTCGCCGTCGCCGACGAAGATCGCGTGCCAATCGCCTCGGCGCTCGTTCAGGATTGCGAGTGCTCGAATCGCGTGGTCGACCCCGTCTTGTGGGCCCATCACCCCGAGATAGGCAAGCAGGAACTCCTTGCCTCGCCTCAAGGTCGGGTCACGTTCCACCTGGACGAACCGGCTGAGGTCAGGTGCGCTCCGGACCACGAACACGTCTTCCGTGCATTTCCGCCCTCTTGCGAGGGCAACCGCGCGGTACGACTCGTTCGTAGAGATGACGACATCTGCGATCCGGAACATCAAGCGCTCGAGCACGAGCGTCGCTCGATACACGAGGTCGCGGTTCCGTCGGAACCGCGACAGATAGAGCTCGGGGACGAGATCGTGCTGGTCGTAGATCATCCGGGTACCGGTGCGCTTCAAATGCCAGACCGGTAGAAGGAGTAGATCCGGTGGATTGCAGACATGAACGACGTCAAACCGGCGAGAGCGCGAGAGATTTCGCACGAGCCGCACTGTGTGCCATAGCGCGACGACATACTCTCTGAGGTAACCAACCGTCCCGCCGGCCGCGGGTCTCAGCGGATACCGATGGATCTCGACACCGTCGCGCACCTCATGTGGCTCGGAGTCGTGCGTCCGGCCACGCGGACAGATCACAGTGACCTCGAGGCCGGCCTCACGAAGAGCCCTGCACTCCTGCCAAACCCGTCGATTCAGCGGAACCGAGAGATCCTCGACGATGAAGAGGGCGCTACCACGCAATGCCGACGTACTCCGCCTTCCCGCGAAGCTCGGCCGTGCCCGGGAGGCGGACGAGATCGACAATGACGCGACCGTTCTTGCTTGCTAGCTCCTCGATGCGCACCGCGTTGTCGGAGCCGATGATGCACACCTCCGCGTGCTGGGATAGCTCGTCGAAACTGTCGACGAGCAGAGAGGAGAGGTGAGGGATTCGCCGGTCGATGTACTCGCGATTGGAGCCGACGATCCGGCTCAACGAGACGGCGGGGTCGTAGATCTTCAGCTCGAAGCCCTTTCCGAGAAGGCGTTCGCTGAGCTCGACAAGCGGACTCTCGCGAAGATCGTCTGTGCCAGGCTTGAACGCCAGCCCGACGATGCCCACTCGACGCCGCCCGAGGCCGATGATGAGGTCGATCAGTCTCCGGAGGTGCTCATCGTTCGATGGAAGGATGCTCTCGAGCAGGGGAAGCGCAAGATCCGACCGACGAGTCTCGTAGATGAGGGAGCGGAGATCCTTGGGAAGACACGATCCCCCGAACGAGAACCCGGGTCGGAGATACGCGGTCGAGATATTCAGCTTCGTGTCGGAGCAGAGGATCTCCATCACCTCATGCGAGTCGATGCCGAACTCCAGGGAAGCAGCGCCGATCTCATTCGCGAACGCGATCTTGAGCGCGTGGAACGCATTATCCGAGTACTTGACCATCTCGGCGACTTCGAGCGGGACGCGGAAGGTGGGGCCGGGCATGTCGCTATGGAGCGCCACGACGGCTTCACCGCTCGACGGGTCGATTTCGCCGATTACAGACTTCGGCGGATTGTGGAAATCACCAATCGAGGTCCCCTCGCGTAGAAATTCCGGATACACCGCGAGACCGAAATCGCGTCCGGCGACGAGCCCGGACTGAGATTCGAGCGTGGGAATAATCGTCCTCCGGCAGGTACCCGGAGGGCTTGTCGAGCGAATCAGGACGGTGTGGCGGTCGGATGTCGCCTGCAAAGCGCTTCCGATCGTCGCGGCGGTCCGCTCCAAGGCCTTGAGATCTGTACTCCCGTTCGGCTGTGGAGGCGTTCCCACACACACGATCGAGATCTCGCTTCCGGTTACCGCAGCCTCGGGGTCCGCGGAAACCCGTAGTCGTCCCGTTTGCACGTTCCTGGCGATCAGTTCGTCCAGGCCCGGTTCGAGAACGGGAGTCTTCCCCGACTCGATTAGCTCGAGCTTCAGCGGATTCAGATCGACACCGATGACGGTGTGACCCAGGTCTGCGAGGCAAGCTGCCGAGACGGAGCCCACGTAGCCGAGTCCAAACACCGCGACCCTCATCTTGATCCCCCCCACGCAACAGAAGCTGCTCGAGCGCTCAAGGGTACCTCAGGTCCCTTTGGCGGAAACACAGGGAGCGCGACCAAGCGGTCAACAGGGCGGCCGTGCAACGACGACAGGCGGATGCCCGTCCAGGTCGATGGTCACCGCCCATTGGTCTTCGCGGACCGAGGCCCTGAGGACTACGGTTCGCCCCACGCGGAGGATTTCCAGTCCGGTCTTAGGCCAGTCCTGCGTCGCGACTGGTAACAGCAGGCTCGCCAGGTCGATCGCTCCGCGGGCAGAAGTCTCCAGGGCGCAGTGCCATGCCGGAACGATCGATTCGAGCCGCGGAGACCACCAGCCGAAAAAGGGTTGTTCTTCACCCCTGCTGAGCCGAAAGGCCGTTCGCGAGGGCTCGCCGCTGGCGAGGAGCCTCATCAGTAACCGAGGGCTTCCATCCCTGGTCGCGACGATGACTTCGCGATCGAGTAGCGCATCCAAGTTCGGGTGGAGGGGCCACGAAAGACGATAGATGTGTTCACCCTCAGCCTCGAGCCGATCGTAGACAAGCACCGGTCCGCCGCGCAGCACGATCAACGCTCGACGGTGCTGGACGGGATCCGACAGTCGGCGATAGCCATCGTGCTCGCCGACGACGACACCGCTCCCGAGATCGACGTAGCTCGTCCAGGCATGTGCATGTTGTTGCCACAGAAAGGGGCCTCTCTCCTCCGATTGGTTCAGCCCGTCGACCGCGACCGTTGGATGGAAGGTCGTGCCACGGAATGCACGGCGTGCTTCCGGATGCGCGAAGTAGCTGCCGACGCCCGGGTCGACGATGAGCTCCTCCGATTGATCGGAGAGGGTCACCTGCAGGGCATCCGCGTGACCGTGGGCGGCGATCGAGAGATAGCCGAGTGGGCCCACATCCATCATCACTCTGCTGCCCCGGTCTCGCAGGACCGCCACACCTCCGGTCTCCAGCAGCGCACCCGCTGGCGCTTCCGAAGACCGATCCGCAACACAACGTTCCGACCCGGCCTGGAAGAGCCAACGGGCAATCGGGTCGACAAGTCGCGCCGCCGCATGTGCCGCTTCAGCCGAGCCGGTGCACGCGGCAATCGTTGCCGCAACGCCGCGCGGATCCCTCAGTTCCCCAGCCTCCAGCCGCACAGCCCAGGCGTCGTCCGTGTCGCCGTAGGTCGGCGCGGGATCGTGCTCGCCCAGCTGAGCCCAGAGCGCAGCTCCGGCTCGCGTGAGGGCACGCAGAATCGGATCGGGCACCGGGCGGTCCTGCGCCTGCAGCAGGCTCACGAGGAGAAGGAAGAGATCCGACACGAACAGCGTGTAGGTGAACGCCTGCTCGGCGCCGAGTCCGTCAGCAAGGATCTGGCGTTCGGCCTCGCGTGCAAGCGTGTCGACCGCGCGGCGTTCCCAGGTCGGCGCGGATCTGAGCTCGGGCGCGAGAAGCGCGATTGTGGCTAGCCCGACAAGCTCGCCGACGAGGTGGTTGTTCGCGGAGCTGTGGGTCGATGGGTCCCGGACGATCCACCGACCGTGCTGGAAGAGCGCAAGCAGAATCGCCTGCTCGGCGCGCGGGGTCAGTATCGACGAGCCGCGCAATCCGTCGAGGCAGAGTGCGAAGGAAATGGCCCGCATAGCGACCTCGAAACCGTTGCTCCAGGCGATCCCTCGGCCGGGAGGCTGCTGTTCCGTCCAGCCCAGGACCGCATCGACCGCAGCGGCGGCGAATCGGTCTTCCCCGGAGAAAAGCCAGGCCTGAATGAGACCGGGGACGTGTTGGCACCGGTTCAGCTCCCAGATCACCTTGGGATCGCCGGGCGCGTGGTGCCGGTAGTCGATCAGCTTCGCATGCCGCTGCGGCCAACTCCTGCCGGTGATCGGGTCGCAGGAAAAGTCGATCGGCTCTTCAAGCGCGACGTCGCCGTGACCGAAGAAGCGAAGTCGCCGTGCGACGGCCAGGTCGACGACCGCACTGGGGTGCGTCGGGCAAGCTCGTGCGACCTCGTGCGCCCGGGCTGCCGTGAGAAATCCCAGTGGCGCCCTGGGCGGGGGTGCAGCAAGGAGTCGGCGCTGCCCGGGTTCCCAGCTCGCTCGCCACAGTGGCCGCGCGAACCGCCATTTGGCGTCATCGATTCGATGGCGAGCGGTCCTTGCAACGCGAGCGCAAACCTCGGGCAAGGACATTGCAGCCAGGCGGCTGAGATACCAGGAAGTCTTCATAGTCGTCATCCATGAGCCGTTAGGTGCCAGTCAACCTCTCTACGGCAGAGAGACCGGCAAGCCCGACCGAAGAGATTCCGCGACCGCGAAGGTTGCGCGCGTCGAAATGAGATACGAGTCGGCTGACGGAGCCTCCGCATGACCCGACGCCACCGCGATGAAACGCGCTACTTGCGCTCGGTGCCCTTTGTCCTGGCGTTGTTTGTGTGTCGTGCGTTTGCCCCCGCGGTAAATCTCAAGCCGGCGGAAGTCGTCGAGCACGGCCGCGACTCCGCCACCGAAGGCCTCGATTCGCTCCTTTGGAAGCCGAGAGTCTCCTGCCCCGGAATACAGGAGGCTCGCCACGCTGCCGTCGGCAAAGCTCAGGTTTGCCACGATGCTGTCGCTGCACTCGAGCGGCCGCTTCGACTGAGCACAAGCGAACGCGCTCACGGTACGCGGTGGTGATCCGACAAGGTGGGTGAGGAGATCGACGAAATGGCAGCCTTCGCCGAGGAGACGGCCTCCTTCTTCTTGATCGTGCATCCAGTGATCGTCGTCGAGTGGCCCGGCATTGACACGGGCCAGAATGACACGGTCCGGCAGTCCCAGGAACTCGTCGTGTAGGCGCTGGGTGAGCGGCGCGAACCTACGATTGAACCCGACCATCAGAGGGCCGCCGCCGACCAGTGCGTCCTCGAGAGGAGCAAGCTCGCCTTCGGACAGCGCGAGCGGCTTCTCCACGAACACAGCTTTCCCAGCACGGAGTGCAGCGGCTGCGAGCGGCGCGTGGGACGAATGTCGGGTGGCGATCATGACCGCACCGATCGACTCGTCCTCGAAGATCTCGTCAGGTGAGGCTGCGGCCCGCTCGAAGCCGAGCCTCTCAGCCGCGTCCGCCGCCGAGAGACCGGTCTCGGAAGCGACAGCGCGAAGCTTGACGGGAAGACCGGCGAGGGCAGGTACGAGAGTTGCGCGTGCGAAAGCGCCGGCGCCGATGAGTCCGAGCCGTACTTCCTTGGTGAGAGAACGTTGGTGCGCTGGCGGAGGCTGATCGTGCGCCTCCCCGTCGAGCTCGTATTCGAGCAAGACGCCGAATGGACGCACCCGGGCCCCGCTCTTGCCGCTGACGATGTCGTAGGCATCTGCGCCGCGCTCGATTGGGAAGCGGTGCGTCGTCAATGCCGAAGGGCGCACTCGGCCGCTCGCGACGAGATCCAGGAATGCGACCATGTTTCGCTGCTCGGTCCAGCGGACGTACTCGGGCGGAAGGTCTCGACCCCGTTCCTCGTACTCGCGGTCGTACCGCCCGGGTCCGTATGAGCGGGAGAGCCGGAACTCGAGCTCCTTTTCGTAGACGAGGGCCCACGGTGCGACGATCGGCACGTTTCCGACCACGACCACGCGGCCCCGGCTCCTTGTCAGTCTGGTCGCGAGCTGCACCGGATCGGGCGACTCCGTGCTCGCACAGACAAGCACGCAGTCGAGCCCGATGTCGGCTGAAGCGGCGAGCACCTTCTGTTCCAGGGCGCCCGCGTTTCGCTCGAAGGTCGAGGCGCCTGCATCAGCTGCGAGTTCGATGGCCCTTGCGTCGAGGTAGATCCCGATCACCTTGCAGCCGGCCGCGATGAGAATCTGCACCGTCAGCTGTCCGACGAGACCGAGGCCGACGACACCCACGTGATCTCCGACAGACACTTCGCTCTGCCGGATACCGTGAAGCGCTATTGCGCCGACGGTTGCGTAGGCGGCGTCGGCCAGCTCGACCCCTTCGGGAACCCGCGCGCCGAGGTTCTCGGGCACCGCGACAACCTCGGCGTGATTGGCCCAACCGGCACCTCCGCAGGCGACACGATCCCCGGGACCAAAGCCTCGAACGCCTGCGCCGACCGCCTTCACGATCCCCGCTGACGAATAGCCGATCGGCGCTAGCGCGTCCAGGCGGTCGCGCGCAACGGCCATCGTCCGGCGCACACCTTCGACCCTGGCCTTGTCGATGACGGTGCGCACGAGATCGGGCCGAGACCGCGCCTTCCCGATGAGGCTCTGCTGTCCAAACCTGAGCTTCCCGCGTTCGGTCCCGGCACTGATGAGCGAGTATCGGTTTCCGACGAGCAACCATCCGGGCCGAAGCTGAGGAGAGGGGACATCGACGACGGCGACCGCGCCGTCTCGTGGTCTGTATGTGACCTGCCTCACAACTGACTATCCCCCCTCGAGGTTCCGCGCGCCGGCACTGAAAGCTACCGCGCAGCTTCACAGTGTGCCGGTTGGCTCCGAAAGCGAGCCGCTTTGGTAGCCTTGCCGTTCTGATCTTCGTCGTTCGTCGGAGCTCGATCTAGGGGGATCCCGACCTTGAGCGACAACAGTACGTCGCCGAGCGATTTCTGGCGGGAGTATCAACCGGGGTTCCGAGCAACCGCGGCCCCTCACGGAACGCCAGAATTCTTCGAAGACATAGAGGCGGAACGGTACAGCCTTGAAGCGCACATTCCAGAGATTGTGCGGTTCGAATCCTGGTCCGACCGAGATGTGCTGGAGGCCGGCTGCGGGATTGGAATCGACGGCTTCCACTTTGCAACTGCAGGTGCGCGCTATACCGGAGTCGATATGAGCACCTCCGCGATCGAGCTCGCAGAACGCCGCTTCGCGATTGGCGATGCAACGGGCGATTTCGTGCGCGCTTCGGTGGTGGACCTGCCCTTCGAAGACGAAAGTTTCGACCTCGTTTATTCGCACGGAGTGATTCACCACCTGGCGGACACTCAAGGTGCTGTCGATGAGTTCCACCGAGTTCTAAGGCCAGGCGGCCGGGCGATCGTGATGGTTTACCACCGCAACTCGTTGAATTACTTCGTGACGATCATGCTGCTTCGCCGAGCGTTCGTCGGCCTTCTCTCGGTGCCCCGCGCAATCGGGGTCGTAGCCAAGGTCACGCACGAGGACATTGGCGTCCTTCGCGGCCACCGCGAACTGCTACGTGAGCACGGCCTCCGCTACATCTCGGACCACAGGCTCTTTCTGTCGAACAACACGGACGGTCCTGGCAATCCGCTTTCCAAGGCCTACTCGCGAGCCGAAGCGCGTTCACTGTTCCGCAGTTTCGACGACGTCAAGCTTGCGACCCGCTACCTCAATCTCCGAACCTACCCCGGCGGGCGCAGATTCTCGCGAACGCCGGCTGCCCGATGGCTGGAGCGTCGCGCGGGCTGGCATCTCTACATCGACGCGCGAAAGCCGATTAGGACTGCTATCTCTTCGTAGCCAAGGGTCGAGACGGACATGAATTCTGGCGTCAGACTAGTAGGCGTGACGCTCGCGAAACACAGCCGGGATCGTGCGGACGATGAGCTCCAGGTCGGTCTTCAACGACCAGCCGGAAACGTAGCGGTAGTCGAGCTTGATCATCTCCTCGAACGGGATCTCACCCGCTCCGAGCACCTGCCAAAGCCCCGTCATGCCGGGCCGGAGGGCGAGCCTCTTGCGGGCCCAGCCCCAGACGTGCTCGTCCTCTTCGAGAATCAGCGGCCGTGGTCCGACGAGGCTCATCTCGCCCTTGAGCACGTTGCATAGCTGTGGCAGCTCATCGAGCGAGAAGCGCCGCAGAAAGCGGCCGATGCGCGTCATCCGAGGGTCTTCCGGAACCTTGAACATGCGTGGATCGCGACGGTGCCCGTTCAGATGGGCAACGTCCTGCTTTCGTTCATCGGCATCCTCGACCATCGTGCGGAACTTGCAGATCCGGAATGTGCGATTTCCGGCGCCCATCCGCACCTGGCGGAAGAAGACGGGACCCCGCGAGTCGAGCTTGATCAGGAGCGCCACCACCGCGAAGAGCGGCGCGAGGACCGCCAGCGCCACAGCGGAGACGACGATGTCCGTCACCCGCTTCAGGAGCTGTGCCGATGGCTCGAGCGTGAATGCTCGGAGCCCGACGACCGGCAGCCCATGGATGCTGTGCATGTCGACCCCGGGGCCGATCACGTCGAAGAACCGTGGGACGATCTCGATCTGGACGTCGAACTCGCTGAGCTGCCGGAGGAGCGGCAACAGGTCCTCGTGGCGGTCGTTGGAGAATGCGAATACCACGCGGTCGATGTCGAGCGTGCGGACGAGGTCGGATAACTCGTCGGGCGATCCGAGTACGGTCAGATCGCCGAGGCGATCCTCGCGCTCGCGCGGGTTCGCGTCGAGAAAGCCGAGGACGTTGACTCCGTACTCCCGACGCTCGAGCAGCTTTCGAGCGACGAACTGACCGACGTCACCGGCCCCGACGATCAGCGCGTTCTGCTGGTAGCTGGGGAGTCGTCTGCACCGAGCTCGCGCCGCCGCTCGAAAGAGCGCCACGAAGACGACCGCGCCTGCCCAGAAGAGAACGACACGACCGACGTCCGGGTGAGCGAGCCCGCTGAGCCTCGCCGATGCAAAGGTGAGCCACGTACCGACAGTGACGAGATTGAAGACGGCCAGGAGATCGTCGGCTCGAGAGTAGTCCTGCTCCTCGGTGCGGTCATAGAGCCGATAGAGCTTGGCGGCGATCACCCACAGCGGAAGCGTGAGCGCAAATGCGATCACCTCTCCGAGCGGACCGAGCGCATCGCCGCCCTGGTCTCCGTTTCCCGCGACCAGTACGGAGGCGGCGTAGGCACACACGAGGCCGGAGAGGTCGGCGATCAGCAACGCCCGCCGCATCACCCATCCACGCCGACGCCTCGGACGTGCTTGGCCGAGCTCGATGCGGCTCGGTGAAGTCTCGTCGAGCGCAGCATCGAATTCGCCGGTACGGACGGGAGGAAGAACGCCGGTCTGCCGCGTCGGATTCACAGCTACGCCTCCCGGCCGCCGGCCGCAGACTCCAGTCTCTTCGTGGCGACATTCTCGCCGGGTCGGCCGTAGGCGTAGGAGTACCCGTACCCGCGCTCCAGCTTCGCGTCGGTGACGACGATTCCGAGCGGTCTCGCCTGACAGCCGTCGAGCGCGCGCTCAAGCTCACGGAACATCGACCGATCGATCACGTTCAGACGCGTCACGAGCACCATCGCATCGACCTTCGAGGCGAGGGTGAGCGCGTCGCCGATCCCGAGCAGCGGAGCGGAGTCGACCAGGACGAGATCGGCGCGCCTGGAGACCTCGCCCAGCACCTTCTCGACCGCTGCCGAGTCGATGAACTCGCCGGGGCTGGCGGGAAGCGCCCCCGCCGGGAGCAGGCGGAGACTTCCCCCTTGCCGCCGGGAGCCGTTCCCCACCGGCTCCTCGCCGCCTCCCTCGGATGCGCTTCTCTCGACCTCCTCGCCCAGTACCAGGGGGACGAGCGCCTCGCCGAGTGAGACGTGGCCGAGCGCGACGTCGGTCAGACCTTGCGGGCCGGCGAGCGGGAAGAACGTGGGCAGATAGGGGTGGCGGAAGTCGAGGTCGACAAGGATGACGTGCTGGCCGCCACGGGCCGCGGCGATCGCGAGGTTGGCGATCGTCGTCGACTTGCCCTCGCCCTCGACCGCGCTCGTGACCATGATCGTCTTCGCGGCGTGCTTGACGTTGATCATGTCCAGCTGCGTCTTGAGGATGCGGAACGGCTCCGCATAGACGCTCTCGGGGCTGTCGAGCATCGCCAGCCGGTCTGCGCTCCGGAGCCGCCGCGGCGGCGCCGGCACCTGGGCGAGGATCGGCAGCCCGAGGCGCCGGGCGACCCCGTCGGCGGTGCGAACGTGCGTGTCCAGCGCCTCACGCAGGAAGGCGAGCCCGAGCCCGAGCAAAAGGCCGAGAGCGAGCCCGAGGAAGCCGTTTCGCACGGGCCGCGGCTCGACCTGATCCGCCTTCGTCGCCGGCTTCACGAGCGAGGCATTCGAGGTCTGGAGCGCCTCCATCGTCGCCAGCTGCTGCTCCTTGTCGACGAGGCTGGCGTAGAGCGCAGAGCCCCGATCGCCCGACGTCCGGAGCGCCGCGATCCGGTCGAGCACCCCCTTTCGCGCCCGCCTGAGCGCCGCGGTGTCGAGCTCGGACCGGTAGCTGATGTACGAGGCCGCGTACAGGGTTGCGAGGCGGGTGGCCAGAGCCGGATGACGGCTCCGGACCGTGAAGACGAGCAGATCGGCGTCGCTCTTCGCAGACACGCTCGAGGTCGCCAGGAACTGCGCCGGTGTCGTGTGCTCGAAGCCCGCCCGGGCGAGGACGCGGCTCGCCACCTGCGGCACCTGCGCCAGGTCGGCCTGCGTCTGCGCGAGCCGCGCCGGGTCGCCGGTCAGCGACTGGTCGGTGACGTTGTTCACCAGGGCGGCGAGGTTCTGCCGGCTGAGCAGGACCTCGGCGGAGGCCTGATATTTCGGAGCTTGGAGGAGCGAGAGCGCGACCGCGACCGCCGGTACGAGAACGGCGGCCAGCAACACGAGCCACTTCCAGCGCTGGAGGACGACGAGATAGTCGCGAAGCGACGAGCTCTCGGGCATCGCCGAATCGGCCAACGGCAACGGCGATGCGGCCAACGGCCTACCGGATGTCGGTTGTCTCCCCATTCTCTTCCCACCCCGCCACCGTCTCCCCTTGGGACGAGGGACAAACGATCCTAGCGGGCGAGAACTCGGTTTGCGAAAGCGCCTCAGCGCCCGG
This sequence comes from Gaiellales bacterium, assembly GCA_038248655.1. GTDB lineage: Bacteria > Actinomycetota > Thermoleophilia > Gaiellales > Gaiellaceae > DATBLE01. The sequence goes on from JBBRXG010000004.1 coordinate 63,255, forward strand.
GCACGACCTGTTTGCACTTCCGATCCGGGTTACCTACGATTCGGTGGATGGCCGAGTCGTCGGAGGAGAAGGGGAAACAGCAGCCCGACCCGCCGCCGAGCGAGACCAGCCTCGCGAGCCGGCTTCCCGGCAGCTGGCGCGGCTACGACCGTACCGCGACCGACAAGCTCCTCGGCGAGCTCACCTCGAAGCACGCGGCGCTCGAGGGCGAATGCGACCAGCTGCGAGCGGAGGTCGCCCGGCTGGGAGCCGAGCTCGACCGCCACCGCGAGCGCGAGCAGGTCGTGAGTAACACCCTGCTCGAGGCGAGCAGTCATGCGACCAGGATCAGAGAGAACGCGCGCGAGGAAGCGGAGACGATCGTGCACAAGGCAAGGGCGCGGTCGGAGGAGCACGCGGCGCTGGCCGAGCGCGCCGAGCGTCAGCGCGCCGACGCCGAAGGAGAGCTCGATCGCCTCCGGCAGCTGACCCAGGAGATGCAGCGCGGCCTGACGAGCTTCCTGACGCAGACCCTCGCGAAGCTCGAGCCCGAGGCCGAGCCCGAGCCCGAGCCCGAGGCCGAGGCGGAGGCCGAGCCCGGGGCGGAGCCTCAGCCCGCGGGAGAGGCCGAGACGGGGCTGGACAGCGCCCTCCAGGCGGCGCTCAAGCCCGGCGAGGACGACGCTCGCTCGCCCCGCGACGGGTCGCAGGCTCCCCCGAACCAGCCTGCGCCGCCGCAACAGAGCGGCGTCTGACCCTCGGAGCGCCGGTGTTCCCCGCCCTCATCGGCAGCGGTGCCGCCTTGGCCGCCCTGGCCGCCGGCTGGCTGATCGTTGGGATCGCCCGACGCACACGGAGGTCGCGCCAGCATCGCGTCGACCAACGCAGGCTCGCTCAGATGCAGCACGCCGAGCGGCAGCGAAGCGGCCCGCCGGCCGAAGTCACCAAGGAGGCCGCGGTGATCCGCGACGCCGAGCGGAGCCTGGCCGAGGCCCGCCGTCAGGCGAGCGCGATCGTCTCCGAGGCGGAGCGGAAGGCACACGAGATCGCCGCCGGCGCCGAGAACGAGCGCGACACCCTGCTCGGCGACGCCGGTCGCGCGGCCGCCGAGGTCAAGAAGGACGCCAGGCGCACGGCGACCGCCACCGTCCAGGAGGGCGAGCGGAGGGCAGCCGAGATCGTCGCCGCAGGGGAGCGTTCCCTGGCCGAGCTGGAACGGCAGCTGGCGGACGAGCGTGCACGGGCGAACGAGAAGCGAAGGGAGCTGTCGACGCAGATCACGGGCCTGCTCGAGGAGCTCCGGCGCACGACCGCTGGAGGTGCGAACGGCAGGCACGCGAGCCCGAGAGAAGCCGGAGCCGCACCGCTCCGCCCAAAGGCAGGGACAGACCCGAGGTCTGTCCCTGATCGCCAGACCGACTAGCTCTGCCCGGCCGGATAGCCCACGGCGGCGGGCGGGAACGGTCGGATCGCCGAGGCCTCGAACGAGGCGGGGGCGCGCCCGGTCACCTGATAGCCGGGATCCTGGAGCAGGGAAGCCTTGCGGACGGCGAGCCACGAGCCGCCCGGCGACTGGGCGAGGGAGACACGCTCGAAGCGATAGCGGTAGCGATTGCAGGACGGCCGTCCACCGTCCCAGCTCTCTGCCATCGCCATCGGCGTGAGCGCCGCGTGGCTGGCCGGGAGCTCGATCGGCGGCGACACCGGCTGCCCGTCGACCCAGACACGCCAGGTGTTGGGGCGGGCGGCGGTCTCGAGGACGCCGATCCGCATCGCAGTGCCATTGTCGATCTCCGACGCCACCTCGACGTACGCGGCGCCCGTGCCCGGACGCTTCACCTCGTAGTAGAGCCTGTTCCCGGTGCCCGGCAGGCTGTTCAAGCCGACCTGGATCCACTCGTCGCTCCCACCGGGCCCCTCTCCCGGCGCGCCGACGCCGACCCAGCCTGCCACGTGCCCGTTCTCGACGGCCGGGGAGGCCAGCGAGGTGACGACCGCCGAGATCCCGTGGCCGTACCGGTCCGCCTGGACGCCGGCGTACGAGTATCCGTACGGCCCGCACGCCGCCCCCGCCTGCGTGGACGAGACGGTCGCGCACGCTGCGGCGAGCACTGCCGCGATCGAGATGCCGAAGCGGACGAGCAGAGTGACCTCCTGGCCGGGTGACCCGGGCCGACAAACGACCCGTTGCAGGAGCCATCGACCCTCGGAACCCGTCCCTGCATCCCTCGAACGCGGTCACTCGAACGGGGTCGCCCGTTCGGTGCGCGAACGGCATCGGGAACAACGGTGGACGCGCGAACGCGACCGCTCTGTCGGGATGAGCGCAGTAGGCCAGGAACGTCGACCCGCCCCTTCGATGCGCGCGAGCGCATCGCAAGGCCGATGAGGAGCGTGCCTATGAGCAGAGGTAGCGGCGGGGCGATGTCATCCGCAGGCAACCATTGCTCTGGGCCAGTGATCGAGCGAAAGCGGTCGAGGAGCGCTTCATGCTTTCCTTCATGAGCATGAAGAGACGGATGAGAATCTCGACGGGCGGGCAGATCTCGATCCCGGCAGCGATCCGGCATCGCTGGGGCACCTCCACGGTTGCGCTCGAGGACCAGGGCGACAGGATCGTCCTCGAGCCTGCGTCCGATGATCCGATCGCGGCCTCCGAAGGTGCGCTCGCGGCGGAGCTCGGTACGCTCGATCTCGTGCGGCTTCGCCGTGAGGCGCGCGAGGACGAGCGGGTCGCCGAGGCACGCCGGGCCCGTGAACCGCTCCGCCCGGCCGATCTCGCTCGCCGATGCCGTCCTGATCGCCCCGGCGCAGGAGGGCGACCGCATCGTCACGACAGACCCTGACGTCCTCGCCGTTGCCAAGTCCGAGAGGCTCGGGTCGGTTGCGCTGCCCGGGCCCGGCTGAACGACGACGCCGTCCGGGCTGAGCGCCGGCGGCGGCGGTTCGAAGTCCGCCCGTCGCTCCGCGGCGACAGCCCAACTCCCAACCTTCGCCCTGGTACGCTCATGGTATGCGTACTACCATCGACGGTGCCGGGCGAGTGGTGATCCCGAAAGCACTGCGCGACGAGGCGGGGCTCACCGCCGGCGCCGAGGTCGACATCGAGTTTCGCGACGGCCGGATCGAGCTCGAGGCGACGACGGTCCCGATGCGTATCGCCAGGAGGTCGCAGCGCGCCACGATCGAGGCCGAGGGCGCGATGCCGACGTTGACGGGCGCGGAGGTGCGCGCCGTTCTGGAACGCGTCCGCCGTTGAACACGGTCGACACCAGCGTCGCCGTGGCGGCGGCACTGCCCTGGCACGAGTCCCATGCCATCGCCCGTTCCGCCCTTCCTCGCCGCAAGCCGCCGCTTCTCGCGCAGGTCGCGGTCGAGACGTACTCGGTCCTGACGAGGCTGCCTCCGCCCCAGCGCGTGCCCGTCTCGGTCGCACGGGACTACCTGAAGGAGACATTCGTCCTCCCGCCGCTCGTGCTCGGACCGGACGGCTACGTGTGGCTCCTCGACCGTGCCGCAGCGGAGAGCATCGCCGGCGGCGCGCTCTACGACGCACTCGTCGCCGCCACGGCACGGGAGGCCGGGGCGACGCTCCTCACCCTCGACCGCCGAGCAGTCACGACCTATCAGCTGCTCGGCGTCGACTACCGACTCGTCGGCTGACTCGCTCCGCGACGAGGGCCGGAGGACATCGAATCAGGCCTCAGTGCGCGAACGGCGTCGGAAACCACGGCGGATGCGCGAACGCGACCGCCGAAAGCGCCAGAAGCACGAAGCCCACGTACGGCGTCAGCGCACGGCCGTACCGCCCGGTCTTCTCGTAGACCA